>CAYXWW010000030.1:0-26640 GCA_964468905.1 uncultured Rhodoferax sp. | reverse complement strand
GAGGCAGAAGACAGTGGCGTCGCTGTTATCAAATGGCGCAGTGGTGCCATGGGTACGCTCAACGTCAGCATGCTGACCTATCCCAAAAATTTGGAAGGCTCCATCACCATCTTGGGCGAGAAAGGGACAGTTCGCGTTGGCGGTGTGGCTGTGAACGAAATTCAAGAATGGCAATTTGCTGACGCACGGCCAGAAGATGAAGAAATCAAAAAGGCTAGCTACGCCACCACCAGCGTATATGGCTTTGGACACCCCTTGTATTACGCCAACGTGATCAAAACCTTGCGCGGGGAGGCAGAAGCCGAGACCGATGGCCGATCGGGCCTCAAGAGCTTGGAGCTGCTGGTAGCCATGTACCGCTCGGCCAAAGACGGCGTGAAGGTGTCTTTGCCCTTGGATTGCTGACATGACCGCCCCCAACGTCACCATCCACCCCAGTGCCATCGTCGACGAGGGCGCTCAGATTGGCGAAGGTAGCCGCGTGTGGCACTTCGCCCATGTGTGCAGCGGCGCCAAAATCGGCCAAGGCGTGTCCTTGGGGCAAAATGTCTTCGTGGGCAACAAGGTGGTGATCGGTGACCGCTGCAAAGTACAAAACAACGTTAGCGTGTACGACAACGTGACTTTGGAAGAGGGCGTGTTTTGTGGCCCCAGCATGGTCTTCACCAATGTTTACAACCCCCGCTCGCTCATCGAGCGCAAAAGCGAATACCGCAACACACTGGTCAAAAAAGGCGCCACGCTGGGCGCTAACTGCACCATCGTTTGTGGTGCCACCATTGGTGAATTTGCCTTTGTGGGTGCCGGCGCAGTGGTGAATAAGGATGTTAAGCCTTACGCCTTGATGGTGGGCGTGCCCGCCAAGCACGTGGGTTGGATGAGTGAATATGGCGAGCAAATCCCGCTACCCACCCAGGGTGAAGGCCAATACACCTGCCCGCATACGAATCAGGTTTACGCCCTCAGCCACGATCAATTGAAGCGTCAGTAAAAACGATAGTAACCATGACCATCCCCTTTATCGACCTCAAAACCCAATACCAAGCGCTCAAACCGCAGATCCAAGCCCGCATCGATGCGGTTCTGGAGCACGGCCAGTACATCATGGGGCCTGAGGTCAAAGAGCTCGAAGACAAGCTCGCGGCCTTCACGGGGGCCAAGCACTGCATCACCTGTGCCAGCGGCACCGAGGCTTTGCTTATGAGCCTCATGGCGCTGGGCATTGGCCCTGGCGATGAAATCGTCACCACGCCGTTCACCTTTGTGGCCACGGCCGAGGTGATCGTGCTCTTGGGCGCCAAGCCAGTGTTCGTGGACGTAGAACCCGACACCGGCAACATCAACGCCGACCTCATTGAAGCCGCCATAACGCCCAAAACCAAAGCCATCATGCCGGTGAGTCTTTATGGCCAAACCGCCGATATGGACGCCATCAACGCCATCGCGGCCAAACACGGCAACCTGCCCGTCATTGAAGACGCCGCCCAAAGCTTCGGTGCTACCTACAAAGGCCGTCAGAGCTGTAACCTCAGCACCATCGGCTGCACCAGCTTTTTCCCCAGCAAGCCCCTGGGTTGCTACGGCGACGGTGGCGCCATCTTTACCAACGACGACACCTTGGCCCAAGCCATGCGTGAGATTCGCGTCCACGGCCAAAGCCGGCGCTACGTGCACACCCGCGTAGGTGTGGGCGGCCGCATGGACACCCTGCAGTGCGCCATCGTCCTAGCCAAGCTCGAACGCTTTGAATGGGAAGTGCAGCAACGCATGGAAATCGGCCAACGCTATAACCAACTGCTCGACCAAGCAGGCATTACCCGAATCCAGCAGAGCCCCGAGCGCACCAGCGTCTACGCCCAATACACTGTCATGGCGCCCAACCGCGAAGCACTGCAAAAGCACTTGACCGAAGCCGGCATTCCCACCGCGGTGCACTACCCAGTGCCGCTGAACGAGCAACCAGCTTACAAACACCTGTGCTGCCCAGAGTGCACGCCTATTGCACGGGAAATGGCCAAGCGGGTGATGAGTTTGCCCATGAGCGCTGAGCTGAATCAAACGACTCAAGACACGATCGTTCAATCACTAAAAGCCTCTTTATTGAATGTCGTATCAGTTTGATGTAGTTGTTGTGGGCGCAGGTGTAGTGGGCTTGGCCTGTGCCAAATATTTGGTTGAGCAAGGCTGCTCAACACTGGTTGTGGAGTCAGAGGCTAGCTTTGGCACAGGCACTAGTTCGCGCAACAGCGAAGTCATTCACGCGGGCATTTATTACGAAGAAAACTCAAACAAAGCGCGCCACAGTGTTCGCGGCAAGCATTTGCTTTATGAGTATTGCCTCCGCCGAGGCATTCCACACAAAAAAATTGGTAAATGGATCGTTGCGCAAAACGAAGCTCAAGCCCAAAAACTTCATCAACTGCAACAGGCTGGAAAGAGTAATGGGGTGGAGGACTTGCAGTTTCTTTCCCGGCAGTCAATATCTACTGGTGAGCCAAGCCTAAAAGCAAGCGAAGTGCTCTATTCCCCATCTACGGGTATTTTGGATTCACATGCCTATATGCAAAGCTTGATCAACGATATAGAAACAGGCGAGGGCGTGATTGTTTATAAAACCCCTTTTGAGTGTGCCCGGGTTGCACCTAAAGGTTTTGAAATACGCCTTGGCGGTGCAGATCCGGCGACTGTCAATGCTCGGCACCTCATCAATTCAGCAGGCCTTCATGCAGTTGGTGTGGCTAGAAGTATCGATGGACTAGCGAGCACCTATATCCCCCAAGCTTGCTATGCAAAAGGCAACTACTACGCATATATGGGCCAAGTGCCATTTAAGCGTTTAATTTACCCGGTCCCAGAAACGGGTGGGTTGGGCATACACCTCACGCTAGACATGGGAGGCCAAGCTCGTTTTGGTCCTGACGTTCAGTGGATTGATACAATCGATTACCAAGTCAGTGATAAATCAAAGCAAAAATTTGCTCATGCTATAAAAACCTATTGGCCGGCTTGCGATCCAAGTAAGTTGGCCCCAACATACAGCGGCATTCGTCCAAAACTGGGCACGCCGCAACAATTTTCTAGTGATTTTGTGATTCAAACACATCAAGACCATGGCGTCGCAGGATTGGTTAATTTGTTTGGCATAGAGTCGCCGGGTTTAACCGCCAGCTTGGCTATTGCCGAACAGGTTTCTTCAATCGTTAAAAAGTGAGTCATTAACATGGATATCAAAGGTAAAAAATTTGTAGTTGTTGGAGGCGCAGGTCTTATTGGTTCACACACGGTTGACACGCTTTTGAAAGACGATGTTAAAGAAGTTGTGATTTACGACAACTTTGTTCGAGGTACCCGTGAAAATTTGAACAATGCGCTTAAGGATCCACGCGTCAAAATTTACGACGTGGGTGGCGATGTCATGCAAACCGACATTTTGCAGTCTGCCTTTGAAGGTGCTGATGGCGTATTTCATTTGGCTGCTTTGTGGCTCCTGCAATGTCACGAATATCCTCGCACCGCTTTTGATGTGAATGTGCGCGGAACCTTCAACGTGATGGAGGCTTGTGTTGCCAAAGGTGTCAAGCGATTGGTTTATTCATCATCTGCTTCTGTTTATGGAGATGCGGTTGAAGAGCCCATGACCGAAAACCACCCTTTTAACAATAAAAACTTCTATGGCGCCACCAAGATTGCGGGTGAAGCCATGATGCGTTCTTTTCATCACCGTTATGGATTGAACTTTGTGGGTTTGCGTTACATGAACGTGTACGGTCCGCGCCAAGACTACCACGGCGCCTACATTGCCGTCATCATGAAAATGCTGGATGCCATTGACAAAGGCGAAAGCCCCACCATCATGGGCGATGGCTCTGAGGCGTTTGACTTTGTGGCTGTTGAAGATTGCGCATTGGCCAACGTCTGCGCGATGAAATCCGACGCGGTAGATTCGTTCTACAACGTGGGCACAGGCAAGCGCACTTCACTCAAAGAATTGGCAGAGAAATTGTTGGTTCTGACAGGGTGCACCAAGCAAATCCAATATGCGCCAAGAAGCCAAGCCACACTGGTGCGAAACCGCATCGGTTCGCCCAAAAAAGCCTCAGCTGAAATCGGCTTTACTGCACAGATTGACCTTAATGAAGGCCTGCAGCGCTTGATCGATTGGCGAGCTTCGCACAAAGCCGAAGTGGCTGCGCGCCGTCATGCTGTGGGATTGCCTACGTGAGCTCGAACGCGCACATGAACGTTCCAATTGCCAGAACCTCTCTGCTAGAGAGTGAAATTCAGAGTGTCATGGAGCCATTGCGCTCGGGTTGGTTGGTTCAAGGTCCAAAGGTTCGCGAATTCGAAGATAAATGGTCTGCATTCACTGGCGCCAAGCATTCGATTGCCGTCACTTCTTGCACCACAGGCTTGCACCTATCCCTTGCAGCCGTGGGCATTCAACCTGGTGATGAAGTTATCGTGCCAGCATTCACTTGGATTGCTACGGCTAACGTGGTGGAGCATTTGGGGGCTAAGGTCGTTTTTTGTGATATTGATCTCGAGACGTTCAATTTAGATGTTCAGCACCTTGCCTCTTTGGTAACTCCCAAAACAAAAGCCATCTTGCCCGTGCATTTGTTTGGCATGGCCGCTGATATGGAGCCCATAAACGCACTCGCCAAGCGTCACCAACTGTGGGTGGTGGAGGATGCGGCATGTGGTTTTGGTAGCAGGTATCAAGGGCAGCACGTCGGGTCATTCGGTCATGCGGGCGTCTTTAGCTTTCACCCTCGCAAAGCTATCACCACCGGTGAAGGCGGCATGATTACCACGCAAGACGACGAGTTAGCCGCTAAGTTGCGTCGATTGCGTGACCATGGAGCCGCTATGTCTGACTTGCAGCGACATTTGGGCGCGCGCCCCTATTTGTTGGCCGATCATCCAGATGCAGGCTACAACCAACGCATGACTGATTTGCAAGCGGCGTTGGGTTCTGCCCAGATGGACAGAGCAGTCGACATCGTTCTGGAAAGACAGCACTTGGCCAAGCGCTACGACGAAGCATTTGCCAAGCTAGATTGGCTGCGCACGCCTGTGCATCGCGCCGGCTACGAGCATGGCTATCAAAGCTATCCATGCTTGTTCCAACCCGAGAGTGTCAAGCCAGACGCAGTGTCCCGCATCAATGAGCGACGCAATGCATGGATGGATACATTACAAAAAGTCGGCATTTCAACTAGGCCGGCCACTCACGCGGTACACATGCTCACGTTCTATCGAGACAAGTACAAGCTGAATTCACAAGATTTCCCCAATGCCTACGCGGCCAACGACTGCAGTATTTCCCTGCCGTTGTTCCACGGCATGACGGTCGAAGAGCAAGACTATGTGATTGAGCAAGTGTTGGAGAGCGCAATTTAATGTGCGGTATTGCTGGTCTTATCCATTTGAACGGTGAGCCTGTCTCGCCAGTCATCCTCAAAAAAATGACGGATGCCATCGCCCATCGAGGGCCCGATGGCGAAGGCCAATGGATCGAGGGCAATGTGGGCATTGGGCATCGCCGTTTGGCGATCATCGACCTCAGCCCTGCTGGGCATCAGCCCATGATCACGGGCGACCACCGCTACGTGTTGAGCTACAACGGCGAGATTTACAACTACCGGGAAATTCGCGCCGAGCTTGAGGCACTGGGATATTGGTTCAGGAGCCAGACAGACAGCGAGGTCGTACTGAATGCGTTAGCTCATTGGGGGCCAGATGCTTTGCTCAAGTTCAATGGCATGTTTGGTTTGGCCTTGTGGGATCGTAAAGAGCAAACGCTGCTGCTGGCACGTGATCGTTACGGCATCAAGCCTCTTTATTATGCAAGGCAAGGTCAAAATTTTGCATTTGGATCTGAGCAGAAGGCTATTACGGCTCAACCCACATTCAAGCGGGATCTGAACAAAAAAGCGTTGCTTGAATATTTCACATTCCAGAATATATTCACCGATCAAACCTTGCTGGAAGATGTGCATTTGTTACCAGCGGGGCATTTCGCCAAATTGCGTGTTGATACAGGTCAGTGGAGTCAGCATCAATATTGGGACTACCGTTTCCGTGAACCAGCTCACAAGGCTAATAAACAAGAATACGTAGAAGAGCTAGACCGTCTCTTTAAACAAGCGGTGAGTCGTCAACTGGTGAGTGACGTCGAACTGGGTGCCTACCTCAGTGGTGGAATGGACTCAGGTTCCATCACTGCCATTGCTGCACAACAGTTCCCCTACCTCAAAACCTTCACCTGTGGCTTTGATCTCAGTTCGGCTTCGGGCATTGAGCTAAGCTTCGACGAGCGCACCAAAGCGGAAGCCATGTCAGCTCGCTTCAAAACTGAGCATTACGAAATGGTGCTCAAGGCTGGTGATATGGAGCGATGCTTACCAAAACTTGCGTTACACCTTGAAGAACCGCGTGTGGGGCAAAGCTACCCTAATTTTTATGCGGCCAAACTCGCCAGTAAATTTGTGAAGGTTGTGCTTTCAGGGAGCGGTGGTGACGAACTTTTCGGTGGTTATCCTTGGCGCTATTACCGAGGCGCTAACAGCCAAAGTTTTGAACACTATATCGATGAGTATTACCTGTACTGGCAACGCTTAGCCAGCAACAGTCAACTCAAGCAGATGTTTGCGCCCATCTGGGGGGATGTGGACAAGGTCTGGACGCGAGATATTTTTCGTGATGTGTTTGCTACCCACGACAACGAACTTGAGAGGCCCGAGGACTACATCAATCACTCGTTGTACTTCGAGGCGAAAACTTTCTTGCACGGCTTGTTTGTTGTTGAGGACAAACTAAGCATGGCACACGGCTTAGAAAGCAGGGTTCCTTTTATGGACAACGACTTGGTTGACTTCGCCATGCAGTGTCCAGTTGGCTTGAAGTTGAACAACCTGACAGAAGTTTTGAGGCTTAATGAAAATGAGCCCGGTAATAAGAGTGGCCGGTATTTCCAGAAAACCAACGATGGAAAACAAGTGTTGCGCGACGTCATGACGCGCTACATCCCAGACGAAATCACGAAGGCTGAAAAGCAAGGATTTTCTTCCCCAGATGCGAGCTGGTTTAAGGGGGAAAGCATCGAGTTTGTGAAACGTAAGCTGCTCAACGCCGATGCACGCATCTACCAATTTTTGGATCGCGGGTCGGTATTGCAACTGGTTCAGCAGCACCTCGACGGGCGCGAGAACCGTCGCCTGTTGATTTGGTCGCTGCTGAACGCAGAGGCCTGGTGCGAGAGTGCGCTCTCGTGAATGCCGTACATGACCGATAGCGTGATTCCAGGGGCCCTGCCGCAGTCCCGCCTCTACCAGGAAGCCTTCGCTGTGCACGGGGATTCGCCGGCCGCCGTGCTGTGGCCGCGCGGACGCCAGGCGCTGCGATTCAAGGCCTTGACCCAGCATTTCAGTGGTGTAGGCTTCTCCGTGCTGGACTTCGGTTGCGGCCTAGCCCACCTCAAGGACGACCTGGATCAGCGTTTCGCTGACTACCGGTACATTGGCGCAGACGTGGTGCCGGAGTTCGTCCAGGCGGTACGGGACAAGCACCCGACGGCTGCGGTGCATCTGATCCGCAACTATGCCGAGTTGGTCGAGCCAGTTGACCACGTCGTCATTTCGGGAACCTTCAACCTGATCGATGGTGACAGTAGCGCGGCGTACCTTGCCTATGTACGGGCGGCGTTGGAGCACTTGTTCGGTATCTGCCGGGTTTCACTGGCGGTCAATTTCATGACCGACCAGGTCGACTTCACGCAGCCTGGCGCGCACCATGTGAATGTCGAGTCCATGTACCACTTCATGTGCGACAGGCTTTCCCCCCGCCTTCGCATCGATCAATCCTATATGCCCTACGAGTTCACCATGGTGGCCTTTCGTAATAGCGGCATTGTTCGCCCGGACAATATCTATGAGCCAGTTTAGATGCGCATAGACAAACTGACTGCAGAGCACCGCCAAGCCTACGACGAGTTGCTGCTGACCAGAGATGATTCCTTGCTGTACCAGTCCAGCCGCTACATGGCGATGCTCGAAGAACTGCTGGGTTGTCGGCAGGCAACGCTGCTGGCCAGCGATGATGACGGGAAGTTGCTGGCAGCACTGCCATTGATGGAGGCCGACGGGCCGTTGGGCGTGGTCGTGAATTCATTGCCGTTCTACGGCAGCAATGGTGGGCTGATCGGCGCCGACCCAGCTGCGCGCCAGGCACTGGTGGATGCCTACAACGCTCGTGTTGCGCAGGACGATGTTGCAACCGCCACCGTGGTTGAGAGCCCTCTGGACACGGACCGGGTGACCGGCTGGCGTCACGAGTTGAACGACGAACGGATTGGCCAGTTTACGCAGATTGACTTCGTGGAAAACCACGGGGATGCCCTCATGAAGTCGTTTCATTACAAGACCCGCAATGCGATACGTAAGGCATGGAAGTCGGGCGCGGTAGTCGCGGTGGAGAACGATGCGATGGAGTTCCTCGCCGAAGTCCACGAACTGAATATGCAGGAAATCGGCGGAGTGCCCAAGTCACGCCGCTTTTTCAACCTGATCCCGGCGCATTTCCGTCAGGATCGGGACTATCGGATATACGTCACGCGTCTGAACGGCGAGGCGGTAGCTGCGGTGCTGGTCTTCTACTTTAATCGGGTGGCTGAATACTTCACGCCGGTGGTGTGCAAGGAATACCGTGAAAGCCAAGCGCTCAGCGCGGCCATCTTTCAGGCCATGGAAGATGCTTCAAAGGCGGGATTCCGCTGGTGGAACTGGGGCGGTACCTGGCTTTCTCAGGATGGCGTATACCGCTTCAAGAGCCGCTGGGGTACACAGAACTTTCGCTACCAGTACTACACGACAGTGCACAACCGGGCAGTGCTAGAAGCGCAACGTTTTGAGCTTCTTTCGGGTTATCCGTTGTTTTATGTCGTTCCGTTCACCAGCCTTAAGGACTAAGGACTTGTTTGAAAGTCACCGTTTGGTGAACCTAGTCAAGGAGAGTTAAATTGGATAAATGCAGAAAAAATGTGATTGTCGGGGCTGGGCTCAATGGGCTAGTGTTGGCTCGCGCCATGCAACAGCGGTCGGCCCTACCCGTCGTCTTACTGGACTCCGCGCCCAGCACCGGAGGACTGTTTCAGTCATGGTCATATCCGAGGTTTGGTACGTACGACCATGGGGTCCATATTTTTCAAGATACTGGGGTTGAAGAAATTGAGAGGATTATTAGGTCAAGCCTCAGAGACGATGAATGGCAAGATCTGAGAGGATTCAAAAGAGAAATAGCTGGACTGTACTTCAACGGAAGGCTTCAGACAAATACTGCATTCTTGGATCTCCGCAATCACAAAGATAGGCATGCCTTATTTGGTGGCATGCTTGAATGTCTGAATCAAACCCCATCGACGGGCCCTTCTGAGATGTCATTTAGCAAAATGATTGCCGAAAAATTTGGGGCGCCAATGCTTCGCAATGTAATTGGTCCTATTGTTGAAGGGATCTATGGTCATCCGGTAGATGAGTTACAAAAGTTGGCTGCAACTCTGACCCCGTTCCATCGGGTGGTTTTCTTCGATGAAAAAAATATGCCGGATTTAATGCTGTCAGATTCCATTCGCGCACGACTGGGATATCCTGAGCAAAAAAATCTGCCACTTCAATACTCTTCTGGGCTTGGAAGTTACTATCCAAAAAAATTCGGATTACAAAAGGTTGTTGATAATCTGACTGCTGCAATTCTTGCTGCAGGTGGGGAAATACAGTTGAACGCCAAAATCTCAAATATCGAGGGTGCGTCCAATAGGGTTGACGCAATAGCTTTTGAACAGAATGGGGGTAGTCACCGGTTAGATAATATCGAGCTATGCATGTGGACTGCGGCACTTCCATCTTTGTTTTTCGCGCTTGGCGGTCATAGAGTCTCACATATTGAAAGCGATCCGCCACCACAGACTTGGATTTTGAATTTGGCATGCAGTGAAAAACCAAACATGGCAGATTTGTACTTTTTCTATTCCTACCTTGAGAATGGAAATGCATTTCGAATTAGCAATCCTGTGAATTACAGTGAAAGTTTTACTTATTCTGATGGTAAATACTTTCCATTGTGCGTGGAGGCAGTGTTCCCAGCAGGTAGCACAATTAACTGCGCTGATATGACGAACAAGCTCATAAGTGAGCTTGTTCAAATGGGTGTTGTTTCAAAAGAAACCGTCGTGTTTTCGGATTTGAAGAGATTGCCCGCAGGGTTCCCGATGCCTACGTTGAGAAATGCAGAGGGGATTGCCAAAATGCGAGATTTTATTAAGGAAAAAAATTACAAAAACATCTATCCTGTAGGAATTCAAGCCGAGCCAGACTTGTTTTACTACCGTGATGTTCTTAGATATTCGCATAACAAGTTTATCGAAGTTCATGGCAGTTAAAAGACCAATATACACCTATAAAACCTTTGTGTTTAACACAGTGGTCTTATTGGCTTTTCCCATTATTTTTCCAATTTTCTTTATAGCTGCGCTATTTTCGAGATTTCTGTCGTCGGGTGGGATAGCTAAACGGCCGAGTCTGATGTGGGGGCCTGCTCCGATCATTAATAATCCGTATTGGTCGCGCGCTATGGCTCAGGCCGGTTATGAAAGTGAGTCATTTACTGAGAATTACGCGGCGACACTTAATGCTCGTTCTGATTACGATCGGTTGGTTACAGATATTGTCCCTTCATACATTCCTTTGAAAATAAGAGCACTCATCGCTTTTGTGATTTCTTTGTTCAAATACGATGTGTATTTTTTTTCATTTGAAGGAGGCTTTCTCGGATGCACTCCACTCTGGAGGTTGGAATCCTTTTTGTTGAGAGTGGCAAATAAGAAAGTAGTGGTACTTTGTTTTGGTGGGGATGTATTTGTTTACAACCGTGTTCGCTCCATCTCCCGGCTGTATGGACTTGTTGCCTACGCTCCTCAAGGCGCGCTGAGGCAACAGCAGATTGCTCATAAGGTTGACTATTGGGTAGAGAATGCCGATTGCATACTTCCGGGATTCGCTTATTCCGATGGCCTCGGAAGAATTGACTTGCTTGCATATTGCGTACTATGTATTGACACGGACGCTTGGCAACGGAGTTGCCGCCTTAGCCACGCAGATGGAGTGCATGGCGTGGTAAAGATTGCACATGCACCCAACTCTCGAGGTGGCAAGGGAACTAGGTACATCGTGCGTGCGGTAGAAGCGCTGCAAAAGGAGGGGTTCAAGGTGGAACTCATCTTGCTAGAGGGAGTTAAAACACATGAAGTGAAAAGAATTCTGACCGAAGAGGCAGACATATTGGCTGAACAGTTGGTATTGCAGGGATATGGACTTAATGGCATGGAGGGGATGGCTGCCGGTCTTCCCGTGATCTCTAATTTAGACGATGAAGAATATTTCGGCCCGCTGCGTCGCTGGTCTTACTTCGATGAATGCCCGGTGGTTTCTGCAACGCCTGAGAGCGTCACGGATGTCCTTAGAGAGCTGGTCATCAGGCCTGTGCTAAGGCATTCTCTAGGGCACGCTGGGCGTCAATTTGTGGAGAAATATCACGGCAATGAAGCCACGGCTTTTCTGTTCAAAGCAGTGATCGACTATTTGTATGACGAGCGAGGTAGTCTGCTTGAGTTCTGTGACCCAGAGATCGGAGACTTCCCGAAGCGTTTGCCATTGGTATGTCATCCCTTGGTCCGCAGCTTGATCCAGAAGCATGATTACGCATATCAAAACCATTAAATGTCATCTGAAAATTTGCTTGTCAAACTTCTGAAGGACACCGTCATTTATGGTAGCAGCGATGCCTTGGTCAGGATCGTTGCCTTTGTCACTTTCCCAATCATTGCAGGCGCGCTATCTGTCGATGGGTTTGGTGTGTTGGAACTTGCTATGACGCTGGTTACCATGGGAGGGCTGATTACACGGTGCGGCATGAATAATGCAGTTCAGCGTTTTTACTGGGACCCACTGACGCCTGAAGACCGGAGGCCTGACTTAGTTACTACTGGCCTATTCATTATCATTTCTTTGGGTATCGTGCTTGCCTTTCTCGTGTATATCTTTCACCCGCTGGTGTTGCAGTCTAGTGGCGGGGAAGTCGCAGTCATAGGTACGGCCGGAGCGGTAGGACTCGCGTTCCTACTAGCGTTAACTCCTTGGACTCAATATATACAAGACATTCTCAGATTGCATTTCGCGCCCTGGAAATTCATGGGCTATTCATTTGTCACGCGCGCATTTGCTGCGGTGTTGGCTGCCGCTACTGCTGTTGCACTGCATAAAGGTCCAGGTGGGGTTCTTTTGGCACAGGCCTTGGTGCTGCTTGTTTCCCTTCCACTGGGGCTGTGGCTGATAAAGCGGGATTTATCGAAGCGCATTGACCGAGTCTGGGCTAAGCGGCTTTTAGCGTACGGAGCCCCGTTCATATTTACGGAAGCGGCTTTCTGGCTTTTTTCCTCCATCGACCGATGGATGTTGGCCGCATTGATAGGGATGCAGGAGACCGGGATCTATTCTGCCGCGTTCAGGATTTCGGTGCTCGCATCTTTCGTTTCCATGGCCTTCGGCATGGCATGGAGTCCCTATGCCGTGAAGCTCCAAGGCGAATTTCCGACGACATTCAAGGCCATGTATGCGGAGGTGCTGTTGTTGCTTATTGTGGTGATGATGGCAGTCGGTGGCGGGGTGGCATTGTTCAGTCCTGAATTGGTGCGGGCCCTTCTGCCGCACGAATACGAGGCATCGTCAGCCGCTCTGCCAGTACTGGCATTCTGCGTGGTCGTCCAGGCCAGCCAGCAAGTGACGGCGGTCGGTATTTCCATGTCGGGCAAGACCCACATCTTTGCCTACCTCGTGTGGGCGACGGCCGCTATTAATGCATTGATCAATCTGCCACTTATCCATCATTTCGGCGTCGCCGGCGCTGCCTGGGCGACGCTGGTCTCGCACATGTTGCTGACGATGGGCTACCTTGTCTGCTCCGGCTACGTGTATCCCATTCCGTATCCGATCCGGCGGCTGCTCTGGTTGTGCATGTTGGGGGTCGCACTTCTGGCCTGCTCGCTGGCCTTGCAGGCGCATGTCCCGTCCATCGGTCTGATGGCTCTGAAACTGGCTCTCCTGGCAGTGTGCCTGCTGCTCTCCTGGCCGGCGCTTCGCTTGCAGGCGCTTTTGCATTCACCTGAAAAATAGCCGGAATCCATTCATGCGGTTCACCTATTACCTGCTGCGCTTCCTCTTCGAGGCCTTGTGCCTGCCGCTCCTGGTGGGAGCCGCCATGCTGGCGCGGTTCCGGAGCAAGTCAATTGACGTCGGGCTGGGCCCCTATCCCCTGATCAACAACGTGTACCACAAGCGCGCGTTGCAGCGGGCGGGATACACAGCGGAGACATTCGTTTCGCAGGTCTGGTACATCACCAGCGATTTCGATGTGCGGTTCGATCACCATTGGCTGTCGGGCAACCGGATCGCCCGATTGCTGTTTCTGAACCTCTACCTGTTCATCTGGTCCGCACGCCGCTACCGTGCATTGCTGATCTATTTCGATGGTGGCCCCTTTGGGCTGGGGACCTCGTTCCTGTGGCGGCTGGAGCCGCACCTGTACCGGCTGGCCGGTGTCAGGACCATCGTACTGCCTTATGGTTCCGACGTCCAAGCCATGAGCCGTTCGCCCAACCTGCTGTTCAAGCATGCGGTGTCGATGGACTACCCCGGGCACAGGACGCGCCACCGGCATATCCAGGGCATGATCGACGTTTGGAGCGCCCACGCAGACCAGACGGTGTCTGGCTGCGAGTGGGTGGACTATATGCACCACTGGGATACGCTGATGGTCAGTCACTTCTCGATCGAGCTGCCCCAGCAAGCCCCCCCACAGGGATCAGCAAGGGCGGGTCGCTTGAGCGTGCTGCATGCACCGAACCACAGAGAGATCAAGGGTACCCGTCATGTGGAAAAAGCGGTTGCAGAACTGAATGCCGAGGGCCTAGATATCGAACTGGTCATCGTGGAGCGGGTGTCAAATGCCGAGGTGCGCCGCCTGATTCAGGCTTGCGACCTGGTGATCGACCAGTTAGTGATTGGCTGGTATGCCATGTTTGCCATCGAAGCCATGGCCTCAGGCAAACCGGTGATCTGCCATCTGCGTGCGGACCTGGGCGCGTTGTATGTCGGCGCTGGTTTGCTGGAATCGTTTGACGAGATTCCGATCATCCGCGCAGACGTCCATTCGTTTAAGGCGGTGCTGCGCCACCTGTACCAGAATCGTACGGAACTGGACATAGCAGGGGCGCGGGGACGAGGCTATGTGGAGCGGCACCATTCCACTGACAGCATTTCGCGGGTATTTGCCAGCATCCTTCGACCGTTGATCGGCGCCCCCGCCCCCGCAGCCGCGACGCTGAACGCCGGATGAGCAACCTTTGCCAGGAGACTAACCAGATGAAGATCCTAATCACCGGAGCAAACGGACTGCTGGGCAGCCATGCTGTGCAGCATTTCTCTACCCGGCACGAGGTGCACGCGTTGGTGCATTCCGCACCTGTCGAGACCGTGCCCGGTGTCCGCTACCACGTGATCGACCTAGCGCAAGACCAGACCATGTCGTCGCTGCCGGAGCAGGTTGATGCCGTCATCCACCTCGCGCAATCGGCGCGATTCAGGGATTTTCCGGGGCAGGCCATGGACGTCTTCAATGTCAATGTCGGGTCCACGGCGCGGCTGCTCGACTATGCGCGCTGTAGCCAAGCAAAGACCTTCGTGCTGGCTTCCTCTGGCGGCGTCTATGGCGCCGGCGAGGAGGCGTTTAAGGAAAACGCACCGATCCCACAACATGGCCTGCTGGGCTACTACCTAGCCAGCAAGCTGTGTGCCGAGGTCCTGGCGCAGAACTACGCAGCAATACTCAATGTTTCGGTGCTGCGCTTTTTCTTCATCTATGGCAAGGGGCAGAAGCGATCCATGCTGATGCCAAGGCTGGTGGACAACGTCCGCGCCGGCCTGCCGATAACTCTGCAGGGCAGTGAAGGTATTCGAATTAATCCTATCCATGTGAGCGATGCCGTGCAGGCCCTCGAAGGCTGCTTGCAGCTGGCCGGGAGCCATACCTTCAACGTCGCGGGCAGTGAAATCCTCTCCATGCGGGAAATTGCCACCACGATAGGGAAGGCTGTCGGGCGCGAGCCCGTCTTCAAGGCGGAGCCCGTGGAGCCGCGTAACCTGATAGCCAACATCGAGGCTATGCGGGCCTCGCTGGCGGCTCCCAAGGTCAGCTTGGCCCAGGGGATCGGAGAACTGCTGGTGCCATGACGATACGCGTCCTGCATGCTCCCACTTCGACCGGAGGCAATCCCCAGGCTCTGAGCCGTGCGCTGCGTCGACTAGGTGTGGATAGCCGCTCTCTGGTGGTCTCGCAGAGCTACCTGGCCTATCCGGCGAATATCGTCCTGCATTCGCCCGGACGCAGCATTGTGCTGCGTGAACTCAGGCGGGTGTGGGCCATCGCTACCGAGTTGCCTCGGTGCGACGTGATTCACTACAACGCTGGGACCTCCATTGCTAGTGCCTATGCTATCGAATCCCGTCCTGGCGATGGGGTGCGCGGCGTGCTGCGGCAGGTCTATGCCGCCTACCTACGCGCCTTGCAAGGGCTTGAGTTGGCCTATGTCCGGTGGCTTGGCAAGGCGGTTTTCGTAACCTACCAGGGCGATGACGCCAGGCAGGGCGAATATTGCCTATCCCATTACGCCATCACCTTTGCCAGCCGGGTAGAGCCGGGCTATTACTGCCGGGCCTCCGACGCCTTCAAGCGCGCCAGCATCGCCCGCTTTGCCGGTCTTTCGCAGGCGGTCTATTCCGTTAATCCCGACCTGCTCCATGTGCTACCGGAGCGAGCTCGGTTTGTTCCCTACGGGCATGTGTTCCTGGACGAATGGGTGCCGGTCTATTCACAGGACCATTCCGGTCCGCTCCGGATCCTGCATGCACCCAGCCATCGCCTGGTCAAGGGTACCGACCTGATCCTGGCCGCACTTGAGGAACTGAAGTCTGAGGGGGGCACCTTCGAGTTGCTGCTGGTCGAGGGCATGAGCAATGCCAAGGCACGGGAGGTCTACACCAGGGCCGACGTCCTGGTCGATCAGTTGTTTGCCGGCTGGTATGGTGGGTTGGCAGTGGAGTTGATGGCGCTGGGTAAACCGGTGCTTGCCTATATTCGGGAAGAGGACCTGCTGTTTATCGACCCAGAGATGCGCGAACAGCTACCCATCGTACAGGTTACACCGCAAAGCGTGAAGGAAGTGCTTCGCGGCATACTGGAAACGCCCCGGAAGGATTTGGTGGCGCTAGGCCGGCGCAGCCGTGCGTTTGTGGAGCGCTGGCACGACCCCATGCGCATCGCCGCCCTGATCAAGAGGGACTATGAGATCGCTTTGGCGAGCAAGAACAGGAGGGCAGGCTGATATGTGTGGGATCGTTGGCGGCTACTGGAGCACCGGTTCTGCTGCTGCGTCCGAGCTAATGCGCCTGGGGCTGCGGGCGTTGCGGTATCGTGGCCCGGACCACCAAGGGTACGAGGAATTCTGCATGCCCGCGGGGACGGTGCTGCTGGGGCACGCGCGCCTGTCGGTCATTGATCTGTCCGCGGCCGCCCATCAGCCTATGCATTCGGGCGATGGCCGGCTGTCCATTGTTTTCAACGGTGAAATCTATAACTACTTGGAACTGCGGGCGGAACTCGAGCAGAGTGGCATGCAGTTTTCCACCCGCTCGGATACCGAGGTGCTCCTGGCCGCCTGGACCGCCTGGGGCGCCGCAGCGTTGAAACGGTTCATTGGTATGTTCGCGTTCGTGCTGGTGGATCGTGAGCGACAGCTGCTCGTCGCGGCGCGGGATGGATTCGGCATCAAGCCGCTGTATTACGCGCAGGACCAAGACGGGTTCCGTTTCGCTTCGGAACTGCCTGCCCTGCGGGCACTGCGCACCGGTGGAAACCCGCTTAACTGGCAGCGGGCCTACGACTACCTGGTCCACGGTGAATACGATTTCGGCGACGACACCTTTGTGGAGGGCGTTCACAGCCTGACGCCAGGGCATTTGCTCACGCTGGAGCTGCGCCCGGGCTCTGTGCCGCAATTGCAGGAATGGTGGTCGCCCCGGACGGCGCATGCTGTTCATCTCCCGTTCGAGGAGGCGGCGCTCGAGTTGCGCAGTCTTATCCTGGACAATGTGCGGATGCACCTGCGCTCGGATGTCCCGCTGGGCGCAGCGTTATCCGGCGGTTTGGACTCCTCTGCTATTGTCTGCGCGATGCGCCACTTGGAGCCAGATGCTGATATCCACACGTTCAGCTTCATCGCGACCGGAGCCTCGGTTTCGGAGGAACACTGGGTCGACCGCGTCAATCAGCATGTCAGAGCAAGGCCGCATAAGGTAGCCGTCCGTCCGTCCGAGTTGGCTGCGGACCTGGACGACATGATCGCCGCTCAGGGGGAGCCCTTTGGCAGCACCAGCATCTATGCGCAATATCGGGTATTCAAGCTGGCCAAGGAATGTGGCATGACCGTCACGCTGGACGGCCAGGGAGCCGATGAGTTGCTGGGCGGCTACAACGCCTACCCAGGTCAGCGCGTGCGCAGCCTGGTGGAGCAGCGGCATCCGTTAGCAGCCTGGCAGTTCCTGCGAGCGTGGTCCCGCTGGCCGGGGCGCAGCCTGGGGCAAGGTTTGAAACGGGTCGTCGGATCGTACAGCGAAGGACGGATGCACCAGTTCATGCGCCGGATAGACGGCATGGACAATGCACCGGACTGGATCCGTCAGAGGCCGCTGCGCGATGCCGGCGTCGCAATGGAGCTGCCGCTACTGCGCAATGCCTATGACCAGCCCGGGCGGCGCATGATGGGCAGCCTGGCCGCATCGGTGCGCCAACGGGGCTTGCCCGCTCTGCTACGCCATGGCGACCGCAACTCCATGCGTTTTTCCATTGAAAGTCGGGTTCCCTTCCTGACACATCAACTTGCCGACTTCACCCTCGGATTGCCAGAGGAATATCTGGTGTCTCTGCGGGGCGAAAGCAAGCACTTGCTGCGTGCGGCCATGCGCGGCATCGTGCCAGACGATGTTCTGGACAGAAAAGACAAGATAGGGTTTGCGACCCCAGAGCAGCAGTGGATGCTTGGTATGGCGGATACCGTAAGGGGATGGCTGGCCGAGGATATCGGCCTACCGTTTCTAGACCAACAGCGCGTGGTCGCAGCGTTTGACCAAGTGGTGACCGGTCGGCGTGCCTTTACTTGGCAGGTCTGGCGTTGGGTCAATTTCATCCGGTGGTACAGGGCGTTTGCATAGCAAATGTGGGCAAGGAATATGCTGTGAAAGTACTGTATCTTCACCCTGCTGGCGCTTATGGTGGCGCTTCCAAGAGTCTCATTGAGCTGTACCAGATTCTGCGCAAGCATGGCGTCCGTGCCACGGTGCTAACACCATCCGGCAGTGCCGCCGCAGCTTTTGCTGAGGCAGGAATGTCAACCATCACAATCCCAGGGCTAAGCCAGTTCGACAACACGCGCTACGGCCATTACCGAGGGGTGCGATGGCTGATTTTATTGCGCGAACTGGCCTATCTGCCACTTTCACTTCTGGCCATCTGGCGCCTGCGGCAGCATCGATTCGATGTCTTGCATGTCAATGAGGTGACCTTGTTGCCCCTGGCGCTACTTGCCAAGAAGCTGCTGGGCCTACCGATGGTTGTGCACGTAAGGTCGTTGCAGTGCGAGCCGAATATCAACTGGCGTAGCAGGGTGATCGGTCACTGGCTTAAGCAGCATGCCGACGCGGTAGTTGCGATCGACCATACTGTAGTCAAGACATTGGACTGTTCGCTGCCCTTGAATATCGTCCACAACGGACTTAACGTGGATCATTCCGACCACAATAGCAAGGCGCCGCGCCCGCAGGGACAGCCATTAAAGGTTGGCTTCATGGGTGTGCTGATTGCCCTTAAGGGCGTCTACGAGCTCGTCGATGCTATGCGCATATTGAAGGGCCGCAGCGTGGACATAGAGTGTGTCATCGTAGGAGAGAATGCCCGAGATCTACATGGCGTTTGTGCTTGGGCACTGCGCAAACTTGGATTCGCGCGGGATGTGCGTAGCGAGCTAGAGCAGCTAATTCACCGCCACGGACTGGAGCGCCGGGTGCGCTTGTTGGGGTTTGTAAAGGATGTACGTGCCATTTACCCCACGCTGGATATTTTGTGCTTTCCGTCCTACCTTAATGCGGCTGGCCGACCGGTATTTGAAGCCGCGTTCTTTGGTGTGCCCAGCGTCGTCGCAATCGACGATCCACTGCCGGATGCGGTGGTCCACGGGGAGACCGGTCTGGCGATCCCTCGCCCCGATCCAGAATTGATAGCCGATGCGCTCCAATCACTCGCTCAAAATGACGAATTCCGAAAGGCCCTAGGGTTCCGGGCGAAGGCCTGGGCGTTAGAGCTGTTCAGTATCGAGAAAAGCGCCGCAACTGTCTTGCGCATCTACCAGCAACTTAAACAGAGTAGCGAGTACAAGTAATAAGAATGCGTTTATTGGTCGTTTCCCAATACTTCTGGCCGGAGAATTTTCGGATCAATGAGTTGGTCCAAACTCTGGTTAGGCGTGGTGTTGAAGTCAGTGTATTGACTGGCAAGCCCAACTACCCCGAGGGCAAGATTTTCCCCGGTTACAGAGCGCTCGGCAGCATGCGCGAAACTTGGAATGGCGCAAATGTGTACCGAGTTCCGCTGATCCCGCGGGGATATAGAAGTGGCATCCGGCTGTTTATGAATTACCTTTCCTTCGTGGTTTCGGCCGCGACCTTTGGTCCATGGATGCTGCGTAGGGTGCAGTGTGATGCCATCTTCGTGTATGCGCCGTCACCCCTACTGAAGGCTTTGCCTGCCCTATTCATCGGTTGGCTAAAGCGGGTCCCAGTAGTGGTTTATGTACAGGATCTGTGGCCCGAGAGCATAGAGGCCACTGGGTATGTCCGTAACCGGGTGGCGATACGCATGGTCAAGTCACTGGTGCGCTTCATCTACCGTCATGCTGACCTCATCTTGGTGTCATCAAGATCATTCATTGCATCAGTTCAGCGCTTTTCTCCCACTGCTCAGGTGGTTTACTATCCTAATTCAGTTGACTCGGTCTTCTGTGATCCAGAGTACGGATCCAAACATGACGTACCTGCGCTACGCAGTGGTTTCACCGTGGTTTTCGCGGGAAATGTTGGCGCTGCTCAGGCAGTACATGTGATAACCAAGGCCGCCGCACTACTGAAGAATTATCCCGACATTCGCATCGTGGTTTTGGGGTCGGGTAGTGAACTGGATTGGATGCGCACCCAGATCGCTGAACACAAACTCCATAACTTGATATTGGCTGGCCGTTTCCCAGTTGATGCAATGCCAAACCTGCTGGCTCAGGCTAGTGTTTTGCTGGTTACCTTGGCTGACAGGGAGATATTTGCAGCTACTGTTCCAAACAAGATTCAGGCCTATATGGCAGTTGGTCGTCCAATTATTGCGGCGATGAACGGCGAAGGTGCACGACTGGTACAGGAAGCAAATGCTGGTCTCGCGGTTCCGGCGGAAAATGCCATTGCTTTGGCACATGGAATTGTTTCGTTGCATGAGATGCCGCAATCAGAGCTTGAGAAGTTGGGAGCTAATGCACAAAGCTACTATCGTAGGCATTTCGATCACGAGACCCTGGTAACTGAATTGCAGTCCCATTTGGCAAGAATAACGAAAGTGAAATAATGAAAATATTGGTGCTCGGTGCCAGTGGGATGATCGGCCAAACTATGTTCAGAGTACTGGCTCAACACCCGGGGTGGCAGGTTACTGGTGCAGTACGCGGACAACCTCACCAAGGCATAGGACCTGGAGCGGTGTTGGGTGGCAATGACCTTTGCAACTCTGATCACGTGACCCGATTATTTTTGCAGGCCAAGCCTCAGGTGGTCGTCAACTGCGTCGGTTTGACGAAACATCTCCCAGAAGGAAATCAGCCTATATCCGCGTTGACTACAAACGCGGTACTACCGCATCGGTTGGCCGAGCAATGTGCTATTGCCGGCGCGAGATTGATCCATGTGAGCACAGATTGCGTATTTTCTGGAAATAAAGGTAATTACCGGGAGTCCGATGTCCCTGACGCAACTGATGTGTACGGCCGTTCCAAGGTTTTGGGGGAAGTAACAGCTGGGCAAGTGTTGACGCTAAGGACATCAACCATTGGGCATGAGAATGGCACCGCGAACGGACTTCTAGAGTGGTTCTTGTCCCAGGATGAGTGCAAAGGCTTCCGACACGCCATTTTCTCGGGTTTGCCGACAGTCGAATTTGCGAGGGTAGTGCGGGATTTCGTAATTCCCAACCCGTCTTTGAGTGGTCTTTACCATGTTGGTGCAGCACCGATCGATAAGCTCAGCTTGCTAAGACTCATCGCTCGCGCTTATCGGAAGTCGACTCTCATTTCCGAGGATGATTCATTTCGTATTGACCGTAGCCTTAATTCCGAAAGGTTTACGCTTGCCACAGGCTACCGGGCAGCTGCATGGCCCGAGTTGATCGAATCAATGTACAAAGATTATCAATCCAATAGGTGAAAAGATGTTTGATAACGGTGTATTAATGATAACGGGAGGGACGGGATCTTTTGGACAGACCGTTCTTAAGCGATTCCTGAATACAGGAGTGAAGGAGATTCGCGTTTTCAGCCGGGATGAGAAAAAGCAGGAAGATCTCCGAATCGTACTCAACAACGAGAAGCTGCGTTTCTATATTGGTGATGTACGTGATCCAGACAGCCTGCGAGCTGCCATGAAGGGGGTTGATTATGTCTTTCATGCTGCGGCACTTAAACAGGTTCCATCTTGTGAGTTCTACCCTATGGAGGCGGTCAAGACCAATGTGCTTGGCACGGAAAACGTATTGAAGGTCGCCGCGGAGTCTGGTGTCCAGCGGGTGGTGGTTCTCAGCACAGATAAGGCTGTCTATCCCATTAATGCGATGGGTATTTCAAAGGCCATGGCCGAAAAAGTCATGGTTGCATCCGCTCGTGCCCAACATCTCGGGGAAACAGTTTTTTGTGCGACCCGTTACGGCAATGTCATGGCATCAAGGGGGTCTGTCATTCCGCTGTTCGTTTCACAGATCAAGTCTGGCAAGTCAATCACGGTCACTGATCCAAATATGACTCGCTTTCTGATGTCCTTGGAGGACTCGGTTGACTTGGTGTTGTACGCGTTCCAGCATGGCCAGCAAGGCGACATCTTTGTTCAGAAGGCACCTGCATCAACCGTTGCTGATCTGGCATTGGCTATCAATGAGTTGTTTGGCAGTACTGCTGATGTAAAAATCATTGGCACACGCCATGGTGAAAAGCTTTACGAATCTCTGATTTCACGTGAGGAGATGGCCCATGCCCAGGATATGGGTGACTATTACCGTATTCCTGCCGACAATCGTGACCTTAACTATGCAAAGTATTTCAGTGAAGGCGACCAAGAGATATCACTGTTAGATGATTACACATCGCACAATACGCGGCGTCTAAACGTAGAGCAGATCAAAGAGTTGCTGTTGGGTCTGGATTTTATTAAGGAAGAATTAAATGATTAAAGTTATGACAATTGTCGGGACACGTCCTGAACTTATCAAGATGAGCCGGGTGATCGCTGAGTTGGATGAGCACACCCAACATATATTGGTTCACACAGGACAGAACTATGACTATGAACTCAATCAGCTGTTTTTTGAGGATCTGGGCATCCGAAAACCTGATCATTTTCTAGAAGCAGTTGGAGAAAATGCTGCGCAGACCATCGCTCGAGTTATTGAGAAATCCGACGGTGTCATGGATAAAGAAAAGCCAGATGCCGTTTTGCTCTATGGCGATACCAATTCTTGTTTGGCGGTTATTGCAGCCAAGCGTCGCAAGATTCCGGTTTTCCATATGGAGGCTGGCAATCGTTGCTTTGATCAACGCGTTCCGGAAGAGCTGAACCGCAAGGTGCTCGATCATCTGAGCGACATCAACTTGGTGCTCACGGAGCATGCGCGTCGTTACTTGATTGCAGAAGGCGTCCGCCCAGAAACGATCATCAAGACTGGTTCGCATATGCGTGAAGTGCTTGATCACTACATGCCCAAAATCCAAGCATCAGATATTCTGGCTCGAATGGGACTGGTTCAGGGAGGGTATTTCATCGTGAGTGCCCACCGTGAAGAAAACGTGGACACACCGGAGAATCTTATCGACATGGTCCAGACGCTTAATGCACTGGCACTGCAATACGAAGTTCCGGTTATCGTGTCGACACACCCACGAACCCAGAAGCGTCTTGATGCGTTGAATCTCGGCCATTTAGATGGCCGCATCCAGTTCCTTAAGCCGTTCGGGTTTTGCGATTACGTCAAACTTCAAATGGAAGCGCTTTGTGTAGTTTCAGACAGTGGGACTATCACAGAAGAAAGCTCCTTATTGAACTTGCCCGCGGTGACAATCCGCAATGCACACGAACGTCCTGAAGGTATGGATGTTGGCACTCTTATCATGGCGGGTCTAAAAAAAGAGCGCGTTCTTGACGCTGTGCGAGTCATCGTTGAACAGCATAAGCGGAATCAGCGTGTGATGGCGCCGGTTGAGGACTACGAAGCAAAGGCTGTCTCTAAAAAAATCTTGCGGATAGTTCTGAGTTATACAGACTACGTTAATCGGACCGTATGGAGAAAAGACGCCTGAGACATGGCAATTCTATTAACTGGTTCGAACGGATTTGTCGGCTCGGCGTTGCGAGGATTTTTGAAAAATAAACAGAGATCTGTGCGTTGTGTTGTCAGAGTGCTGAATTCAGGGCAGAGCGCAAAGAATGAGTTTGTTGTAGATAACCTTTCGCCACAAACAGACTGGACAGCAGCGCTCAGAGGCGTAAAGCAGGTGGTGCACCTTGCTGCACGCGTTCATGTCATGAACGACACCAGCTCAGACCCCTTGGCCGAATTTCGTCGGGTGAATGTCGAGGGTACGGTCAATCTCGCCCGTCAGGCTGCCGCCGCTGGCGTTCGGCGCTTTGTTTTTTTAAGTTCCATCAAAGTGAATGGCGAGTTCACGGTCGAGGGCCAGTCTTTCACAGCCGATGATGTGCCGGCGCCTCAGGATGCCTACGGCATTTCTAAACACGAGGCAGAGCAGTCGCTGCGTCAGATCGCTGAAGAAACGGGAATGGAAGTGGTGATCATTCGCTCACCGTTGGTGTATGGGCCTGGGGTCAAAGCGAATTTTGCCGCCATGATGCGTTCGCTGGCCCGCGGCTTGCCTTTGCCCCTGTCCGCCGTCACCCAAAACCGCCGCAGCCTGGTGGCTTTGGACAACCTGGTTGATTTGATCGTGACCTGTTTGGATCACCCCTCAGCCGCCAACCAGACTTTCTTGGCCAGCGATGGAGAAGACCTGTCGACCGCCGACTTGCTCCGCCGCATGGGCGGCGCCATGGGGCGCGCCGCACGTTTGTTTTACGTACCAACGGCGTGCTTAAAACTGGCAGCCCATCTGATGAACAAGCCCGGCATTTACCAGCGTCTGTGTGGTTCTTTGCAACTGGACATCACCAAGACCCGC
This sequence comes from uncultured Rhodoferax sp., assembly GCA_964468905.1. Lineage (GTDB taxonomy): Bacteria > Pseudomonadota > Gammaproteobacteria > Burkholderiales > Burkholderiaceae_C > Allorhodoferax. The sequence goes on along the minus strand of CAYXWW010000030.1, from coordinate 1,949 downwards.
CAGGTATTGGGCTGGGTACCGCCCGTGTCCGTGAATGAAGGCCTGCGACGGGCCGCAGAGGGCTTGTATCGATGAAGCGATGGTTTGATTTGCTGCTGGCTGTGTTGGCGGCTGCTGTGCTGGCGCTGCCCCTTTTGTGGGTGGCTTTGGCGGTGCGCTTGACTTCGCCTGGCCCAGCCTTGTATTGGAGTGACCGGGTCGGTCGGAACAACCGAATTTTCAAAATGCCCAAGTTCCGCAGCATGCGCATCGACACGCCCGCTGTGGCCACGCACCTGTTGCAAAACCCGGAGCAGTGGCTCACGCCCATCGGTTCGTTTTTGCGCAAGTCCAGCCTGGATGAATTGCCCCAGCTGTGGAGCATTTTGATGGGAGACATGAGCTTTGTGGGGCCTCGCCCCGCTTTGTACAACCAAGATGACCTGATCGCGTTGCGCACATCGCGCGGTGTGCATGTGTTGCTGCCGGGCTTGACGGGGTGGGCCCAAATCAACGGACGCGATGAATTGCCCATTCCTCAAAAAGTGGCGTTGGATGAGCAATACCTGCAACAGCAAAGCCTTTGGATGGACGTGAAGATCATTGCTTTGACAGCGTTCAAGGTCATCAAAAAAGACGGGGTGTCGCATTGAAAACTCAGTTGTACCGATGGGCTGCCCCCATGCTGGCGTTGCCGCGCTTGGCCAAACGCTTGATCGCTTTGTCGGTGGACATGGCACTGTGCGTGTTCACCGTGTGGCTGGCTTTTTATTTGCGGTTGGATGAGTTCGTCAGTTTGACTGGTGACAGTCAATGGGCAAGTGGCTTGGTTTGGGCAGCATTGGTTTCGGTGGCGTTGGCCTTGCCCATTTTTGTGGTGTCGGGTTTTTACCGGGCCATTTTTCGCTACAGCGGTTGGCCAGCGCTGCTGACGATGGGGCGAGCCATCGGGGCGTACGGCTTGCTGTATGCCTGCGTGTTTACCGTCTTGGGTGTGACGGGTGTGCCGCGCACGGTGGGGCTCATTCAGCCTATCCTGTTGATCTTCCTGGTGGGGGCTTCGAGGGCTTTGGCTAGGGAGTGGTTGGGAGATCGTTACCAAAGTATTTTGCAAAGGGCGGCGCGCCCCAAGGTGCTGATTTATGGGGCTGGCAACAGCGGGCGTCAGTTGGCGCAAGCCATGGCCAACAGCCACGAAATGCAGGTAACCGGGTTCTTGGATGATGACGACCGATTGCATGGCCACGTACTTAACGGGTTGCGCATTTATGCGGTGCACGACTTGCCCACGTTGGTGAGTTCTGAGGGGGTAGCTTATGTGTTGCTGGCGTTGCCTAGCATCAACCGCGTTCGGCGCAATGAAATTTTGAACGCCTTGGCCCCATTTAAGGTGGCGGTGCGCACCTTGCCCAGTTTGAACGATTTGGCGCAGGGTAAAGTGAACGTGTCTGACCTGCGCGAGCTGGACATCGACGACCTCTTGGGCCGCGAACCGGTGCAGCCCAATGGCTTGCTGCTCAACCTCAACACCCTAGGCAAGCGGGTGGTGGTGACGGGCGCGGGCGGCAGCATCGGCAGCGAGCTGTGCCGGCAAATTGTGCGTACGCAACCGAAGCAGTTGCTGCTGGTGGACATGAGCGAATTTGCGCTCTACCAAATTCACCAAGAGTTGTTGGCCGTGGCCGATGGGGTGGATCTGGTGCCGCTGCTGGCCTCGGTGTGCGATGAGGTGCGCATGCACGAGATCATGGACACTTGGAAACCGCACACCGTCTACCACGCCGCGGCCTACAAACACGTGCCCATGGTAGAACACAACCCCGCCGAAGGCGTGCGCAACAACGTGTGGGGCACGTGGGTGTGCGCCGAAGCGGCGGCGCGCAACGGCGTGCGCAACTTTGTGCTGATCAGCACCGACAAAGCGGTGCGCCCCACCAATATTATGGGCGCCACTAAGCGTTTGGCTGAGA
>CAYXWW010000029.1:0-27119 GCA_964468905.1 uncultured Rhodoferax sp. | reverse complement strand
GTGAAAAGGCAAGGCTAACGGCGAGTTTCTTGCAGAGAAAAATGCAAGAGTATGAAGCGATCAAGGCTGAGATTGAGGCATTGACCAAAGATGTTCCCTTGACACCAGTGAATGGCTCAAGTCAAGCTGGGGCGCCAACAGTTTAAAAAGCTTGAATCCCGATATTGGGGTTTAGCGGGCTAAGTCACAGCATGTATCAATATTTTTCGAAATCAAGAACAAAATGAAATTAAGCGACATCAGATTGTCCATAGTTGGCTTAGGCTATGTTGGCCTCCCTCTGGCAGTGGAGTTCGGTAAAAAGCGTCCAGTTATTGGATTCGATATCAACCAGCGCCGCATCGCCGAATTGAAGTCGGGCTTTGACTCCACTCTGGAGACCACGCGGGAAGAATTGGCCGCGGCGCAGCAACTAACCTTCACTACCGACATCGACACCCTCCGAGACTGCAATTGCTATATCGTCACGGTCCCTACTCCTATCGACGAATACAAGAGGCCCGATCTTTCGCCGCTCATAAAGGCCAGTGAGACGGTGGGGAACGTCCTGAAGAAAGGGGATATCGTCATTTACGAATCGACGGTGTATCCAGGCTGTACAGAAGAGGATTGCGTCCCCGTTCTGGAGAAATATTCCGGCCTAAAGTTCAATGTGGACTTTTTTTGCGGCTACAGCCCAGAACGTATAAACCCCGGCGATAAGGAGCATCGCGTCACAACCATCAAGAAGGTAACCTCTGGCTCCACTTCTGAGATCGCCGAGCTTATCGACGTGCTTTACAAACAGATCATCGTCGCCGGGACTCACCGAGCCGAGAGTATCAAGGTGGCCGAGGCGGCCAAGGTCATAGAGAATACGCAGCGCGACCTGAACATCGCCCTCATCAACGAACTGGCGCTGATTTTCAACCGAATGGGTATTGACACCGAGGCCGTGCTCAAGGCGGCGGGCAGCAAATGGAATTTCCTGCCTTTCCGCCCGGGCCTAGTCGGCGGTCACTGTATCGGTGTGGATCCCTACTACCTGACGCACAAGGCGCAGGCGACAGGTTATCACCCTGAAATCATCCTCGCCGGTCGTCGCCTGAACGACAGCATGGGTACCTACGTGGTGGCGCAGCTCGTCAAGGCGATGACCAAGAAGCGCATCCACGTCGAAGGTGCAAAGGTGCTGGTGATGGGGCTGACATTCAAGGAAAACTGCCCAGATCTGCGTAACACGCGCGTGGTCGACATCGTGGCCGAACTCAAGGATTACAACTGCGACGTGGACGTCCATGACCCCTGGGTTACGGTCGAAGAAGCGCAACACGAGTACGGCATCACGCCGGTGGCCGAGGTGCGGGCGGGTCAGTACGACGCGATCATCCTGGCGGTGGCACACAACCAGTTCAAGGTAATGGGGGCGGCCGGCATCCGCGCCCTCGGCAAGGCGCACGCGGTGCTCTACGATCTGAAGTACATCCTCCCTGCAAAAGCGTCGGACCTGAGGTTGTGACATGACAGCGTATGAATTCCTGAAGCAGCGACTCAAGACCGACCGCTGCACCTGGCTGGTCACCGGCGTGGCGGGCTTCATCGGCAGTCACCTGCTGGAAAGCCTGCTGAAGCTGGACCAGCGTGTCGTCGGCCTCGATAACTTCAGCACCGGAAAGCAGCGCAACCTCGACGAGGTGCGCTCGCTGGTTTCAGAGGCGCAATGGGAGAATTTCGCGTTCATCGAAGGGGACATCTGCGACCTGGCAACCTCCCGGCGGGCCTGCGTGGGGGTTGACTTTGTGCTGCACCAGGCCGCGTTGGGATCGGTGCCGCGCAGCATCGAGAATCCGATTGCCACCAACCTGAATAATATCGATGGCTTCCTGAACATGTTGGTGGCGGCGCGCGACGCCAAGGTTAAGCGCTTCGTTTACGCGGCGAGCAGTTCGACCTACGGGGATTATCCGGGTTTGCCTAAAGTTGAGGACAAGATCGGGCAGTCGCTTTCTCCCTATGCCGTGACGAAACTGGTGAACGAGCTTTATGCGAAGGTCTTCGCAAGGACATACGGATTCAAGAGTATCGGCCTGCGTTACTTCAACATCTTCGGGCGCCGCCAGGACCCAGATGGTGCATATGCGGCGGTCATCCCCAAATGGATTGCAGCGATGATCAAGAACCAGGCGGTCTACATAAATGGTGATGGGGAGACGAGCCGAGATTTCTGCTATGTCGACAACGCGGTCCAAGCAAACCTGCTTGCCGCCACGGTAGATGCGGAAAGTGCAACTGACCAGATTTACAACGTCTCCGTAGGGGGGCGGACCAGCCTCAACGAGCTCTACGAGTACCTGCGCACGAACCTGTCTGGAGCATACCCGCATCTTGAAAAGATGCGAGCTGAGTATCGCGAATTCCGTCCGGGAGACGTGCGCCACTCGATGGCCGATATTGCGAAGGCAAGGGAATACCTGGGTTACGCCCCGGTCTGGCGCGTTCAGGACGGTTTGCGCGAAGCAATCGACTGGTACGCGAAGACGCTCACCGTATGATCAAACTGCTGGAAAATACGCATGCTTACTAATTCCACGATACTAATCACCGGCGGCACCGGATCCTTCGGGAACACCTTCGTTCCCATGACGCTGCAGAGATTCAATCCCAAGAAAATCATCATATTCTCGCGCGACGAAATGAAGCAGTGGGATATGGCCAAAAAATTCAACGGGGACGAACGCGTTAGGTTCTTCATCGGGGATGTGCGTGACAAGGACCGCCTTTACCGGGCCCTCGATGGCGTCGATTTCGTCGTCCACGCGGCGGCGACCAAGATCGTCCCGACCGCCGAGTACAACCCCTTCGAATGCATCAAGACAAATATCAACGGCGCGATGAACTTGATCGATGTCTGCATCGACAGGGGGATCAAGCGCGTGGTCGCCTTGTCGACCGACAAGGCCAGCAGCCCGATCAACCTGTACGGCGCGACGAAACTGGCATCCGACAAGGTCTTTGTCGCTGGTAACTCCTACGCAGGGGGGCATAACACCCGCTTCGCGGTGGTCCGGTACGGCAACGTTATGGGGTCGCGTGGATCGGTCATCCCTTTCTTTATGTCGATCAAAGACAAAGGCATTCTGCCCATCACTGACCCGAGGATGACCCGGTTCATGATCTCCCTGGAGCAGGGGGTTGAACTTGTGTGGCATGCCTTTGAAGACATGGTGGGCGGCGAAATTTACGTAAAGAAAATTCCGTCCATGAAAGTGACTGACCTAGCCCGCGTTGTCGCCCCTGAATGTAAGCAAGAGGTGGTGGGCATTCGCCCCGGCGAGAAACTGCACGAGCAAATGATTGGTGCTGAAGACGCCTACTACACCTACGAATATCCTGAACATTTCAAGATTCTGCCGGCGATCAACGAATGGGGCACCAGCCCTGAGCGGATCAAGGACGGCAAGAAAGTTCCCGAAGGCTTTGTTTACGCCAGTGACAACAATGCTGAATGGATGACCGATGCGGAACTGCGAGCCTGGATTGATGTCAACCGCGAAAAGATCGGGAGTATCTGATGATCCCCTATGGACGTCAGGATATCAGTCAGGCCGACATTGATGCAGTAGTCGCCGTTCTGAAGTCAGATTTTCTGACGCAAGGACCAGCAGTTCCCCGCTTTGAACAAACGGTTGCTACTCATGTCGGAGCGAAGCATGCCTTGGCGGTGAATAGTGCCACATCGGCCTTGCATATTGCTTGTCTGGCGCTTGGTTTGGGGCAGGGAGACTGGCTCTGGACCACTCCGGTGACCTTCGTTGCTTCCGCCAACTGCGGTCTTTACTGTGGTGCACAGGTGGATTTTGTCGATATCGACCCAAAAACTTACAACCTTTGCCCTAAAGCACTTGAGATCAAGCTGCTCGAAGCTGAAAAAGCAGGCCACCTACCCAAGGTGTTGGTTGCCGTTCATCTATGTGGGCAACCTTGTGATATGGAGTCTATCCGCGCACTTTCTCAACGCTTTGGTTTCAAGGTGATTGAAGATGCATCGCACGCGATTGGAGGCAAGTACAAGGGTGAATGGATTGGCAATAGTCGATATAGTGACATCACTGTTTTCAGCTTTCATCCAGTCAAGATTATTACTACCGCCGAAGGTGGGATGGCGTTGACTGACAACGATGAGTTAGCCAACAAAATGGCCCTGTTGCGCAGTCATGGCATTACGCGCGATCCTGCACAAATGACCCATGTGCCAGATGGCCCTTGGTATTACCAGCAAATCGATTTGGGTTTCAACTATCGGATGACTGAATTGCAAGCCGCTTTGGGTTTAAGCCAGATGGAGCGCCTAGACGCCTTCGTGGCTCGTCGCCATCAATTGGCTGCGCGCTATGACAAACTGATGAAGGAGTTGCCCGTAATAACGCCGTGGCAGCACCCTGACAGTTATTCAGGCATGCATCTCTATGTTGTTCGCTTGAAGTTGGGCAAGATTCAGAAAACCCACAATCAAGTGTTTGAAGAACTCCGCGAACAAGGTATTGGCGTTAACCTGCATTACATACCGGTCCACACGCAGCCTTACTATCAGAGCATGGGCTTTAAGGCTGGGGATTTTCCTGAGGCCGAACTCTACTACGCTGAAGCCATTAGTCTGCCTATGTACCAGGGACTGACCAATGCTCAGCAAGATGAGGTTGTGACTGTTCTGCGCAAGGTCTGCGCAGTATGAAGTTGGCACTGGGGACTGTCCAGTTTGGTCTAGATTATGGGGTTGCTAACACGTCTGGACGTATTGCTTCTGAGGAAGCCAAATCTATTCTTCAATTGGCCAGTGCGTCTGGCATGGACACCTTGGATACCGCTATCGCTTATGGCGATAGTGAATCTGTACTGGGGCAGTTCGGTGTCCAGCCCTGGAAAGTTGTCAGTAAATTGCCTGCGGTACCTGAAGGTTGTGCTGATGTTTTGCTGTGGGCTAAGCAGCAAACGCAAGGATCATTGACACGTTTGGGTGTTGCTCAGTTGCACGGACTGCTTTTGCATCGCCCTGGCCAATTGCTAGAAAAAATGGGGCCAGCTTTGTTTGAGGCACTGCAGGCATTGAAGACCGATGGTCTGGTATGCAATATTGGCGTCTCGGTCTATGGCACTGCGGAACTTGATGCATTATTTGAAAGATACCGATTTGATCTAATTCAAGCGCCATTTAATATCCTTGATCGCGGGCTAGTCGACTCGGGGTGGGCTGCGCACCTGAACGCTGCTGGTGTCGAGGTACATACACGTTCAGCTTTCTTGCAGGGACTGTTATTGATGTCCGAAGAACAGAGGCCCTCCAAGTTCAATCCTTGGCAGCCCATCTGGCAAGAATGGACGCGATGGCTTCAAGACACTGAACTCACGCCTTTGCAGGCGTGTCTGCAATATGTCGTTTGCCAGTCCAGTATTGATCGAGTAGTGGTAGGTGTTGATACTTCTGTGCAATTGAAAGAGATCATTAGGGCAGCAGACGGCAAGCTGGAAAGTTTGCCGTCTTTTGGCCCCTTGCTGGATGAAAGGGTTGTGAATCCAGCAGTATGGAATCAGTTATGAAAATAGTTGCCATTGTTCAGGCCCGTATGGGCTCAACGCGCTTACCCAACAAAGTCATGAAGCACATTGATGGTGTGCCCATGATTGAGTTGTTGCTTGCTCGCTTAAGTCGCTCACGCAAGATTGATCAGATCGTCCTGGCTACATCGACCGATGAACGAAATACTCCCTTGGTGGAGCATGTTCAGAGCCTGGGCTATAGCTGCATACGTGGCAGTGAAAACGATGTGCTGGATCGATACTTGGTCGCAGCAAGGCAAGTGAAGGCAGACATCGTGATCCGTATCACGGGCGATTGCCCATTGGTTGCCCCCGCACTGGTAGACCAAGCCATTGAGCAGTACCTTGCACAAGGCGTTGATTACCTGAGCACTGTGGCACCTGCTACCTACCCAGATGGCCTGGACACCGAAGTGTTCAGTCTTGCCGCCCTTGAGCGAGCAGGGCGCGAAAGCCAGGACCCGTTTGATCACGAGCATGTCACGCCATACCTACGCAAACCCGGCTTGTTCAAAACTGCTGCGCTGACCCATAACGAAGACCTTTCAGGCCTGCGCTGGACGGTGGATGAACCCGCCGACTTTGAAGTGGTTAGCCATGTGTTTTCGTACTTTGCGCCAGATATTCATTTTGAGTGGACAAAGGTGCTGGAGCTACAACGCAACCAGCCTGAATTCTTTGCTGCCAACCACAACATCATTCGAAACGAGGGAGCCAACATGGGCACAGGTCAAAAACTTTGGAAGCGAGCCAAAGCAGTCATTCCTGGCGGTAACATGCTGTTGTCCAAGCGCGCCGAAATGTTTTTGCCCGAACAATGGCCTGCTTACTTCAGCAAAGCCAAAGGCTGTCAGGTCTGGGATCTGGATGGCAAGCAGTACACCGATATGTCCATCATGGGCATCGGAACCAATATCCTCGGATATGGCCATGACGAAGTGGATGCAGTCGTGCGACAAACGGTGGACGCTGGCAATATGTCCACCTTCAACTGCCCAGAAGAAGTCTATCTGGCTGAAAAGCTGGTGGACATGCACCCCTGGGCCGACATGGCGCGTTTGGCTCGCTCGGGTGGTGAGGCCAACGCCATTGCCATTCGTATTGCGCGCGCTGCCTCGGGGCGTGACAAAGTTGCCGTGTGTGGCTACCACGGCTGGCATGACTGGTATTTGTCAGCCAACCTGGGTGACGACGAAAACCTTTCAGGCCATCTGCTTCCTGGTCTCGACCCCAAAGGCGTGCCGCAGAATTTGCGCGGCACAGTTTTCCCGTTCAACTACAACAACTACGAAGAGCTGGAGAACCTTGTCAACGCCCACGATATCGGCGTCATCAAAATGGAGGTGGTGCGCAACAAGGGGCCGGAAGACAACTTTCTGCACAAAGTGCGCAAACTGGCCACCGAACGCAACATTGTGCTGATTTTCGACGAATGCACGTCGGGTTTCCGCCAGACCTTTGGTGGCTTGCACACGCTGTATGGCGTAGAGCCGGATATGGCCATGTTTGGAAAAGCTCTGGGCAATGGTTACGCCATTACCGCCACCATTGGCCGGCGCGAAATCATGGAGGCGGCGCAATCCACTTTCATCAGCAGCACTTTTTGGACTGAGCGCATTGGGCCGACTGCTGCACTCAAAACGCTTGAAGTCATGCAGCGCGAACAATCGTGGGACACTATTACCCAAACTGGACTGAGCATTCGTCAACGCTGGCAACAGTTAGCAGACCAGCATGGCTTGGCGATAGACCACTGGGGGTTGCCAGCACTCACAGGCTTCACCTTCAAGAGTGATAAATCCTTGGCCTACAAAACCCTGATCACGCAGGAAATGCTGGCCAAAGGCTATCTGGCAAGTAACAGCGTCTATGTGAGCATCGCCCACACGCCCGAGCTGGTGGATGGCTACTTCAACGCGCTGGCCCCCATCTTTGCCACCATCAAGGAATGCGAAGAAGGCCGCGATGTCATGAGCTTGCTCAAAGGACCTGTGTGCCATGGTGGCTTCAAACGCCTGAACTGATCGCACACGACCCACTGCATGCAGGTCGCTTTCCGCACAGACGCTTCCATTGAGATTGGTACAGGCCACGTAATGCGCTGCATAACACTGGCCGACGCGCTGGCGGCCAGCGGGACGCAATGCGCCTTCATTTGCCGCGAACACAAGGGCAATCTGATGGAGTACATCCGCAGCAAAGGCCACAGTGTATACGGCTTGCCCATGGGCCGCGGGACAGATAACAAACTGGCTCACAGTGCGTGGCTGGGCTCTACACAAGCGCAAGACGCTCAAGCATGCGCTCCTCTGTTTGCCGAGCTGCAGCCAGACTGGCTGGTGGTGGATCACTACGCACTGGATGCCCAGTGGGAGGTTGAGACAGCCAAGCTTTGCACCAACTTGATGGTCATTGACGACCTGGCAGATCGACGCCATGCTTGCAGCTTGTTGCTGGACCAGACCTTTGGTCGCGATGCCGAAGATTACCGCGCCTTGGTGCCAGAAGACTGTACCTTGCTGTGCGGCTCCTACTACGCTTTGTTAAGCCCCGAGTTTGCGGCACTGCGCCCCTACAGTCTGCAAAGACGGGTACAGCCCCAACTCAGACAACTGCTCATCGCCATGGGAGGAGTGGACAAAGACAATGTGACCGCGCAAGTGCTGAATGCCTTGCGCGCCTGCCCCCTGCCAGCTGACTGCAGAATTACTGTAGTCATGGGTGCAACTGCCCCATGGTTGGCAGATGTGCAGCAACAAGCCCAAACCATGCCTTGGCCCACCATTGTGCGCGTGGCGGTCAGCAACATGGCCCAAATGATGGCTGACAGCGACCTTGCCATCGGAGCAGCTGGGGCCACGTCTTGGGAACGCTGTTGTTTGGGATTGCCGACCATCATGCTTGTTTTGGCAGAAAACCAGACCGCTGTGGCTGCTGGTCTTGCCCAAGCAGGTGCATCGCATGTTCTTAGATTAAACAATTCTTTGATGCCGCAACTGGCAATTTCAATCACTGAAATTTGTAGCTCTGCGACTAATTTAATTCGCATGAGTCAGGCCGCAAGTTCCGTAGTGACTGGCCAAGGCTTGGGCGCAGTTGTGGCAAAACTGGGGGCTTAGATTGACATTGCTCTGGTCCAACAACCTCAGGAAAATGACTGAAGCAGATCTTGAAACGGTTTTGTCTTGGCGCAACCACAAAGAAGTGCGGCGCTTCATGTACACCCAACATGAAATTAGCAAGGAAGAACACAGTCGTTGGTTTGAGCGCGCAAGCACTGATCCTAAGCGGCATCTACTCATTTACCAATTGGGCAATAAAGCATTAGGCTTTGTCAATATTCATGAAATAGCTTCAGGAGGTATTGCAGACTGGGGCTTCTATGCGGCCCCAGATTCACCCCGTGGTACAGGTAGCGCATTGGGGTATGCCGTTTTACAGCATGCATTCCAAACATTGAACCTGCACAAGCTGTGCGGACAAACTATTGCATTCAACGAACATTCAATCCGGTTTCACATGAAGCTAGGCTTCTTGAAAGAGGGCGTTTTGCGACAACAATATTTTGACGGTAATAACTACCATGATGTCTGGTGCTTTGGGCTGCTTGCAGCGCTGTGGCAAGCTAAACATTTAAAGGAATATTCATGAAAACCATTCCCAGCATTCACATTGCTGGTCGGCGCATTGCTGCGGATGAATCGCCTTATATCATTGCCGAGCTGTCAGCCAATCATAATGGCAAGCTAGAGACGGCGATCAAAATTATTGAAGAGGCAAAGAAGGCCGGTGCGGATGCAGTCAAGCTGCAAACCTATACGGCAGACACCATCACACTTAACTGCGACTCAGAAGAATTTCAAATTCGCGGCGGCCTATGGGATGGAAAAACTCTGTATCAACTCTATCAAGAAGCCCACATGCCTTGGGAGTGGCACAAACCCCTATTTGAACACGCCCGCAAGCTGGGCATCACCATTTTCAGCTCGCCGTTTGATAACACGGCTGTTGATCTACTTGAAGACCTGAACGTACCGGCCTACAAGATTGCATCGTTTGAGGCTGTGGACCTGCCGCTGATCAAATACGTGGCTAGCACGGGCAAGCCCATGATCATTTCTACTGGCATGGCTGATGCCAAAGAAATTCAGGAAGCCATTGAAGCTGCCCGCGAAGGCGGCTGCAAAGAACTGGCTATTTTGCATTGCGTCAGCGGCTACCCAGCCCCTGCAGAAGACTACAACCTGCATACCATTCCCGACATGATCGAGCGCTTTGGATTGGTCACCGGCCTGTCGGACCACACGTTGGACAACACCACTGCCATTACCAGTGTGGCGCTAGGTGGATGCATCATTGAGAAACACTTCACGCTTAACCGAAGCGGCGGTGGGCCAGATGATAGTTTTAGTCTTGAACCTGCTGGTATGGCAGCTCTCTGTCAAGGTGCCAAAATAGCGTGGCAAGCACTAGGCAGAGTGGACTATGGACAAAAATCCAGTGAGAAAGGCAACGTAAAGTTTCGTCGATCGCTTTATTTTGTAAAGGATATGACAGCGGGTAGTGTGATTACGGCAGATGTTATTCGCAGTGTTCGCCCAGGTTATGGTTTGCCTCCAAAAGAAATGGATTCAATACTTGGTTCAATACTAATTTCTGATGTTAAGTACGGACAACCCGTAGATAGAAAAAATTTAAAAAATTTCATTTATGAAAAATAATTTAGTAATTGGATTTGATAGTTGGGTTGGTGGAGTGAATAATTTCGTCAGACTCCACTCTGCCTTTAAAAAAGCAGGATTAGATTTGCAGTTGTTACACATTGGTTCTTGGGGTGGGGATATGGGGCGCCCAAAGGAGGAGACCATAGGTGAGTTACGTGTAAGAGACATCTCATACTACCAAGGAAAAAATTTATCTGAAATTCTTGATGTTGAGTCTCCTTCGGCAGTTTTGTTCCTTTCGAACGATGTATTTGCACATCGCGCACTTAATCGCTATTGTTGCTCAAAGAATATAGCAACAATTCATCTTTATCATGGGTTGGTTGAAATTCAATCAGTATCTGGGAATAAAATTTATAAAGCTAATTTTTTAGCGCAATTATTTTTTGTTCTTAAGAGATTGCCTAAAGCGTTCGTAAGGATATGGCCTTTGTACGTTCACGCTTTATTCAAGACCAATGCAAATTTCGAAGATTGGAAAAGGTTTGCCTTGGACATCATAAATTTGACGATCGGCAAATATATCTCGGTGGCCGCACAGGACTCGCGGACGAACGCATGTGCTGTTTATGTAGAGGCAGATGTCGGTCACGCGATGAAGAAGTATGGCTATTCGAGGGCCGATGTTCACGTGGTTGGTAATCCTGATCTGAGTAAATTTAAATTGACCGATCAAATGCTAGGAATCGCCAATTCGACCGCGCGCGTGCCAAATAATGAAGTGGTTTATATTGATACCGGTCTGATCTATGCTGGTATGGTTTTCTCCGGGCCTGCGGACTTCCTTCTCCATCTGACCGACCTGGCGAAGACCCTCGCGACACAAGGGCTCCAGCTCGCCATCAAGCTACACCCGGATCACCATCGGACGAATTTCCCATCTGAAATCACCGCGCAGGGGATTCGCGTCGTCCAAGACGTGGACTTCGTCGATTCACTGGTCAAGTGCAGGGCGGCCATGGTCGAGCCCTCCACAGCGGCATTGATTCCCTCTTTGCTAGGCCTTCCCGTGCTGATGGTGGCGTTTGGAAAGCTCCATGAGCAGAAGTACGGAAAGATACTGATGGACTACCCTCGGGGAGCGCTCGTCACTGACGCCGCTGACGTGGTGTCTGCAATCGCCCGCATCGAGCAGGAGAGTAAGCCGGAAGTGGCTGCGTGGATCAGAACGAATTCCGGCCCCTTGCCCGCCGACGAAATGCCCGCTCGCGTCGCCGAAATAGTCAGATGCATTTCTCGGCACTGATCGACTGTCGGAAATGGCCAGGCTCGAAATGGCATCTATCCGGTTCATCTCACCGTAACAGGCATGACTGCACGCAGGTCAACTTATACGTGCTCTGCGTGGTGTCGTTTTCCATCGATGGTTTCGGTGTCAATTACCTGTTCGCTTTGATTCCTGTTTGGGCCCTCATCGCAGGCAGAACTCTGCAAAGGCCGTTATTCCACGGGACTTTCAAGGGCTACCATGGAACATTTATTTTTACAATGCTACTTGCAAGTTCAATGCGACAAAGTTGCAGACGGTAACTCCAAAAATTGAAAAATTTGAAATGACTTCCATTCTCAAGAATTATTACGAACGCGACGCGGACCGCTTCTGGGACCCGCAAAAGGGACTGACGGGCCGTGACCTAGATGTCTATCCGCTCCTTGAGGGTGCGCGAGGCAAGCTTATTGAGTACGGCTGCGGATCGGGATCCCTCCTCCTGGGTTTGGCACGCGAAGATCGGTTTGAGCAATGCCATGGGGTGGATATCAGTGAAAATGCGCTTCGCAAAATAGAAGCTGCATGGAAGTCACTGACGCTAGCCAATGATCACGGCGAAAAGTTAAAGCTCTCGACCCCCGTGGATGACCGCTTGTCCGACATCGCCAGCGATACATTTGACGTCGTGATTTCGGTGGCAACGATCGAGCATGTGCTTGATCCCTACATCGTTCTCGACGAACTTCACAGGATCACAAAGCCGGGCGGCATATTGATCTGTAGCGTTCCCAACTACGCGTACCTGAAACACCGGATTCAGCTGTTATTCGGCGTTCAGCCTCGAACGGGCACCGATGAGCCTGTGGAAAACTGGCGCAAAGAGGGGTGGGATGGCATGCACCTCCACACTTTTACTAAGTCATCGTTTGAAATCCTGTTAAAGGATTGCGGTTGGCAGCCCAGAATATGGCGAGGTTGTGGCACTCGCTTTAATTCGATTGGGCTGGGAGTCTTGCGTCGGAATTTTCCTGGCCTCTGGTCCGGTGAACTAATAGTTTCATGCACCAAAGGCTAGTCTGAGTGACTACCTCCCCAAAACACTAATTTACCTAGGTCGGTTACTAATTTGTTAGCCTACGCGCTGTTGTATTCTGGATCTGCGGCGCTTCTTAAAGGTCTCGGCTTCCTGTTGTCCCTATGGGTCGCGAAAGTCCTAGTCCCTGAACAATACGGCGTGTGGGGACTTACCTATGCATTCCAAGTCGCGATCATCACATTCGGATTAGTTGGTATCCAGGAAGCGCTCATTGGCTTGTTGCATAAGTATCCAAAGCATGAAGACCGTCAGCGTCTTTATTCAGGAGCAGTGAGGGTTTTTGCCTTGACGCTTTCGATTACGCTAGCGTTAGGCATATGCGGAATGTTTTTTAGCCCTGGTCAAATAGGAATTGACTTTATCGCTATCGGGGGAGTTGTAATTTCTGGCAGTCTTCTCGCGCTTGCAATGCTTCAGGCGCAGATTTCAAGGCTTGAGGAAGATCATCTTTCGTCACTTGCTTTCAGCTTCTTGATTCCATTTGCAGGATTGGCGGGAAGTGCCATCGCATTCATGCTAAATCCTACGGTAGCAGCATTTTTCTCTGGTTCGGCAGTCGGTATGTTGCTCCTAACACTGAGCCTAAATGGGCGACTAACAATATTATCATATTCGAATAAAGAGTTATCTGCTATCTGTAGAGAGATATTGCAACGTATCTGGCCATTCATCCTTGTGGCTTTGCTTGGATGGCTCAGTGGATATGGCAGCAATTTTATCGTCAATCACTTGTTCACTTTAAAGGATGTCGCTCAACTAACGTTCCTTATGACAATTGGATCAATCTTGCAATTATTAACATCAGCGTTGAATCAAGCTTGGTCTCCACAGTTCTTCCGTCTTATTAATTCTAATACTGATAGGGCGCACATTGAGAGAATCAATTATAAATTCTATAGCTATCAAAGTTTAGGTTTGGGCGTATTTTCGGCCTTGTGTTTGTTTCTAATGCCTTATCTGTTAGACTATGCTGGAGGAGAACTAAAAAATTATCGCGACTTGCGATTGGAAATTTTTTTGATTTTTTCTAGTTATATAATTCTTATTCTTTGGACTCACTGCCAGAATTATTTACTGATCTACGACAGAGGTAACTTGATGATGCAAGTTACATTGGCCACTAGCGTTATCGGACTGCCAATTTGGGGACTATTGATGCTTCTCCTTGGGCCAATAGGAATTTATCTCGGATTTTTTGCCCAAATGTTCATTAGAACTTTGGGGATCATAGTTTCCGTGCGCAAATGGCACCTCCGACTCAGTTGGATCAGTACCATCGTCGCCATCCTCCTCGCTGCCACACCCCTCCTTATTCCAATTGCCTAATTTATGTGCGGTCTCATAGGCATTGCCTCTATAGAATATATCAAGCAAAGAAGCTGGCTCACCGCAGGTCGTGACGCGATGCGTCACCGCGGGCCGGATGATGCGGGCGAGTGGTGGTCTGGGGATGGCCGCGTGGGGTTGGGTCATCGGCGGCTGTCGATCATCGATTTGTCCAGCAGTGGCCACCAGCCCATGATCGATCGGACGGGCGAGCTTGCCATCGCCTTCAATGGTGAGATTTACAACTTTGCAGACCTGCGCACTACCCTAGAGGGCGCCGGAGTCAGCTTCAATTCTCACAGCGACACAGAGGTACTACTCGCTGCCTATCGAATCTGGGGCGAGGATTGCCTGTCACGCCTCAATGGCATGTTCGCCTTCGCGATCTATGACGCGCGCTGCGGGACGCTGTTCCTTGCTCGGGATCGCGCCGGAGAAAAGCCTCTTTACTATCACGTCGCTACCGGTACACTCAGCTTCGCTTCGGAACTCAAGGCCCTGATGCATAACCCTCGCATCGAGCGTCGCATCGACGCCGCAGGCCTGGACTGCTTCCTTGGTATGGGGTATGTGCCGGGCAATGAGTCGATCCTAGCCCATGTACACAAACTGCCACCGGCGCACGCTATGCGCTTCAACCTGGCGAGTGGCAAGCTCGACCTGTGGCGCTACTGGTCTCTGCCGGTAGCGCCGAAACCGCAAGCGCCGGCTGATGAGGATGCCTTGTGCGCAGAGCTGGAGACCCTGCTGGGCAATTCGGTCCGCAGGCAACTGGTCGCGGATGTACCGGTCGGTATCCTGCTGAGCGGCGGCTTGGATTCCAGCATCGTCACGGCCTTGGCGGCCGCTGCGAGGTCGCAGGTCAAGACCTTTACGGTTCGTTTCCCCGGCGCGGGCAGGCTCGACGAGTCCGAACATGCCAGGCGCGTCGCGGAGCATTTCGGCACCGACCATTCCACCCTTGATGGCGAGCCATCCACCGTCGAGCTGCTGCCATGCCTTGCTCGCCAGTTCGACGAACCTATGAACGATTCGTCCATGGTTCCGACTTTCCTGGTCAGTCAACTAATTCGAAAGCACTGCACTGTAGCCCTTGGGGGAGATGGCGGCGACGAACTCTTCGGCGGCTATACGCACTACGACCGGATGTTGAAGTTGCAGGAACGCTTCGGAGTGATTCCGCGCGCGCTCCGCGGCCTAGTCGCTTCCGCAGGCTCAGCCTTGCTTCCAGTGGGTTTCAGGGGGCGCAACTGGGTGCAGGCGTTATCGACTGATTTTCAGCGAGAGGTTCCGCTGGTGGCCAGCTACTTCGACCATAGCGCCCGGAAGGGACTTCTCGGGTCCGGCTTTCCAGGCCTTGGGGCAACTGAACGTACCTGGTTGGCCAGCTTGCCCACGGGTGCGGATCTGCTCGATCGCGCCACCCGCCTGGATTTCGGCAGCTATCTCGCCGAAGACATCCTAGTGAAGGTGGACAGGACCAGCATGCTCAATTCGCTGGAAATCCGCGCCCCGATGCTTGACATCGGCGTTGTGGAATTTGCCTTTGGATGCGTGCCCTCACGCCTGAAGGCATCGTCGGGCTCGCGCAAGATCCTACTCCAGCGCCTCGCACGGAAGCTGTTGCCACCCTCGTTCGACACCACACGTAAGCAGGGATTCTCGATTCCTATTGCCAACTGGCTCGAATCGGGCCCTTGGTTGGAATTCTTCCGGCAGGTATTGCTCGACTCTAGCCAAGATATTTTCAACCGAGCCTGTGTGGAAAAGTTATTCCAGGGTCAGGCCAACGGGCGCTCCAACGGCGAGCGCTTGTTCGGATTGGTCATGTTTGAGTTGTGGCGCCGCGAATATGCGGCGACCCTCTGAGAGCAAAAATAAAATGAGTGTAAATCGCGAAATCGTGATCGGCATCGATGCATCGAGAAACCGCTCAGGCGGCGCGAAGGCACACCTGATCGGCTTGCTCTCGTGCGGCAATCCTAAGGATCACGCCATAAACACTGTCCACGTCTGGGCCTACAAGTCACTGCTCGACAGCATCCCTGACAAACCCTGGCTCATCAAACACAACCCGCCCGAACTCGAGCAAAACCTTTTGCGCCAGGTGATTTGGCAGATGTTCAGTTTTCCGGGGGAAGCCAAGCAAGCCGGTTGCGACATCGTGCTCAATACCGATGCGGGCACCATGTCTCATGTGCGGCCGGCGGTCACGATGAGTCGCGACATGCTCTCCTACGAGCCCGGTGAAATGGAACGCTACGGCTGGAGCAAGGCGCGTCTGCGGCTGATTCTGCTACGTTATATTCAGAACCGGTCTCTGCGCCGTTCGGATGGCACCATATTCCTAACGCGCTATGCGGCCGAGGTGATCCAGCGTTCAAGTGGGCCAGTGCGTCGTATTGGGCTGGTGCCGCACGGCGTAGGACAGAACTTCCAAGAGCTGCAGCACCTCCTTCCTTGGCCAGCCAATGACGAGCGGCCCATTCGCCTGCTCTACATTTCCAATGCCGCTTGGTACAAGCACCAGTGGATGGTGGTACGCGCGGTCGAGCAATTGAGAAATCAGGGAATCGATCTCACCCTCACCTTGATTGGCGGCGGCAGCGGGCCGGCGCAGGAACGTTTGCGTACTCAAATGGCCTTGTCAGATCCGCTTGGGGTGTTTGTCACACAGAAAGAATTTGTGCCACAGACGGAATTGCCAGGCTATCTTCTCGATGCCGATATCTTTGTTTTCGCTTCGAGCTGTGAAAACATGCCTAATACCCTTGTCGAAGCAATGGCTGCAGGCCTGCCAATCGCCTGTTCCCGTCGCGGTCCTATGCCGGAAGTGCTTGAAGATGGGGGAGAATACTTCGATCCCGAACTCCCCGATTCGATCGCCGCGGCACTGCGCAATTTGATTGGGAATGAGACTTTGCGGCAACGTCTTGCAGCCCGGGCCAAGATTCTGGCAGCGCGCTACTCATGGGAGCGCTGTGCCCGGGAAACCTGGTCGTTCCTCGTCGAGACCCACCAACATTCGCATCGTTCGTTCGATGCGATAGAAAACAGAATCCAGTGATGTACCGCCAATGACTGACCGCACCTACCAAATCTGCACTTCGTGTGTCATGGACACGACGGACTCAAAGATCGTATTTGACGACCACGGCGTCTGCGATCACTGCAATACCTTCAAGAACGTCACCCTTCCCAGCTGGGATACCGGCTTGGGCGGCGAAGCCAGGCTAGCCAGCCTGATCGAAGCGATCAAACAGGACGGGCGCGGCAAGGACTTCGATTGCATCATCGGCATGAGCGGCGGCATCGACAGCTCCTACCTGACGTATATCGCCAAGGAGAAGATGGGTCTGCGCCCGCTGGTCTTCCACGTCGATGCCGGTTGGAATTCGCAGATCGCTGTCAATAACATCGAACGCCTGATCGATGCTCTTGGCCTCGATCTGTTCACAGAGGTCATCGACTGGCCGGAGATGCGCGACCTGCAGCTCGCCTTTTTCAAATCTGGCGTCCCACACATCGACACGCCGCAAGACCATGCCTTCTTCGCGACCATGTACAAGTTCGCGACGCAGCACAAGGTCAAGTACATACTGACAGGTGCTAATCTTTCGACCGAGTGCATACGCAACCCCCTCGAGTGGATGTACTACCAGTCGGATTCGCGACAGCTGCTCGACATTCATCGCCGCTTCGGCACCCGGCCGCTAAAGACTTTTCCGGTGACCTCGATCCTTTGGCACAAGGTGTGGCTGCCCTATTTCAAGGGCATCAAGGTGGTCCGACCGCTGAACATGGTGCCTTACATCAAGGCAGACGCACGGCAACTGCTTATGGACCGTTTTGGCTGGCAGCCGTATCCACAAAAGCACTTCGAGTCGCGTTTCACCAAGTTCTACGAAAGTTACTGGCTACCCAAGCGCTTCGGCTACGATGTGCGCCGGGTGCAATACGCGAGCCTGATCGTCACTGGGCAGATGACCCGCGAAGAAGCCATAGAACTCCTCAAGCAGCCCAGCTACGACGAAGCTACCATCGGTCACGAAATCGAGTTCGTCGCCAACAAGCTCGGGATCACGGTCGAAGAGCTCAATAGCTACATGAATCTGCCGCACAAGACCTTCGCGGACTACAAGAGCCAGCAGCAAATCTATGAATATGGCGCGCGTGTGATGCGGGCTTTGGGCCTGGAGATCGGCGGTAAACGATGATCGCCCTAGTTGATTACGGCCTCGGTAACATACAGGCCTTCGCCAACATCTATCGCCGCCTTGGTATAGAGGCTTGGCCCGCGCGCACGGCTGAGGAACTCCGGCGCGCGTCTCGGATCATCCTGCCCGGAGTTGGCGCGTTTGACTGGGCCATGACTCGTCTCCAGGAATCTGGCTTACGTGCTGCCTTAGACGAGGAGGTCCTTGGCGAAAAAAAACCGGTGCTGGGCATTTGCGTGGGCATGCAGATGATGGCTCGCTCAAGTGAGGAGGGCCAATTGCCCGGCCTGGGGTGGATCGACGCGACCGTGGTCAAATTCGACACGGCAGCGTTCAAGAGCGCAACACACCTGCCTCACATGGGCTGGAACGATGCCATGCCCGCCAGCACAGAAACGCTCTTTGCTGGGCTAGAGTCGCCGCGCTACTATTTTTTGCATTCCTACTTTATGCAAGCGCATCGTGAGGAAAACATCCTGGCCACTTCCAGCTATGGCGTCACCTTCGCGTCGGCGGCCTGCTCAGGCAATGTGTATGGCACACAGTTCCATCCGGAAAAGAGCCATCAGTGGGGCGTGCAGCTCCTGAAGAATTTTGCGGAGCTGTGCTAATGCTACGCCCACGCCTTATCCCCTGCTTGCTGGTTCACAACGGCGGACTGGTCAAGACCGTCCATTTTGACGACCCGAAGTACGTGGGCGATCCCATAAATGCAGTGCGGATCTTCAACGAGAAGGAAGTCGATGAGCTGATCGTGCTCGATATTGACGCCACCGTGAAGAGCACGGAGCCCGACTATCAGTTGATCTCGCATCTTGCTTCCGAATGCAGGATGCCGCTCTGCTACGGGGGCGGCGTCCGCACTGTGGCGCAGATTGAGCAAATCATCAGCCTGGGCGTGGAGAAAGTGGCTATCAGCGCAGCCGCCGTCGAGACCCCTTCGTTGATCGCCGATGCCGCAGCGCGTGTCGGCAGCCAAAGCGTGGTGGTAGTGATCGACGTCAAAAAGATAGGCATGCTGCGTCGCCAAGAGGTGGTCACACACAATGGCTCACGCCGGACAGGACTCCAGCCTCTCGAATTCGCCAAGCGGGTCGCTGAACTGGGAGCGGGCGAGATTGTGATCAACTCAGTGGATCAGGATGGCGAAATGAAGGGATACGACCTTGACTTGGTCGACCAGATCCGGGATGCAGTGCACCAGCCGCTTACAGTGATTGGCGGAGCGGGTTCGCTTGATGACATCAAAAAATTGATTGACCGCTACCGCATCATTGGCGCCGCCGCCGGCAGCCTGTTTGTCTTCAAGGGCAAGTACCGCGCGGTATTAATTAATTATCCGAACCGTGCAGACAAAGAGGCATTGCTGCCAACCTGATGGGTTCAATATGAAACAGATACTGCAAAGCCTTAAGACCGGCGCAACCGAAATAGCCGAAATTCCCGTACCCGCTGTTACGCGTGGCCAACTGCTCATCCGCACTCAGCAGACGCTCGTATCTGCGGGAACCGAACGTATGCTCGTCGAGTTCGGCAAGGCGAGCTGGGTCGAAAAGGCACGGCAGCAGCCCGACAAGGTGCGCATGGTATTCGAGAAGATCAGGACCGATGGTTTGCAGCCCACCATCGAAGCGGTATTCAACAAGCTCGACCAGCCTTTGCCTCTGGGCTACTGTAACGTTGGGCGCATTGCCGAGGTGGGGGCCGGGGTGGTCGGGTTCTCTGTGGGTGAGCGAGTTATCAGCAACGGCAAGCACGCGGAGGTGGTGACTGCGCCTGTTAACCTGTGCGCCAAGATCCCTGACGCTGTCTCTGATGAAGAGGCATCATTCACGGTGCTTGGCGCTATCGCGCTGCAGGGCATACGCCTTGCTCAACCCACGCTTGGTGAGACCATTGTGGTGACGGGTCTGGGCTTGATTGGGTTGCTAACTGTACAGCTACTGCGCGCCCATGGTTGTCGCGTGCTTGGTCTCGATTTCGATAAGGAGAAGCTGGCTTTTGCCCGCCAGTTCGGTGCCGAGGTCGTGGACTTGGCGAACGGACAGGATCCAGTCAAGGCGGCTGAGCTGTATTCCCGCGGGCGCGGCGTTGATGCCGTAATCGTGACTGCGGCCACCAAGAGCAGCGAGCCAATACACCAGGCCGCGCTCATGTGTCGCAAGCGCGGCCGCATAGTGTTGGTTGGGGTCACGGGATTGGAATTGTCGCGGGACGATTTCTTCAAGAAGGAGCTGACTTTCCAGGTCTCCGCATCCTATGGGCCCGGCCGCTACGATCCGAACTACGAAGAAAAGGGCCAGGACTACCCGGTAGGATTCGTGCGCTGGACCGAACAGCGCAATTTCGAAGCCGTGCTCGATATGATGGCCGACTGCCGGCTTGACGTGAAGCCGCTCATCACGCATCGCTTCGCCATCGAAGACGCGGCCAAGGCCTACGAACTGGTGGGCGGGGCGGGACCGGCCCTGGGCATTCTGCTGCAATACCCGGGGAACGAGATCGAGAGCGCCTCGCGTACCGTGCGGCTCCAGGTTGCGGAATCCTCTGCGAGCGCGACATCGGGCAAGGCAGGAGTCAGCTTCGTCGGTTCCGGCAACTATGCCACGGCAGTGTTGGTTCCTGCGTTGAAGGAAGCTGGCGCGCACCTGCGCGGCGTCGCCTCCAGCGCCGGAGTGAGTGGTGTGCACGCGGGCCGCAAATTTGGCTTCTCGGAAACCACGACCGACACCAATACCTTGTTCACGGATATGGCGACCCAAGCCGTCGTGATCACCACCCAGCACGACAGCCATGCGCGCTTCGTCCTGCAGGCTATCGCCAACCGCAAGCACGTGTTCGTTGAAAAGCCGCTGTGTCTGACCCTTCCCGAGTTGGCCGAGATCCAGGCGGCGCACTCTGCCGCGTCGCAGGGATCGACTTCGGCACCCATCGTGATGGTCGGCTTCAATCGTCGCTTTGCCCCGCAGGTGCAAAAGATCAAGCAGTTGCTGAACGGCGTGACCGGCCCCAAGTCCTTCATCATGACAGTGAACGCGGGAGCCATTCCCGCCGATCACTGGACCCAGGATCTAGAAGCCGGAGGCGGCCGCATCATCGGCGAAGCGTGCCACTTCATCGACCTGCTGCGCTTCCTCGCAGGCACGCCGATCGCTGGCTGGCAGCGCATGGAGATGGAGTCGCCGACGCGCGATACCGTCACGCTCCAGCTCCGCTTCGCGGACGGTTCCATCGGCACCGTGCACTACTTCGCCAACGGAACCAAGGCATTTCCCAAGGAGCGGCTCGAGGTCTTCGCCGCTGGCCGGGTATTGCAGCTCGACAATTTCCGTAAGTTGACCGGTTTCTCGTGGCCTGGTTTCGGCAAGATGAACCTGTGGCGGCAGGACAAGGGACAGAAGGCCTGTGCGAGGGCCTTCATCGATGCGATTGAAGGTGGTGGCCCGGCTCCGATTCCTTTCGAAGAAATCCTGGAAGTGGGCCGTGTCAGCATCGAACTCGCGGGGGTGACGCAGTGAAGCTGGTCGACATCATCGCCGGGGCGCGGCCCAATTTCATGAAGATCGGGCCGATCATCCGCGCGCTGGAACGCAGCCGGGCAGCTGGCGGAGCGCTCGCCTACCGACTCATTCATACAGGCCAGCATTACGACGCCCGCATGTCGGGAGACTTCTTCACCCAACTCGGCATTCCGGAGCCCCATGTCAATCTCGAGGTCGGCTCTGGTACGCAGGCCGAGCAGACCGGCGCCATCATGACGCGCTACGAACGTCTGCTGCAGGAGCAGCGCAGCGACCTGTGCATGGTGGTGGGCGATGTCACCTCGACCATGGCCTGCGCGATCGCCGCGCAGAAGCTGCATGTGCCGGTGGCGCACGTCGAGGCGGGTATCCGATCCGGTGACTGGACCATGCCCGAGGAAATCAACCGCATGGTCACCGACGCCATCACCAATTGGTTCTTCACCACCAGCGAAGTGGCCAACGCCAATCTGCGCAAGAGCGGCGTGTCCGAAGACCGCATCTTCTTCGTCGGCAACACGATGATCGATACGCTACTTGCCAACATAAGTCGGCTGCAGAAGCCCGACTTCTGGGATGGGCTCGGCCTGCGTGCCGGCGAATACTTCGTGGTGACCCTGCACCGTCCGGCCAACGTTGACCAGAGCACGGGCTTCGCTCGCCTCTTGCGCGCCATCGCCCTTGGCACGCGCGGCCTGCCGGTTGTTTTTCCCGTGCATCCGCGCACGGCTAAGACCCTGCGCGACTTGAACGAAGTCCCCGAGACCTTCTGGCTGGTCGATCCGCAGCCCTATCTCGAATTCAATTTCCTAGTGAAGAACGCCAAGGCCGTAATCACCGATTCGGGAGGCATCACCGAAGAGACCACCGTGATGGGTGTGCCCTGCCTGACACTGCGCGACAGCACCGAACGCCCCGAGACGGTGACCGCAGGCACTAATGAGTTGATTGGCACCAATCCCGAAGCCCTTGCGCCCGCCCTCGACAAACTGTTTGTTGGGCAATGGAAAAAAGGCGGTATCCCTGAGAAATGGGACGGCAACACTGGTGAACGCATTGTGCAAGTGTTAGAGCAATTGCTTCAGCACCACAATTCACTGACCAACTGATTCAAATGGACGTGCGGTACCAAGCAGTTCGATATTGGCACACCCTGCGTCATTTGCGTCCAGTACAATTTTATGGTCGGCTGTGGTTCCGCATATTCCGACCTAAACCAGACCTTAGCCCCGCACCACCAAGGTCGGAGCGATCTGGAAAATGGCAAATGCCTGCTAGGCGCTTACCATCAATGACGGGACCACGCAGCTTCGTGCTGTTGAATGAAGCAGGCGAATTGGATGAACTAGGCTGGGATGGCCCGCAGCGCGAAAAACTGTGGCGATACAACCAGCACTACTTTGATGACCTGAACGCCCTAGACGCACCTGACCGTTTGAAGTGGCACATGGCACTGGTTAGCGACTGGGTAGCCCATAATCCGCCTGGTGCAGGCAACGGTTGGGAGCCTTACCCGTTAAGTCTTAGGGTGGTTAATTGGATAAAGTGGGCTTTATCTGGTGCAGAGCTATCTGAGGCAGTCGAGCAAAGCCTAGCCGTGCAGATACGCTGGTTGACCGGTCGCCTGGAGAACTACCTGTTAGGAAATCACCTATTTGCCAATGCCAAGGCGCTGGTCTTGGCTGGGCTATTCTTTGAAGGATCAGAAGCCAACGTATGGCTGTCCAAGGGGTTACGAATACTTGCGCGGGAAGTGCCTGAGCAGCTGTTGCCTGACGGAGGCCATTTTGAACGCAGCACCATGTACCATGCGCTGGCGCTAGAAGACTTGCTAGATTTGGTAAATGCTGTCCAATGTTTTGAAATTCGATTGTCACCTTGCCAGCGGCAGCAGGTAGAACAGTGGTCCCAGCGTGCCTATGAAGCCCATGCTTGGTTATTGGCTATGTGCCATCCCGATGGCGAAATCAGTCTGTTCAACGATGCCGCATTCGACATAGCGCCAAGCGTGGCCGAACTGGACGCCTATTCTCGTCGGGTGCTTGTGCACGCAAGGAATTCTACTTTCTTGTCCTTGGTACATTTAAAGGACAGTGGTTATGTGCGCTTGGTCCATGGCTCTGTGGTGGCCTTGTTGGATGTAGCTCCTGTTGGGCCAGACTACTTACCTGGTCACGCCCATGCCGACACGCTTAGCTTTGAGGTTTCAGTGGGGCTCCAACGGGTCTTGGTGAATTCCGGCACGTCGTGTTACGGAAGTAGTGCTGAACGGGTGCGTCAGCGTGGAACCGCCGCGCATAACGCAGTGGTGCTGAATGGACAGGATTCATCTGAGGTGTGGGGTGGGTTTCGGGTGGCGAGGCGGGCATACCCTATTGGGCTGCATATTGAGCAGTCGGCTGATGCAACAGTTACCGAAGTGCGATGTGCTCACAACGGCTATGCTCGGTTGCCCGGTAAACCCATACTCCACCGCACTTGGCGTATGGACCCAAATAATTTCACCGTTATCGACCGTGTGGAAGGCCAATACCAAAGTGCCGAGGCTCGGTTTCACTTTCACCCTGGCGTGCAGGTACAAATAGGTCCTAGCGAATCAGAAGGTACCGCCATTTTACCCGACGGCTCTGTGACGACATGGTATCTTGCCCATGGTCAGGCTAGACTGGAAGAGAGTATCTGGCATCCTCGCTTTGGTCAGTCACAGCACAATATATGCCTCGTCGTGAAGTTGTTGGATGGTATCAGCACCTTACATTTCCATTGGGGCCTTCGTTAAATTCAGACTTGATTCTATTTTCTTTGGATTTTGCATTTGAGAATATTGGTCCTCACTTTTTATTATAAACCCGATCTGAGCGCTGGTTCATTTCGGGCTTCTGCACTTGTGAATGCAATGCTTGACCAGCTACAAAGTGACGCCCAGATTGAAGTAATCACAACACTTCCTAATCGATACAACAGCTTTTCCACTGAGGCGCCAGAGTTTGAGAGACATCCTAGGTTAACAGTTAATCGGGTTGTTTTGCCTAAACATAATAGTGGGATGATAGATCAATCAAAAGCCTTTATTCGATTTGCTAGGGATGTGCTCCGTTTATCTAAAGGGAAAGATTATGATTTGGTTTTTGCGACATCATCTCGGCTAATGACTGCTGTGTTAGGTGCCTATATTTCTAAGCAGATAAAAAAACCGCTCTATATCGATATCCGTGATATCTTCGTCGATACAATTGGAGATGTATTCGAGAAAAAAACCAGCTGGATTTTTGAGTGGATGTTTTCAATATTTGAAAGGTGGGCCATTCATTCTGCAGATAAGATTAATTTGGTTTCTGCTGGTTTCTTGCCCTATTTTCAAGATCGATACCCTCGGCAAAATTTTGTCGTATTTACCAATGGAATAGATGATGAATTCGTCGAAAAACAACCTCAAGGGATTACTTCCACTAAGAGAAAAATATTAACTGTCGTTTATGCTGGCAATATGGGGGAAGGGCAAGGATTACATAAAATTATCCCTGGGCTTGCAAGTAGGTTCGATGGTCGTCTGCAGTTTAAGTTGATTGGCGATGGAGGACGTAAGCGGCAGCTGATTTCTGCAGTTGAATTGGCTGGTTGTAAAAATGTTGAAATATTACAACCTATTGGACGTGATGAGCTTATTAAAATTTATCAAGAGTCAGATATTTTGTTTTTGCATTTGAATGATTATAATGCTTTTAGGAAAGTTTTGCCTTCTAAGGTATTTGAATATGGTGCTCTTGGTAAGCCGATTTGGGCGGGTGTTGCAGGGTATGCGGCAGAATTCATAAAAGATAATATATCTAACGCAGTTGTTTTTTCGCCTGGCAATTTGGATGAGGCTGTAAAATCTTTTGAGCAACTTGAGATCTCAACGCAGCCACGAAATGGTTTTGTTGAAAAATTTAATAGATACACTATTATGAAGGAAATGGCACAAGATGTTATTTCATTTGGTGGCTGTCTCTATTCTGAAAAAATATAGACCAGGGCGTGACTCATTTATGCCCTACTTAAAAATTCGAGAGTTAAAATGTATACTTTAAAATTAATTCGCGGTTTGGTTTTTATTGTTTTAAAAATTCGGTTGCGTAAAAAATATATTACATGAATTTATGCCCATAATAGTTTATTTTGTATTGATTGAAGTTTGGTTATTTTGAAAAATATAAGTATTGAAGATAATTTCTCTATTGAGTCGCTTCAAATTTTCTTGTTGGCCTTTTCATTGTCAACAATTTCTTTTGTTTGGAGGGATCAAATTACGCATACAATTCTTTTGATTTTGTTTTTAAATATTTATGTTTTTTTTAAAAATGGCTTATATCGTACCTTGTTGCCTTTTGCGATAATAACAATCCCATTTATTGTATTATCAAGCCCTAGTGAAATCGGGTTAGTAAGCGCAATTCATCAATTACGAATATGTATGCTTGTTTCTGTTGCTTATTGGTTGGTGTCTGTTCAAGATAGATTATTGAAATTTGTAAACTTCAATAATACCGTCAATTGCTTAATTATTGTTATTGGGCTTTTCGAACATTTTTTTAATTTGGCTGGTATTGCCTTGGATTATACAATTGAGCCAGGCGGTTGGCGCTTCCAAGGCTTGACAACTAATCCAAATTACTACACGCAGTGGTTATTTAGCTCATTAATGTTCAATTTGATATTGGAGAAAACTGGCGGATTTAAATCATCTAAACGTGTAATTTTTTTATACATTTTTGGTTTGATTTTGGCTGGCTCGCGAGGCATGCTTGTTTCAGTTTTGTTGGTGCTATGTTTGGTGAAGCATCGTATGCCGTATTCAATTTCTGGTATTAAGTCTTTTTCCATGGCGACGATTATATCGGTTTTGCTATCTATCATAACCTCTGATGCTGATAATATTAGAATTGATGTGTGGATGTCTTATCTTCAGGATTTAATGAATTCTGCGTCTTTATTTTTCGGTGAAGGTGGTGGTACGATATCTAATATATATGGTAATTTTGAATATTACCCTCACAATTCATATATCATGATATTGTATGAATTTGGTATCTTTGGTGTATTTTTATTTTTATTGCTATTATCAATATTGATTTACCATGTTCGGAGAATGCCTTTTGGTCAGGTAATGGTGCTTGTTTTGGCCATCTATGCGATCTTCAATGACTTGCACATGACTCCACATTTTTGGTTTTCATTAGGAATTATTTTATCTCTTAGAAATTTTGTCAATAATCCCAGTGTCGCAAAAATAAAAAAACACTCGCTGGTTGCGTCGTGATTACAGCTACGCACTGATGCTGGTTTCATGGCAGCCAAACTCTTTGGCTAGATCGCTGGGTTTACGCCCGAGGCGAACAAGCTCGACCATTTGTTGGCGAAATTCGGGCGGGTAGACCCCTCTTCTTTGGCTCATTTCTGACTCCTTTGACA
>CAYXWW010000028.1:0-27896 GCA_964468905.1 uncultured Rhodoferax sp. | reverse complement strand
GCAGGCCGAGGCCGCCAAGAAGGGCGCCGAAATTCAGGCCCTGCAGGCCAAGCTGGCGGCCAGCGATTTGGCGCGCCAACTGGCGGTATCGGAGGCGGTGAACCAGGCCGTGGGCGTGGTGGCCCAGGAGCGCGATGCCTTGAAGGGCGAGCTGAGCCTCATCACCGTCAAAAACCAGCTGGAAGAAAAAGCCATCAAGGAGCAATTCGCCTTGCAGTTGCGCGACCGCGAAGGCGAGATTGAGCGCCTGCGGAACATGAAGGCGCGGCTATCGACCAAGATGGTGGGCGAGACGCTGGAGCAGCACTGCGAGATCGAGTTCAACCGCATCCGTGCCGCCGCCTTCCAGCGGGCGCATTTTGAGAAAGACAATGACGCCCGCAACGGCAGCAAGGGTGACTACATTTTTCGCGATTCAGACGAGTCGGGTGCCGAGATCGTCTCCATCATGTTTGAGATGAAGAACGAAAACGACGAGACGGCCACCAAGAAACGGAACGAAGATTTTCTGAAAGAGCTGGACAAAGACCGTACAGAAAAGGCCTGCGAGTACGCGGTGCTGGTGTCTTTGCTGGAGCCAGAGAGCGAGCTGTACAACAGCGGCATCGTCGATGTGTCGCACCGCTACCCCAAGATGTACGTGGTGCGGCCGCAGTTTTTTGTGCCGCTGATCACGCTCTTACGCAATGCGGCTTTGAACTCGATGAAGCACAAGTCCGAGCTGGCGCTGGTGCGCTCGCAGAACGTGGACATCACCAAGTTTGAATCCCAGCTGGACGAGTTCAAGACGGCGTTTGGCCGCAACTGGCGCCTGGCGTCTGAGGGTTTTGAAGAAGCCATCAAACGCATTGACGAAGCCATCAAGGACCTGGAAAAAACCAAGGAAGCGCTGCACAAGTCCGCCAACAACCTGCGCCTGGCCAACGACAAGGCCGACGACCTGACGATCAAAAAGCTCACACGGGGGAACCCCACGATGGCGGCCAAGTTTGCGGAGTTGCAGGGGCCTGTTGCCGATTGAGGCGTATTTTTGCAAATACGCCTCACTTTTTGAGCCGTATCGTTCAAAATACGCCTCATGCCACCCACAACCACACATCTGCGTTACATCTGGCAGCACCCCGCTTGGCCTCGGCTGACGTGGGATGCGGCTGCATTGGCCCCGGCGCTGGAGCAGGCCCGACTGGAGCAAGGCCGCTTGCTGGGGCTGCTGGGTGCCATAGGGCTAGAGCAGGCCAACGCGGTACAGCGCGAACTGTGGGTGCAAGAGGCGCTGGCCACCGCCGCCATTGAGGGCGAACAGCTTAATCTGGAATCCCTGCGCTCGTCGGTGGCGCACCGGCTTGCACTGGCCGATGCGCCTGGCGCAGACCGGCATGCGGAAGGGCTGGTACAGGTAATGCAAGACGCGCTGGCCAACCACAGCGCGGCGCTGGACGTGGACCGGCTGTGCCGCTGGCAGTCGGCGCTGTTTCCTGGGGGCACGTCGGGCATTCAGCGCATTGCAGTAAGGCGCTTACGCGACCACCTGGATGCCATGCAGATCGTCAGCGGCGCGCTGGGCCGCGAGGTGGTGCACTACGAGGCGCCCCCATCGGCCCAGGTACCAGGGGAGATGGGGCAGTTTTTGACATGGTTTGAAAGTACCCGGCCTGATGGCGCAGCGGCGGCCAAGGAGCCCATCAACGGCATTGCCCGCGCAGCGTTGGTGCACCTGTGGTTTGAATCCATACACCCGTTTGAAGACGGCAATGGCCGATTGGGCCGAGCGCTTGCCGACATGGCGCTGGCGCAAGACATGCACGCACACGACGCAGAGGCCAGCCCGGCGCTGGTGCGGGTGTACGGTTTGGCGCACCAGATGCTCAAAACCCGCTCTGCCTACTACGACGCGCTGAACTACACGCAGCGTCTGCGCGGCGTTGCGCCAGAGGCCGAATCGATTGATGCAACGCCGTGGGTGCAATGGTTTGTGCAGGCGTTTGCCCGCGCGTGCATTGCCAGTCAAACCGTGGTGCGCGACGCGACAGACAAAGCGCAGTTCCGCCTGCGGGCGGGGCAGGTTCAAACCAATGAACGGCAGCGCAAGGTGTTGGAACGCCTACTGGAAGCAGGGCACGCGGGCTCGGGCGGAGGCTTTCTGGGCGGTATGACCACCGACAAATACGCCAAGATCACCGGCACCTCCAAAGCCACTGCTACGCGGGATTTGGTGGACTTGGCCGACAAAGGGCTGCTGCGCATAGAGGGCGTAGGCAAGGCCACGCGCTATGCGGTCAACGTGCCGGGGTGGGAGCAGCCTGCGGAAAAAGGCTGAGCTTGCGAATCAAAGACTCTCCCCCCGCCCCAACTTCGCCAGCATCTCCGTCATGCGCTTCTGCCGTGTCTCCGGCCGCTTGGCGCTGGTGAGCCGGTAGTAGATGGCGAACAACTGCTGCCGTTTCAGCGTGGCATAAAAGGCCAGGGCAGCGGGGTCTTGCTGCAGCGCTGCCAAAAAGTCTTCAGGTATCTCCATGGTGGCGCTGCCGGCGTAGGCGGTGGCCCAGCGGCCGTCGCTGCGCGCGGCCTCTACATGCGCCAAGCCTGCGGCGTGCATGTGCCCTTGTGCTATCAGCCGCTCGGCATGCTGCACGTTTTTTTGCGACCAGTTGGACCGGGCGCGGCGTGGCGTCAGGCGCTGCAAGAAAGACGTTTCGTCCAAGCTCATGCGTTGCCCGTCGATCCAGCCCCAGCAAATACAGGCCACCACGCAGTCGTCCCACGTCACGCTGGGCTGGCCGGTGGCCTTCTTGTAGATGCGCACCCACAGCTCCGTCTCGCTGGCGTGGTTGGCCTGCAGCCACGCGTGAAGGTGCTCGGCTGTTTCAAACGTTTGGTGTACTGGTTTGCTCATGAATTGATAGCTGCTTGCGTTTTATCAACGAGGGCTTCAGCCCGCTTTAACGCCGAAACCCATCCTCCCGCTGCGCCCGCAGCGCCAGCACAAACACGGTGTCGATGGCTGCCACATAGCGATACAAGGCCACATAGCCACGCAAGGCGCGGCCGATGACGAGTTCGCGTTTGCCGTCCTTCACGGGCCGCCCGATTTGGGGGCTGTGCGCCAGGATTTGGATGGCTTCCAGAATGTCGCCAATGCGCTGGGGCGCAGAACCCGCGTCAAACTGGGCAATGTGATCGAAAAAGCGGTCAAAGTCGTCAAAGACCTCGGAGGCCAGTTCGATGCGGGTCATACCCGGGGTAACTTGGCTGATTGGCGTGCAGCGGGTTTGCGGGCTGGCTGGCCTTCGGCCCGTGCGGCGAGATAGGCTTTGGCGTCATCCCACGGCACGGTTTTGCCGCTGTCCTGAATGGTGGCCCAGCGCTGGTCGGCTACCGCATGAAAGGCGTTGTCCAGTTCCGCTTGCTCCACGGTTTGAGAGATGGCGTCCAGAATGAAAGCATGGGCGGTTTTGCCCGCGTGCTGTGCGGCGGCGCCTACGCGGGCTTTAAGGTCGTCTTCGATTCGGATAGTGGTGGTGGACATGATGCGATTTCCTGATGGACACCAAATAGTAGCACGTTCGTGCTACACGGTACGCCTATTCGCCCCTATTCGCTCCTACTTTCCATTTGCGAACGGTTGGTCAGTAGGTCCGGAACGCAGCCCATTTCCCAACCGGCCAAGTACCAAATTGCAAATAGTCAGGTTATCCTGATCAAGCCGCCCAAGGCTTACCCAAGGGCCCACCCAGGAGTCCACCATGCTGCGCTTTCTTGCAATTGCCACAGCCACCCTGTGTTGCGCCACCCCGTCGATGGCGGGCAGCGCGTCGTACAACGCGGAAAATGGCGAGCTATCCATTACCGATATTGGCTTAGCAGGCCAGACAGCGCGCTACCGCGATGTGCGCATCAAAGTGCGGGCCATGCCCGTGGTTTTGGTGGGCGATGCAAGGGCTAGCACCTTTAGTTTCAACCAGTCCACCGGCGTGTTGCACCTGCCCAATGTGGTGTACCAGGGGCGTGCGTATTCCGGCGTGCGGGTTGAAGGGCTTCAGTTTGATTTACTGGGCGCAGGCGCAAGTTATGAGGCCACGCCCGTAGCATTCCCCGGCGCGGCCAGCTTTGGCGCCCAGGCTACAGGTGGGCGTGGCGGGCGGGTGATCACCGTGACCAACCTCAATGTCAATGGCCCCGGCTCGCTGCAAGCCGCACTGGACGAAGAAGGCCCGCGCACGGTGGTGTTTGCCGTCAGTGGCTTAATCAATGCAGCCATACAACTGACGCGCGGGGATGTAACCATTGCCGGGCAAACGTCGCCCGGCGGTATCACCATACGGCAGTTGCACACTACCGAAGAGCCGTTTTGTGACCAACGTCTGGAATGTGCAGCCACGGCCCGCAAGGCCGACAACTGGATACTGCGCCATGTGCGCATACGGCCCGATGGCCAACACGACGACGGTCTGCGCTTGCGCTACACGCGCCGCGCTATCGTGGACCATGTCTCTATTGGCGGGGCTACCGACGAAGCGGTGGAGATCTCGTATGCCCAAGACATCACGGTGCAAAACACCATCATTGCCGAGACGGTGGGTGACCATGCAGACCGTGGAGGTGTGCTGATCAACTACAGCAACCCCAGCCAGGGTTACGAGTTGACGCGGCTGGCGCTGCACAACAATGTGTTCAACCGCATTTTGGGCCGCTACCCCGAGTTCTCGCGTGAAAGCACAGGGGCGGGCAATTCGGTGATGGACGTGGAGTTGTCCAACAACCTGTATTGGGACATGGGCTACTTTGTAGACATTAATAACACCACGGTATCGGCATCCGACAGCGGTCAGCCCATCTATTACCGGTTGAACTTTGCTCACAACTACGCCATGGCCCGCACCGCTGCGCAGGCCGAGCCCATGCGATTTGGCATGGTGCAGATTGCCACGCCACAAGGTGCACAGCCGCGCACCACCACATGGTTCAGCGGCAACCAGATGAACCTGTACCCCCAGTACAGCGACTACGGTTTGCTGTACTGCTGCAACGACTACCCTGACGTGCCCCGCAGCAACGCAGCACCAGCCTATGCGGTAGCGCAGCGGCACGATTTCCCCGGTATGGGCTACGCCCAAGGGGCAGATTTGCCAGCCTTGGGTGTGCTGACTGCAGGCGCATTTCCGCGTGACCCCATGGACAAGCGCCTGATGCAAGCCGTGGAACGCCGCGAGATAGCCCTGACGCCCCGCAATGCGAACCCCGCAGGCGACGGCAGCGCCCTGCCCTGGGCCGCTGGCACCCAGCCCCCAGCAGCCCTGCAAGACAGCGATGGTGACGGCATGCCCGACACCTGGGAAACCGCCAACGGGCTGAACCCTCAAGCGCAAGACCACAATGGCACCCAGCTTGCAATGCCGTTGCTGGGCATGCCGGGGTATACCAACTTAGAGGTGTATTTACACCTGCTGTCTGAGCAGCGGCTGCGTGAAGGTGATGGGCGATAAACCGGCAGACTGCGAAGGTGGGGCGCGTGCACTGCTTCGGGCTCCGACGCATCGCCCGGCAATCCGGTCTACCGTAACATCGTAGTCACCACATTGCCACTGCAAGGAGAACCGCATGTTCAGTCACGTCGTCCTAGGGGTGAATAACCTCGATTCCGCCAAAACTTTTTACGACGCACTCTTGGGCACATTGGGCATCAAGCCCGGTGTGCTCAACAACAATGGGGTGGTCAACCGCTATTTCTACCGCACCGCCACGGGCTCATTTGGCATTACTGCGCCGCTCAATGGCGAGCCAGCCACGCATGGCAATGGAAGCACCATTGGCTTCAACATGACCAGCCCCGAGCAGGCTGATGCCTTTCATGCAGCAGGTATTGCCCACGGTGGCACCACCTGCGAAGACCCGCCCGGCTGGCGCAATGGCTCGGTTGGCAAGCTCTACCTGGCCTATCTGCGCGACCCCGATGGCAACAAGCTGTGTGCGCTGTACCGACCACCCAAGGTATAGGCGCCGCGCGCAAAGTGGCGCGCCTTGCGCAAATTTATTGAATGTTGTGAATCCTTTTGCCAATTGCGCCCCTCTGGCACGTTATCCATCACTCCAAACACAGCATTCGCCATGGCCTTCTTACAACCGCATCACACGCCACGGGGCCACGCATGAACCACGACCGCGCCCAACTGATTGAAGCCGCCCGGCTGGGCAACGCGGGGGCCATCACCGAGCTGCTGTCCGTGTGCCAGCCGGACCTGAAACGTTTTGCCCGGCGCACCTGCTCCACCAGCGAAGATGCCGAAGACGCAGTGCAGATTGCGCTGTGGCAGCTGTACCGCAAGGTTGGCCTGCTGCGCTGCGCGGCAACCTTCACCACCTGGATGTTTCGCATTGTGGAGCGCGAGTGCTACCGCCTGTACCGCGGAAAGAAGTCCACCGAGCCGCTGGACGAGGTACTGGAGCGCGAACTGCCCCACGCCCCCGCAGTGCCCACCGACCTGCGGCTCGACCTGGCGCGCGCCATGGAGCGGCTCGCCCCACCCTACCGCGAGGTGCTGCTGCTGCGTGACGTGCACGACCTCACCGCACCCGAAGTGGCGGCCCAACTCGGTTTGAGCCTGGAGGCCGTCAAAAGCCGTTTGCACCGGGCGCGCGCCCAGGTGCGCGAGCATCTGTTGGCCAGTGGTTATTGGATGAAAGATGGCGCGCCCGAGCCGTCCCATGATGTGCCGCAAAGATAGTTGAACCCTTTGGCGAGTTGGCAGCCTCTAGATAGAGGTCATCCACCCATCGCCAGGTCCCACTATGTATTGCAGTAGTTCTGTTTCTGTCCACTTGCTGCGCGGAGCTGCAGCCATCGCTCTGTTGGTTGCCTCGGTGTTTTTGATCAGCTACGGGCTGGTGTGGTCCGCATTGGCTGTCATAGGTGCTGTTGTGTTGCTGTGCGGCTGCCCCATGTGCTGGCTCATCGGCTTGTTCGAGACCTTAAAGAATCGCAGCAACGAGGTTTGAATATGCCAGCCGCCGACGCAAGGTGCCGCATGTCGGATTTTTACAAGACCAGGTGGCGCCAAGTGGCTACAGTTGCTTCTTTTTGACCCACCCACAAAAGAAGGCAACCATGCAGTTTGGCTACACGATTCTTTACGTACCCGATGTCAAAGCCACGCTGGCTTTCTATGAAGCAGCTTTTGGCCTGCCCACGCGCTTTTTGCACGACAGTGGTGACTATGGCGAGCTGGAAACCGGTGCCACCGCACTGGCGTTTTCAGCGCATCGCCTGATGCGCCAGCTGGGCAAAAACCCGCAGCCTGCCAGCGCAAGTGCGCCAAGCTTTGAAATTGCACTGTGCACCCCTGACGTGACTGCCGCGCTGGAACGCGCCATTGCCGCCGGTGCCACACCTATGCGCCCGGTAGAGACCATGCCGTGGGGCCAAATCATTGCCTACGTGGCGGACCCGAATGGTTTTTTGATTGAGTTGTGTACGCCCATGGGGGCGTAGCGCTGTCAATTCGTTTGCATCTGTATGATGCCACCACGCATGCAAGCAATGGCATGACCTCAACATGCAATCAGGGAGCAAGAAAATATGAAGTTGATCCGCACCATGGCGGTAGCCTGCGCAATGCTGGCTTTGGGTATGCAAGTGACGTGGGCGCAAGACGGCGCTGATAGAAAGTCACCTGTTCTGTCCAAAAAGTGGCATTTGACCTATGACCTGGACCGCACGGGCCGGTCTACCCAGACATTTGAATCACGCAACCAGATTGTGGCGGCCAGTGCGCTGGAGCGGATGAAGTCGTACAGCTTCTCGTTTAGCACCAGCATCCAGAAAGGTGAAGTGCTGGAGGCATATACCGAGAAAAAAGACGGCACACGCGTACCCGTGCCCGCCAACAATTACCAAACCACCACCAACAAGGGGCGCGAGGGCGCGGCTCCCATGTTTTCAGACCGCACCAGCATCTCGGTGGTTTTCCCGGATTTGGGCGTGGGTGACACCGTGGGTGTGGTTTACAAGATTACCGACAGTGAGCCCATCTTTCCGGGACATTTTTCGATGTCGCAAAGTTTCTCTGCCTACGGCCGGTACGAAGACATCGCCGTCACGGTGCGGGCACCGTCAGATTTGAAACTCAACGTTGAGGCCCACCACGTGCAAACCGTGCCGGTGCAAGAGTCGGGCGGCATGCGCACACTGCAATGGCGCTACCAAAACCTCAAGCCGCTGGATTGGGACGAGCGCGACAGCGGCATCTGGCGCATAGACGAGAGCCCATCGGTCATTGTGTCTACATTTGACAACTACGAGGCCATTGCCAAGGCCTATGGAGACCGTGCCTTGCCCAAGGCGCAGACCACGCCCCGCATCCAAGAATTGGCACGCACCGTAGTGGGTGATGCCAACAAGCCTATAGAGCAGGCACGGCTACTGTACGAATGGGTGTCCAAGAACATCACCTACGGCGGCAACTGCATAGGCATAGGTGCCGTAGTGCCGCGTGACCTGGACGTGGTGCTGGACAACAAGATGGGCGACTGCAAAGACCACACCACGCTGTTGCAAGCGCTGCTGTCATCGACCGGCATCAAGAGTGAGCAAGTGCTGATCAACGCAGGTGGCTTGTATGACTTGCCCAAGACACCGGTGGTGTCGCATGTGAATCATGTGATGAACTACCTGCCGGAATCCAACATTTACCTGGATGCCACCGCCAAAGAAGTTCCATTCGGCTATTTGCCCATGGGCGAATACGCCAAGCCGGTGATTCACGTGGGCAGCGCCACCGCGCTGGCCAAGACACCGGACCAGCAGTTTGCCAAGTCGGAGCAGCGCTTGACCATGAAGCTCAGCATCGCAAAAGATGGCAGCGCGACGGGCGAGATGCAGGTTGCGCTTAAAGGTTTGAGTGCGGCAGAGATCCGCGCCTACCTGCGCGAGCTCACCAGCGACGATGAGCGCGATTTTGTGAAATGGACGCTCAGCAGTTATGGCTACAAAGGCAAAGGCCAGCTCACCAAGGGCGACACGAGTGGCCTGTCCGACAGCTATGCCTTTGGCATTACGTTTGACATCTCCAACTACCTGGACGCTGGCACAAGCGGTGCCATCGTGCTGGCACCGGTCATGAGCACACCATTGCCAGTGATGAACTACGCAAGCATCAAAGGCAGGGTAGAGCCCAACCGCCGTCATACCTGCCACGGCTTTGTGAGCTACGAGCAATACGACATCACACTGGCACCCGGGGTGAAATTTTCATCGTTGCCGGCTGCGGCCAAGATTCGCTCCAGCATGTTTGACTACACCGCCAAGTACCAGCGCACCAAAGCCGGAGTGCAGGTGGTACGTGAAGTGCACGACAAAACACCGGTGAGCATTTGCACTGCAGCCATGGCTGAAGAGTTGCACAAACAAGCATTGCCAGCAGCCGACAATTTGCGCACGCAGGTTTTTTATAAGCGCTAGGACACTCCAGTCGAACGGCACTGCTGTGGCACACGCCGTGTCGCCACACGCAGTTTCCCGCTTACGCGCTGCACGACTGGCACGCAGCGCCAAGCCTTTTCTGGCGCGTGGTGGGCCGCACGGTGAACGGTGCGCCGGTTGCAGGCTGGTGCCCAGCCACTGCTTGTGTGCCTTGCGCCCCCAGGTGGCAACCTCGGCAGGCGTGTGCCTGCTGATGGCGGACATAGAGCCACTCAAGCCAAGCAACACGG
Organism: uncultured Rhodoferax sp.; assembly: GCA_964468905.1. GTDB lineage: Bacteria > Pseudomonadota > Gammaproteobacteria > Burkholderiales > Burkholderiaceae_C > Allorhodoferax. Next base: position 18,191 of record CAYXWW010000028.1, on the reverse strand, counting down.
GCTGGCTGATCGCCGACGTCGTGGCCGACACGACCGCATTCGGCTGGGCGCGTACCGAGGTTGACCCTGCACTACTGGCCCTGCTGGCAGACCCGCAGTGGCAACCCTACGTGGTGTTCCCCGGCGAGTTTGTAGCGAGCGAGCGTGTGGTCACCAACGTGCCGCCAACGCCCGGTAAGCGACCGCTGTTCGTCTTGCTGGATGCCACGTGGCCCGAAGCGCGCAAGATGTTTCGCAAGAGCCCGTATCTAGACCACTTGCCCGTGCTGAGCCTGCAGCCCGAGTCCATTTCGCGTTACCGATTGCGACGCTCCCGCCGCGATGACCACTTTTGCACCAGCGAGGTGGCAGCACTGTGTATGGATTTAGCCGGAGAGCACCTCGCTGCGCAAACGCTGGAAACCTATCTGGATGTATTCACCCACCACTACTTGCGGGCCAAAAACCAATTGCCCGTAGTGTGGGAAAGCGCTGCGCACATGCGTTTGCAAGCGCTGGCACGTACCACTGCCAGCCCAGGCTAGCGCGTGCGTTTGCCGCTGCGCACCCGGGTGACACCTGCAGGCGCCGCCGATTGCCTGGACCGCCGCTGTGCGTGGGCATCTTGCGTCAGCAACGTCTGCCCGTAAACAGCCATCGCCTGTACCACGGGCATGATGGCCTGCCCTTGCTGGGTGAGCGCATATTCGGTGGTTGGCGGCACGGTTGCAAATGCTGTGCGTGTCACCAAGCCCTGCAGCTCCAGGGCTTTGAGCCGCGCGGCGAGTAGTCGCGGACTGATGCCGGCAAGACTTCGTTGCAACTCAGAATAGCGCTTTTTGCCGCCCAACAAGTCCCGCAAGACCACGATGGTCCATTTGCCATCGAGTACCTGTGCTGTTCGTTGTACGGGGCATTGCGCGTCACACGCGGCTCTGTTGATGGATTCCGCTGAGGGTTTTTTCATAACTTCCCTTTTGGCAACTACTTCACTATATGAAGTGCTGATTTTAGGTTGCACGTCAGCCTTAATGTGCCGACTCTCGATTGCACCAATGAAGTAACAGTTCGTAACCGCACTTGCTTTTCAAAGGCATGCGCAAAACAATCGAGCCCGCCGCACGATAGCGCAATCCTAAGTATTGGGGGTTGAGGGCGCGGTATGTTTGCTAAGGCCCCTCATGATCAATTCTTTCCTCAAATATCAATCGGCGCTGGTGTGCGCCACCAGTTTTGTGCTGGTTGCATGTGGGGGAGGTGCCAGTAGCAGCGTCGCACCAACTGCCACAGCAATGCCACTACCGCTGCCCGCTACCGCCTCCACGGCCTCAACCTCGACCGCTGGTGCAGCCATTGCGGTTAACGTAGATACCACTGCCCCCACTGCGCCAAGCGCATTCACGTTCGCTGGGAGCACTGCGGACAGTATTTCCTTTTCATGGCAGGCAAGTACCGATAACGTGGGTGTTGTGTCCTATGAAATTTGGCGCAACGGCATACGGTTGCAAGTTATCCCAGCCAGTAAAACAGCGTTTACTGACATAGCGCTGGGCGCTGGCACCAACTACACCTATAGTGTGCTGGCAGTGGATGCTGCTGGCAACGGGTCGGCACTCAGTGCACCGCTGGCAGCACGCACACAAGTGGTCGGCGTGGCAGCTGACACGCAAGCCCCCTCCGCACCGTCTGCGCTGAAATTGACGCTTGGTGGCACCAGCAGTTTGAGTTTCAACTGGGCGCCCAGTAGCGACAACGTGGGCGTCGTCCGCTATGACGTTTACATGGGCGCAAACTTGGTTGGCAGTACGGCACAACCGAGCTACATCGCTACGGGCTTGACCGCAAATACCGTTTACAGCTTTAGCGTCAAAGCCGTTGATGCAGCAAGCAACGTATCCGCCGCCAGCACGGCATTGCAGACCAGTACCGATGCATTAGCCGCTGTAAGCGCGCCAGACACATCGGCACCTAGCGTCCCGGCCGCCTTGGTGGCATCGCAAGTCACGACCAGCACACTGACCCTTGGCTGGGCACCCAGCACCGACAATGTAGGCGTGGTGAGCTACGACGTGCTGCGCAATGGAACTTTGGTTGGCAGCAGTGCTGCGCCGGGCTACACATATTCAGGTTTGGCTGCGGGTACCAGTTACAGTTTAAGCGTCAAGGCCGTAGACGCCGCTGGGAACAAATCTGCCGCCAGTGCCGCGTTGGCGGTTAGCACTTTGAATGCTGCTCCAGCACCCGACACGGCACCGCCCAGCACTCCAACTGGTTTGACAGTCTCAAATCCCACTGCCAGCACCCTGTCCCTATCGTGGACAGCCAGTACCGACAATGTGGGTGTTACTGGCTATGCACTCTTCGTCAATGGCGTACAGGTTGGCAGCAGCACCAGCACCGCGTTTACCTTCACGGGTCTCAATGCGGCTACGTCGTACAACCTGTCTGTCAAAGCGACAGATGCCGCCGGCAACCTTTCGTCCATGAGTTCTTCCCAAGCAGGCAGCACAACCAGCGCAAGCGGTTTCGCCATTACGGCCGCAACCCTTGGCTCAAGCACAGTCACCGTTACCGGTGTTGGGTTTGGCACCAAGCCGCAAGCCGCACCACTGAAATTTGAGGACTTTGATGGACGCACCACCGGTGCCGCCCCTGCAACGATTGGATATACCAACTATGGTGGCTTCGGTGGCACCATGTCAGTCGACAACAGCGAAGCCTATAGTGGAGGCAAGTCGTTGCGCCACCAGGGAAATTTCGGCCCTGTATCGAACGCAACGGATGTCGCCGAGTCCTTTCCGCACATTGCGGTTACCGGCTTTAGTGCCACTGAACTGTTTCTGAGCTATCGCCTGCGCTATGACACCAACGGCGGACGACTTGTGCAACTCAAATTTAACCGCAGCGGAATGGAAGTGCCGGGCGCCTCTGGGAGCCCATGCTATGGAGGGCAACCCAAGTTCTTTTCCAGCTATTACCCCGACGGCCCAAGCGCTGATCGTTACTCTAGTGACAAGCGGTTGACCAGTGTGCAGGGCGGTGTTGTGCGCGATGATGGCTCGCGCAGCGAAGGTTGGGTCGGCGAGCCGGCAATGGGCAGCGGCACCGTTCGCCCACTGTCAGAGGGTGAATGGGTTCAAGTTGAAGAATATTACCGGTTGAACGACATAGGCCAGGCCAACGGAGAGCATGTTACGTGGGTCAATGGAAACCTCCAGTTCAATCGCCACGACATTCAAATGCGAACCAGTACAGCGCAGGTGCTCAACTGCAGCTACTTGGTGATTGGGATGGACTATTGGATTAACCCGACAAGCACCGCTGGCCCTAGCGTCTGGTACGACGATCACTACCTTGATACAAGCCGTGCGCGTCTGGTGCTGGCCAATGCCGCCACGTGGGCTGCTTCAACCATCCGCAGCCCGCAGCCCGCCACAACATGGAGCGCTACTTCTGTGGTGGCACAGCTCAAGACTGCTGGCTTTACGGCGGGGAGCGATGCGTGGCTGTACGTCGTGCGGGCAGATGGAACGACTTCTGCGGGCTGGAAGATTACTTTGAATTGAACGCGGGCGGGCTCCAATCGAAAGCCCATTCATCACATCACACACCCGAAACTTCCCTTTTGGTAACTACTTCACTTTAGGAAGTTAAATCACTAGCATCCGTATCTTCTTCATTTTTTGGGATAGATACATGATGTTTACAGTTTTTTTGCGAGTGGTTGGGAGCGTGCAACTGGCACTGGGTGCCGCCTATCTACTGATCCCTGGCATCGTCTTGCAGCAAATGGGGCACTCGGCTGCTGCACCCGATTTGTACTACCCGCTGGGCATGCTTGCAGCACGGTTTGTAGCCTATGGCCTGGGGTTCTGGATCATCAGCCGTTGCGCGAAGGAGCACGCACTGTGGGTCGCATTAATGGGCTTGATACAGGCCATTGACCTTGGAGTGGGCATTGTCTACACCGCCACGGGTGTGGTGCCTTGGCAATTGTCTGCATTTCCCATGTTTAACGCGGTGTGGATAGGTGCCACCTGCGCGGTGTGGTACCTGCGATATGGCCGCCCCACTTCGCGCGGAATATGACTTGGCTCAGCAATACGCTCGCATGGTGCGCTTTGATTTGGCGCATGCGCGATCCACCGGCACTGTTCCATCACTTGCATGGATTGAAGTGGTACCGCTGGGCTTTGTGGGACACGTTACCGCACCGCGAGGAGAGCCCGGCGAATGCAAGATTGGCGGGCCAATCGATTCTGGAGCTCGGCTGTGCTGGTGGCGACTTCTGTGCGGACATGGCCGCACAGGGAGCGAACGTACACGGCATAGACCGGTCCACAGAAATGGTTCGGCGCGCAACGCTGGCGCATTCCACTGTGCTGTTTCAGCAAGCGGACGCGCTTGCGCTGCCCTTTGAATCCGCGCAGTTTGACATCGTGTTTGCGGCGTCATTGCTCAACGTGGTGAGCGATCCGGCGCGCGTGTTGCGCGAAATGGCACGGGTGTGTCGCCCGGGTGGCACACTCGCTCTACTGGTGCCAGCTGCCGGGTTCAGCAAGTCACAAGCCCAGCAGTGGGTGACCGCACAAGGCTATACCAGCAAAGAAGCTGCTGGCTATTTTGCGTGGAACCAATTGGCCAAGAAGGTCGACACCGCCCAGTTCTCCGGGTGGCTGAGCGCCGCGGGCCTGGGTAACGCGCGCGTGGAACAACGACTGCTGCTGGGTGGTTTGGTATGGTCCCTACAGGTATATCCACCGCATGGGAATAAATGCTCTTCGGATGCGTCAACAAAAGGAACTGGTTCGTGAACCAAATAAGAAAGCATGTGCGTGAAATTATCTACTTCACCGCACTACTGGGAATAGCCAGCGCTGGCGCGGCCACCAACCCCTATTTCAATCCTGACAAGAAGCACCATACGCCTTCAGGGTTTCGCAACAACTACGCCGACCGCATCACGCAAAGCCTGCCAACTATCGTGGGCTGGCAATGGGATGCTTGGCGCAAAGGACTGCCACCGGCACCCGAAGTACCCACGCCCGTTGTCCCAGCAGACCTCACTGCGCTGAACGGCTATGCGCGTGACGCGATTGCAAGCCTTACACACCCAGACGCCCCCACCGTAACGTGGATTGGCCACGCTACAACCCTGGTGCAGGCCGGGGGATTGAACATCTTGACTGATCCCATGTTCAGCGAGCGTGCATTCCCTGTGCAATTTGCCGGTCCGCGTCGCGCGCAGCCGGCGGGCATTGCACTGGCCGACCTGCCGCCTATCGATGTGGTTCTGGTATCGCACAACCATCTGGACCATTTGGACAAAGCCAGCGTTGTGCAACTACACGCAATGGCACTGCAGCGTGGCGGTACGACACGGTTTTTGGTTCCACTAGGGCTGAAGCCGCTGCTGCAGCGCTGGGGTATAGAGACCGTGGATGAGTTGGACTGGTGGAGCAGTGTGTCAGTGCGAGGGACGGATTTCTTCCTGACTCCCACACAGCACTGGTCTGCACGGGGCCTGGGCGACGAGAGCGAAACACTGTGGGGTGCGTGGGCTGTATTTAGCCCTTCATTGCATTGGTATTTTGCAGGGGACACAGGCTACAGCCAGGACTTTGCAGACACCAAAATGCATTTTCATGACCGGCAAACCGATGCATTGGGCGGCGGCTTTGATCTAGCGCTGATCCCTATAGGCGCATATGAACCGCGCTGGCTCATGCAGAAGCAACACGTCAACCCCACTGAGGCCTTGCAGATGCACCGCGACCTGGGTGCAAAGCACAGCATTGGCATTCACTGGGGAACGTTCCCTCTGTCAGACGAGCCGCTGGACCAAGCACCTAAAGACCTCGCGAAGGCACTCAACGAGGCCGGTCTGCAACATTCCATGTTTTCAACGCTCGCTATTGGCGAGACTTTCAAAGTGAAAGCGCGATAAACATCGCTATTGAAAGTACTAGAAACCGCTACCGGGTACGAGGGATCGCGCGCAATTTTTGTTTCCTATGCGGAGATCGCGTTGGGCGCGCGAAAGGCGTCTTCAAACCCCAGGAGCAAGCGACTCGCAAAGGAATCTACCGCGCAGGGCCGGGCCAAAAAGTAGCCTTGGCAGGCATCGCAACCCATCAGTTTGAGATATTGCAGCTGCTCGAACGTCTCAACACCCTCGGCAACCGTGCGCAAGCCCATGGTGTGCGCCAATCTCAAAATCGTGTCGACGATGGCCTTGTCGTTTGAATCGACCAAAATGTCATTGACAAAACTGCGATCGACCTTGAGCGTACTGACCGGAAAGCGCTTGAGATAGCTTAGTGACGAATACCCCGTACCGAAGTCGTCGATGGACAAACGCACGCCCATGTTTCGCAGCCTGTGCATGGTTGCCAGTGCTTGCTCAGCATCTGCAATCACCATGCTCTCGGTGATTTCAAGCTCCAGAAGTTCTGGTGGACACTGGGCATTGGACAACGCAAATGCCACGTCAGCCTCCAGCGTAGAGGCGGTAAATTGCCGCGCAGAAAGGTTCACGGCAACCGGAATTGACCCCAAGCCCATGCTACGCCATGCCACCGCTTGCATGCAAGCCTGTTGCAGCACCCAATTACCAATAGGAATAATGAGGCCAGTCTCTTCTGCTATGTGAACAAAATGCCCAGGCATCTTGAGTCCCTGCTCTGGGCTTTGCCAGCGCAGCAATGCTTCTGCTGAAGCAATTCGCCCGGTCTGCATATCCACAATGGGTTGGTAATGCAAAATGAATTCATTGTGTTCTAGCGCGTGGCGCAAACCTGCCTCGATGCTGAGACGTTCGGTCATGGCGCTATCCATTTCAGGCTGAAAGAATGTCATGGCACTTCCACCCTGGTCTTTGGCGCGGTACATCGCGGTGTCTGCCTGACGTATCAATTCGTCTGCCGTATCGCCATCTCGTGGGAAGGCACTGATGCCCAAGCTGGCACCTATCGCAATGGTCTGGCCCATCAACTCCACCGCTTGTGACAGCGAGTCCAAAATATCTTGTGCGATTGGCATGATGTCTGCCACTTGCGCCATATCGGACAATACCACCACAAACTCATCGCCGCCTAATCTCGCAACGGTATCCCCATCGCGCACGCAAGCCAGCAGTCGCGCAGCCACTGTTTGCAGCAATACATCACCATGGCGATGGCCCATACTGTCATTGACTGTCTTGAAACGATCCAAATCGAGAAGTAGCACACCAACAACCCTGTTGGAGCGGTAGGCGTATATCAGCGCCTGCTCCAAACGGTCAGTCAACAAGTTGCGATTGGGCAAGCCAGTCAATGCATCTGTATTGGCTTGGCGCTCAAGGGCCTCGGTGTTGAGTTGAATCTCTTTGCGCTGCTGCTGCAGTGATCCGGCCATGCGGTCCATGGCCTCCATCATTCCGCCAAGCTCACCGGTCGGGTAAGGCGCGCCAATCAGTTCTGTGTAATTTCCCTGATCCATGCGCGATATCGCGCCCAAAAGGCGTGCGGCTTGACGGCGCAAACCAAACTCCGCGAGCAACACAGCGACCAGAAATATCAATACCGAGAGTCCAAGCAAGCCCGCTAAAACCCGCGTGAAGTGCTGTTCTTCCCGTTCCACAAGTTCAGACAACGGCACACTCATTGCAAGGCGCAGCCCGGTTTCACGGGTGCTGGCAAGCGCGGTGGTCGTCCAGATGCGGGCCTGCCTACCCTCACCAATCGTTGCCAAAGCCTCGCCATTGCTTGCAAGTACAAAGGCTTTTTCCGCTGCAGAGGCCGTGTGCTTCGTGGCTCCATTTCCAGGGTAGTCCATGATGATGCTGCCGTCATCATTCCAAATCTGGAAATTCATGTTCTGATAAGGAAGGGTCGCGGTTTTGGATGCGCCAAATTCATCCAAGTCAAGCGACGCCAGCAAAACACTTTGCAACATGCCGGCCGTGTCACGCACTGCATGCGCGATTTGTAAAACGCCTTTACCAGACAAACGACCGATCACGGGTTCTACTACATAATGGTCGGACATAATGGCTCGCCGAAAGTAGTCGCGATCGGTCAGGTTCAGCACACGCCCGGTCTGCAATGAATCGCAAAAGAGTTGTCCATTTGGCAAGATGGTCAGCAAGCCGGTGTATTGCGGATGCTCTTTCAATACATCGGCAAGAAACTTCGAGCAGGAAGCCTTGTCGCTCGTTCCAACGACTGGTACGCGGCTCAATCCAAACAATAGTTGCGCCGTGCCACTGATGCGGTGGTCCAAGTCGCCAGAAATTGCCTGGGTGCGAGAACTCAATTGCTCGCGGGCTCGTTCAATTGTTTTGTCGCGATCTTCCAACAACACCCAAAGCACGGCAAACATCGGCAAGAGCGATGAAACCAGAATCAACAACAGGATGCGTGCACGCAGGCTCATCTGCTTGCTGTCTCACGCCAGGTGCTGGGTGCTGTGCAATATTCGAAGGGCATTGAGTTATTGAGGCACTGGCAATGCGATACCAGAGCAGAATAGACGACCAAAATGAATATAGCAGAGTGCACCTATTCTTGCGTATGCAAACGCTCGATAGCCATTCACGCAATCCCGAACTAAAACACTTTGCCAGACAGCATCGAATAGGGGCTCGACAGCTCTCGCCCCAGTGAATTGCTGTCTGCAAGCCACTGATTGATACACCAAATGTGATTCGACTCGGCCAGCGCTGGTGTGTGCCCTGTGTGCGGAATATGCAACAGTGTGGCACGGGGGTTCTTCATCATGCGCCGCACAGTGGTCTCGCTCAGCGTATCGGTTTCCATACCGCGTATCACCAATACAGGGCAGCGGATTGACTCCCATTGTTGCCATTGGCGCAAAGAATGCGTCGCACTGGTTCGGTAGGCCTGCATAGCGCGTACATCGTGACGGCAGATTCGGCCTGCTTCGCCATCCGACCATTTTGTTTGAGCAAAACCAGTCAACAAACGGACTTCATCGCTAACGGGTCCATCATGTTTCTGCGAAGCACCCGTCTTGCGCAACATTTCTTCAGGAGTACGAAACACATAGTGACGCGCCAATGTTTGCGATCGTGTGCGTCTTCGCGCACGCGGAATGTAGGGGCCCGTGTCATTCAATATCAATTTCGACACAAGCAATGGATATGCTGCGACCAATTCAATGGAAGCACTTGCACCCAGCGACGACCCCAGCAAGGCAACAGGCGCACCGCCCAAATGGACCAAGAATTGATGCAGTTGTTCGACATAAGTGGCCAGGCCATAGTCACTTTCGTCTGCCAGCCAACCACTTTCGCCTCTGCCAACCCAGTCGAGGCATACGACACGATAGTTGTGCATCAGCTCTAACGCCATGTAATTGAAACGCTGCGCAACATTGGCAATGCCGCCACAACAGACAACGATCGGCTTGTCGGCTTGCCCCCATTCCACATAGCTAACTTTAACGCTGTAGGCTCTTCGAAACCGATCCGGAACTTTAACCTGAAGGTACTCGGGATGCACATATTCAAAATGCTGTCGGCGGCAGTAGCCACGGAAGCGTTCGAGCGTTTTTTCGACCTGCGCGTGATAACTCGCCCATCCCAGTTCGCTTGCGCGTCGGGGGTACTGTTCGCCAAAGCCTCTGCGTTCGTAAGTATGCATAAACCACGGTTGATTAGTTCAATGCATTTTGCGGCAAAAGCACATGAATCTGGTTACAGGTCTGCAACAAATCGTTAGCGTGCTTGCGGTGGACTTCAAACCTGCACCCTACACTAGCCACATACCATCCGCATATCAGGATGCGCTGTTAGAAAGTTTGCTTGTGGAATCTGCAGATAAGAATTGGTTTGATGCCGCGTACTACGAACGCTACTACTTCAACAAGAAGACCAGCGTGGTGGACCCTGAACACATGCAACGCTTAGGCGCATTTGTATGTAGCTACCTGAAATTTGTACGTGTACCCGTGGCGCGTGTGCTTGATGTAGGCTGTGGCATAGGGCTGTGGCGCGATGTCATCATGCAACACTACCCCCATGCGCAATATCACGGTGTGGAGTACAGCGAATACTTGTGCAATCGCTTTGGCTGGGAGCGCGGCTCGGTTGTGGACTACCGTGCCAATGCACCCTATGACCTGGTCATCTGCCAGGGCGTGCTGCCCTACCTGAGCGCGGCGGATGCCAAACTTGCCATGCAAAACCTGGCGCATCTGAGCCATGGCGCGCTGTATGTTGAGGCCGTGGCGCGGGAGGATTGGGAGCAAGACATACTGGACGAAGGGCTTACCGACCCCAGGATGTTCAGACACCGGGCTGCGCTCTACCGAGCGGGGCTATCTGGCGGATTTCAGGAACTCGGTGGTGGTGTGTGGCTCAGCCGACAGGCGCAATTGCCGTTGTTTGCACTTGAGCGGTTCAACGACCGCTAAGCACGACCACTTGCAACAACCACAGCAGCGATCGCCGCTAATCTGCGGTGACCACTACCAACACACTGCAGTGCGAAAGCCCAATCAGTGACTTGGAGACCGACGTGCGCCACCAGCGTGCGGCCCAACCGTTGAGGTGTTTGTGCCCCACCACAATCAGGTCGGCATCGATTGCTTTGGCATGGGCCGTAATTTCATCGACCGTTTCACCGGTCAACAAGGTGCCAGTGGCCTGGTAGCCAGAGGCTTGCAACTGGCGCAAGCCATCGTCCAGCACACCTTGCATGCCGGCCTTCTCGCGTTCCATCATGGCGTTGTCATAAACCCCACCCTCAATGGAGACCAGCCCCACATCAATGGGCAATACAGCCACGAGCACCAATTCTGCCTTCGACCACTGGGCCAACTCCCGGCAGTCGAGCAGCGCCTTTTGTCCGCTTGGCGAACCGTCATAGGCCAACAGGATGCGTTTGTACATGATGAACTCCTCAATCTTTCCAAATTACGGCATACACAGTGCAAGCATAGGCCGCCTTTCGCAATTGGGCAACCCAAAGCGGTTGTGATGACACACTTCTGGTACATCCAGTTTTACACCATGGGTACCCAAGCCTTGCGACAATGCAAGGCTTTTGTCCAAATCCCCCGCTTTCAGCGGCCAACTTTGCAACGAACATGACGCAACTGGAACGCAATGCACTGAGCCACCCCATCATGCGCAAGTGGCCCGCCAGTCACCCAGACCGGCTCCAACTGTATTCACTGCCCACACCCAACGGGGTGAAGGTATCCATACTGCTTGAAGAACTGGGCTTGCCCTATGAAGCCCACCGCGTCAACTTCGACACCGACGACCAAATGTCGCCCGAATTCTTGGCGCTCAACCCCAACAACAAGATACCCGCCATCATCGACCCGAGCGGTCCCAACGGGCAGCCTTTAGCCCTGTTTGAATCAGGCGCGATCTTGATTTATCTGGCCGAGAAGACCGGACGCTTTCTCCCGCAAGATACGGCACTGCGTTACGAGACCATTCAATGGCTGATGTGGCAAATGGGCGGCGTGGGACCGATGTTTGGGCAAGTTGGGTTCTTTCATTTCTTTGCTGGCAAGGAATTTGACGACAAGCGCCCGCGTGACCGCTATGTGGCCGAGAGCCGACGCCTGCTGGGCGTGCTGAACCAGCGCCTGGCCTCGCGAAGTTGGGTGATGGGGGATGAGTACACCATTGCAGACATTGCCATTTTGCCTTGGGTGCGCAACTTGGTGGAGCGCTATGGCGCGGGTGACTTGGTAGGCTACGCCGACTTTACGCACGTGGCCCGTGTGCTGGCGGCGTTTTTGGCACGGCCGGCTGTGGCGCGCGGGTTGGTAATTCCGTGACGCTCCTATATTGATAGCTTCTTACGCATATTCCACGAGGGCTAGAGCACATTTTTCCTTGCAACAACATCCTGCAACCGCTTTGGGCGAGAATGCCCCTTCCATTTACGAAAGCTCCAAGTGACCCAACCTATCTACACAGCGTCCATCCCCGTATTCACTCAAATGCTGGCCGGGCTCCAGACGGTTGTGCGCAAAGCCGAGGCGCACGCTACCGAGAAAAAGATAGACCCCAACGCCTTGCTGCAGGCCCGTCTGTTCCCTGACATGTTTCCACTGCTGCGCCAAGTACAGGTGGCTTGCGATTTTGCAAAAAGCGTTGCGGCCCGTTTGGCCGGAGTGGAAGTTCCCAAGATGGAAGACACCGAACAATCCTTTGCCGACCTGCAAGCCCGCATCGCCACAGTCCTGAGTTTTCTAGCGGGTCTTGATGCAGAAAAGTTTGCGGAGTCAGCGCAGCGGGAGATCATCAGCCAGGCTGGCACACCTAAGGAGAAGCGCTTTACCGGTCAGTCCTACCTATTCAACTACGGCCTGCCACACTTCTTCTTCCACACCACTACAGCCTATGCCATCTTGCGGCACAACGGGGTTGAAGTGGGCAAGAAAGACTACATCGGAACCTATTGACACACTGAGCCTTTTGATATGACCGCTGCAAAACGTCCCCGTATCGCGCTGATCGCCCATGATCGTAAGAAAGACACCATGGTGGCGCTCGGTCGCGAGTTCGCGCACGTGCTGCGCCACTGCACCCTGTGTGGGACCGGCACCACCGGAGGACGGCTTGCCGATGAGGTCGGCCTAACCATAGAGCGCTTGTTGAGCGGCCCGTGGGGCGGCGACTTGCAAATCGGCGCGCGACTGGCACAAGGCGAGATCGACGCAGTGATTTTTTTACGTGACCCAATGACGGCACAACCCCATGAGCCCGACATCAACGCACTGGTACGCGCGTGCGATGTGCACGACGTGCCCTGTGCCACCAACTTGTCGACGGCGCGTATCGTCCTGGCACAGATGGCCGAAAAAGTGATTGTGCAACCCACCAACGCTGATTGAGTACTTGCAATGAACCGTACTGAAACCGATTTCCTGGGCCCCCGCGAGTTGACCGACGCGCAGTACTACGGCGTGCAGACGCTGCGGGGCATAGAGAACTTCCGCATTACCGAGATTCCCATTTCCAAAGAACCCTATTTGATTGCCGCTTTTGGCTATGTCAAAAAGGCTGCCGTGTTGGCAAACCATGCGTTGGGCGTATTGCCAGAGGGCATTCAAGGTGCATTGCTCGAAGCCTGCGACCGGTTGATTGCAGGCCAATACCTTGACCAATTCCCAACCGACATGATCCAAGGTGGTGCAGGCACTTCCACCAACATGAACGCCAACGAGGTCATAGCGAATGTGGCGCTGGAGATTCTGGGGCACCCCAAAGGGGCGTACCACATCATCAACCCCAACGACCACGTCAACTGCTCACAGTCCACCAACGACGCATACCCCACCGCGTTTCGTGTGGCGCTGATGAACCGCATGACGAGCTACCGCAGCACGTTGATCAAACTGGCCGACGCATTCGAAAGCAAGGGCCAAGAATTCGAACATGTGCTGAAGATGGGCCGCACCCATTTGCAGGATGCAGTACCCATGAGCATGGGTGCCGAATTCCGCGGCTTTGCGACCAACCTGCGTGAAGAAATTGACCGCATTGATGCCGCCACCAAACTGCTGACCGAGGTAAACATGGGGGCGACGGCCATTGGTACCTCAGTCAATGCGCCCAAAGGTTATCCCGAGTTGGTGGTGAAGCACCTGTCTGCGCTCACCGGACTGCCACTCACATTGGCGCCCGATTTGGTCGAAGCAACTTCGGATACTGGTGCCTACGTGCAACTGTCTGCCACCATCAAGCGCACGGCCGTCAAGCTATCTAAAATTTGCAACGACTTGCGCCTGTTGGCATCAGGACCGCGCTGCGGTTTCAATGAGATCAACTTGCCGCAGCTCCAGCCGGGCTCGTCCATCATGCCGGGCAAGGTGAACCCGGTGATTCCAGAAGTGGTCAACCAAGCTGCGTTCTATGTGATTGGCAATGACGTCACCATCACGCTGGCAGCATCAGCCGGTCAGCTGCAGTTGAACGTGATGGAGCCCGTACTGGGTTTCGCGCTGTTTAGCTCGATCAAAGCGATGGAAAACGCAATGATTGCACTGCGCGAAAAGTGCGTGGTGGGCATTACCGCCAACCCGGAAAGAACTAAGGAAAATGTACTCTCTAGCCTGGGCATTGTGACCTTGCTAAACCCTGTGCTTGGCTACAAAAAGTGCGCAGAAATAGCACGCGAAGGCTTCCAGCAAAACAAGTCCATTCACCAAATGGTGGTGCAAGAACACCAGCTCATCACGCAAGAAAAATGGGACGAGTTGTTTAGTTTTGAAAACTTGATTCGCCCGCATTTCATGCGCTAGCACTTCTGGCAAGGCATCGCCTGGCACCACGCGCGCTAGGCGCTACGTTTCGCTGCTGCGACGCGAAGTGGCGGTCTAACTTGCCACTTTGCACTCGGCTAGTACTGGTGTCCGCGCTGCGTGCGTCGTGCATCGCCCGCCGGCAATCCTGTCGATACTCCCGAGCCCACCAAGACACTTGGCGTGCTCAAGGTTGAACCAGAGGCAATGGTATCCATACCATACGTACCACGCCACTCGGCCCAGGGCGTGTCGTTGCCACTGCACTCGCTATCTTTAAGCGCAAGGGAGTTGCTGGATTCGACCATATTGGCGACAACGCTAATCTTGCTGGTAATGACACTGGTGCTAGGCCTCGCTTGGCAAGATAGTCCATAGTACGGCGCAAAGGTGCGCGAACTGATAATGTTGTTAGAAACCCTCGTTCCGGAACTAACAGGGTTGAACGGACCCCATGAGAAGACGATGCCGCCGCCTGCCAGGGTATTGTGGTGTATGGAATTGTCGATGAACTCGCAATTTGTCTGAAAACACTGCCCGCCCAGTACGACGCCTGCATTCACTAGCAAGTTATGGTGCACGTGATCACGATGGGCACCGTCTTGCGCCATCAAAAAGATGCCATCGTGCTCGGGCTGGCTGGCGGCAAGCTCAATATAGTTTTCCCGGAATGTATTGTGATCGGGGTATCCCTTGTCCACGAAGCCTTTGGCGATACTACTCGTCTGATTTTGGCGGGCTTGGTTGTTCTCAATAATCGAGTCCCCAGCACTAAACAACACCATACCGGCATAGTTGAATGACGTAGACGCGGTAAAGGTGTATTTGCCAAAATCGTTTTCCTGTATCAGCATCTTGTGGATGCGAAGTCCATAGTCCATGGTGTAGATAAAAGCAGCGTTATCGTTTGAAGTCTGATTCGAGACCCCTGTAAGAAAACGAACGTTGCGAATCGTTATGCCCGACACGCACGGGTCACAGGCAATAGCGTATTGGCTGATATTGGCCATATCCACACCTTCGATACGGGTCGTTGGCGAACTCGAATCGCCGCTTTTTATCCAGAAGGCCCTGACACCAGCGAAGTCCAGCACTGCTACCTCGTCGGGATACCCTAATATCTGCTTTGATTTGGAATCAAACAAATCGGTTACCGTGCTGGTGTCATAGGTACCTTTGCGCATCATGATGACCTGATTCCGTGCAGATTGCCCCATTGCAAAATTCAAGCTGCGATACGGCGTAGCAATCGCTCCACGCCCTGTGCTATCGACCCCACTTGGGGAGACAAATACAAACCTCGATGCTGACGACACAATTGTGAAACTCTTTTGCAAGGACTTTTGCGTGCTTCCGCTGTCTTTGATCTCCAGCGTCACCACATAGGTGCCTTCGCTGGCCGGCGTAAAGCGCACAGTGCCACGCCTGAAGTCCAGCGAAACACCGCTGGTGCTCTGCGCGACGTTGTTCAGGGTAAATGACTTGAGGCGGTATTCATACGGAAAGATGCCGCCCACTACGCCGGGGCGACTTTCGTAGGCAATGCCAGGATAGGCCACATCTCGCATGTCAATGTTCACGGCCAAGGGATCGTTGGGCAGTGTGTCTGGCATGGTGATGCTTGACACCACGTTATGCACACAACGCACAAACACGGGGCTGCCGTCGTTGGGTACGCTTGCTGGCGCGCTTTCTGACACTGCGCAGGTTTGCTTCAACGGCTGGGTGGTGATGCGCAAGTCCAATCCCGCCGTGCTTTGCGTGGGGAAGCTATAAGGATCATTCATGGTGGCGGTCAACGAAGCGCTGCCGTGACCCAGCGTGACCTGCTCACCCATGGCCAAGCCCTGTACACGAACATTGAGCTGTGCAGAGACGGTCGGTTGACTGGAAGCAGTCGTAGTCCCCGTCACCCCTGCACTGGCCGCCGACACATTCCCCGCCGCATCCGCCGCCTTAACCGTCAGCGTGTAGCTCGTCGAGGCACTCAAGCCGCTGATTGCCATGCTGGTGCCCGTTGTGTTGCCTGCCAACACACCGCCGCTGTACACGTCATAGCGCACTACCCCCACATTGTCCATACTGGCCGTCCAGCTCAGCGTCAAACTACTGCTGGTTGCATTGCTAGCTACCAGGTTGGTCGGTGCAGAGGGGGCCGTGGTGTCAGCAGCCGCTGTCGTACTGGCGTTTAGCGTAGCACTTGCAGCGGACACATTCCCCGCCGCATCCACCGCCTTGACCGTCAGCGCATAGCTGCTCGAAGCATTCAAACCGCTCAGCGTAGAGCTCGTAGCCGTAACAGAACCAGCCAATGCACCACCCTTGTATACGTCATAGCGCACCACCCCCACATTGTCGGTACTGGCCGTCCAACTCAGCGTCAAACTACTGCTGGTTGCATTGCTCGCTACCAGGTTGGTTGGTGCCGTGGGTGCCGTGGTGTCAGCAGCCGCTGTCGTACTGGCGTTCAGCGTAGCACTTGCAGCGGACACATTCCCCGCCGCATCCACCGCCTTGACCGTCAGCGCATAGCTGCTCGAAGCATTCAAACCGCTCAGCGTAGAGCTCGTAGCCGTAACAGAACCAGCCAATGCACCACCCTTGTACACGTCATAGCGCACCACCCCCACATTGTCGGTACTGGCCGTCCAGGTCAGCGTCAAACTACTGCTGGTTGCATTGCTAGCTACCAGGTTAGTCGGTGCAGTGGGGGCCGTGGTGTCAGCAGGCGGTGTGGCGCTGGCCGTGCTTGCGCTCAAGCCCGCACTGGCGGCCGAGGAGTTGCCAGCCGCATCCACCGCCTTGACCGTCAGGGTATAGGTCCTGGAGGCTGCCAAACCGGTGAACAAAAATCCCGGAGTGCTGGTGTTACCCGCCAGCACGCCATCCTTGTACGCGTCATAGCGCACCACACCGATGTTGTCGGTACTGGCCACCCAGTTCAGGTTCAAGGAGCTGGAAGTGGTTTGCGTCACCGCCAAGCCCGTGGGGGCTGTGGGGGCTGTGGTGTCGGGCGTAGGTGTGGCCGGGGCGGCTGCGGTGGTCAGCACCAATGCGGTGCTGGTACCAGAGGCGTTGCCAGCTGCATCAAATGCCTTGATGGTCAGAGAGTATGCGGTGCTGGCAGTCAGACCGCTCAGCGCATAGCTTGTCTGGGCGGTGCTGGCCACCAAGATGGATCCGCTGTAAATCTCATAGCGTGCAACGCTTTGGTTATCGGTGCTGGCAACCCACGAGAAGGTCAGCGTGGAGGCGCTGGCTGCGCTACCGGATAGGCCTGTGGGGGTGCTCGGCGCGGTAGTGTCGGCCGGTGTGGTGGTCGGGGTGCCTGTGCCCGTGCCGGGCGTACTGGCCGGCTGGGTGCGCACGACAAGGTCAACGCTGAAGGTGGAGGTGTTGCCCGCAGCATCCAGGGCGCGCACCGTGTAGCTGTAGCTGGTATTGGGAGCCAGTGCGCTGTCGCTGAAGGTGGTTTGGCTGGCTGGGGTGAGTTGGATGCGTGCGCCGTTGCGCCAGATTTCGTAGCCCACCACGCCGACATCATCGCTACTGGCTAGCCAGCTCAGGGAGACACTGTCGATGGTGCTGCCGCTGACCCGCAGGGTGCTGGGTGCGCTAGGAGCTGCGGTGTCGACTGCTGCGGGTGCTGCTGCTGTTGTGAGCACAGGGGCGGGGGCCACGGTGGGTGCTGGGGCTGCTAGGACTGTGGGTGCTGAAGGGCCGCCTGTGGCTGCCCCAGAGGTTCCGCCACCGCCGCACCCGGACAATGCGGTCACACTCAAGACCCCAGCAACGGCCCAGTTTGAACGAAAGCAAGCAACCATCACAGACTCCTCGTTTAAAAATTCCAACGTATCTTGAGATGCTGCAGCCTTCAGGAGGATAGCGCTAACTAAAGATGGGCTGAATTACATCAAATTGCAGTCGCCGAGGGAAGG
>CAYXWW010000027.1:0-28190 GCA_964468905.1 uncultured Rhodoferax sp. | reverse complement strand
TGCACCAGCTGCGCGATGCGGGCAACACCATCGTCGTCATTGAGCACAACCTCGACGTCATCAAAACCGCCGACTGGCTCATCGACATGGGCCCCGAGGGCGGCTCCGGTGGCGGCACGGTGTTAGGCGTGGGCACGCCGGAAGACATTGCGGCCAATGCGGATAGTCATACGGGGCGGTATCTGCGGAGGCTGCTGTAGGCGAGTGCCGTGTGTTCTCTTTGTCTTTGACTGGGCATGCGAGCAGGTGACACAGTTGTTGGCGGCTAGCCGCTAGCTGCGGGAAGGACCTTGGGGCGGTAGCACAAGGTCACGATGGCTGCCGCGTTTCAAATAAACTTACGCGACCTATGAACTTTCGCGTCCTAATCGCTGCAGCCCTTTGCTGGCCTTTGCACGCCATGTCAGACAACTTTCCGTTGTTTACAACCGAAATTCCTGGGGTCCAACTTTGGGCACTCTATGCAGATGGGAAGAATTTCCCAGAAGAGAAGTTTCTTGGTGCTGACAATGAGTTCATTCGATATTGCGACGGCACCCGGTCAATCTTTGTCAGTCCGTTGGATTTTCCAATTGCCTGCCAGGCTGAAGCTATTGGCGAAGGGACTTATCGAATTTATCTAAAAACCACAGATAGACGTCTTTCCGGTCTCGTTGTGGTATCAAAACGGCCGCTTCCAAACCGGGTCAAGTCGCTTCCAATCACGCCGGAAGAAGTGGAAGGGCTTCGACAGTTCGAGGCTCCTCAGACTGTTGCGCTTGCCAAGGACGCAAAAGACTACTTCTTGCGTACCTACCCGGAAACAAGTGCCGTTGACTACGCAAAATATTTGCGAGAGATCCAAGCTCAGTCGACATATCGAAAACACCACGGTGCCAGATTCAAACTATCCTCGCCAAACGGTTTCATATACATTTCCGCGCTTGGTCTTTTCCCTGACCCGTTGGGATGGAATATCAAAAACGTGGCGTTCCGTGAAGCCGACGGTGGGTTGCAAAAAATCGGTGTGTTTGATGGGTGTATCAAGGGCTTCCGAGATCTGAATGCAGATGGTACGCCCGAGGTCTTAACGACGACATGTGAAAACACCGAGGGAATAGAAGACATATATTGGTCGGTCGCACCTGGGGTGCGCCGTGTCGTCACACGCTAGTCAGAACGTCGGGGGTTCTAACTTCGGCAAACGCAAGAGCCCATCGCGCCAACTCCAGCCGCACACTACGCCACCTGCGGCTCTACCGCATCCCGGCAAATCAACTCCAATGGAACCCGCGCAGCGGGCACAACACTGCGCTCATGGGCCAGCACACGTTGTGCGTTGAGGCTGCTGATGGGGATGGTCGTGTCTTGCGGAATACCGCCCGAAAGCTGCAGGGCAAGGTAGCGGCCACAGCACACGCGCAAGAATGAGGCAAAGTTGTCCACCTCGCCACGCTCGTGCACCAGCTCGTCATAGAGCTTGGTGCACAGCTGCGGCACGCGCATGCCGTCGCGGACGGCAATGTCGGCCAGCACATTCCAAAACAGATTCTCCAGCCGGATGCTGGTAGCCACGCCATGCAGTCGCACAGAGCGCACACGGTAGGCGTACAAATCGGGGTCGGCGCTGATAAAGACCTGGCACATGGCAATGCTCCTGCTACACGTTGAACGGGCTCGCCATCATGCAACGCATGGCGGCAGCCGTCAACGTGCACTGACTTGGCGCGGGTCTAGTGCGTGATGCGGGTGCCCAGCACCTGTAGAAACTGGGCTATCCACGCGGGGTGTGCAGGCCATGCGGGGGCGGTGACCAGGTTGCCATCGGTGTGGGCTGCGTCGATTGCGATGTCGGCATAGGTACCACCGGCACGCTCCACCTCTACTCGGCAGGCTGGGTAGGCTGAGCAGGTGCGCCCCTTGAGCACATCCGCACCAGCCAGCAGCTGGGCCGCGTGGCAGATCGCTGCGACCGGCTTATTGGTATCAAAGAAGTGTTTGACCATGGCCACCACGGCGGGGTAGGTGCGCAGGTACTCTGGGCCACGGCCACCGGGGAGCAGCAAGGCGTCATAGGTTTCTACCTTGATATCTGCAAAGGTAGCGTTCAGCGCAAAGTTGTGGCCGGGCTTTTCGCTGTAAGTCTGCGCGCCTTCAAAGTCGTGGATGGCGGTCTTGATAGCGTCGCCCGCTTTCTTGTCCGGGCACACGGCGTGAACGGTGTGACCCACGGCCAGCAGTGCCTGGAAGGGGACCATGGTTTCATAGTCTTCACAGTAGTCCCCACAAATCATCAGAATCTTTTTAGCGGCCATGGCATGCTCCTCAGGGTTTGGTAGTTGAGGGGGTCATTCTTGAACGGCAACGGCGGTTCGTGGTGGTAGCGGGTTGTTACATGGTTGAAGAGATCAGCTATCGCTCAATTGCACCCACAACCCGTCAAACGCCGCTTGAAACTGCCGCACCAGCGTAGGGTCATTGGTCACCACCAAATTTTCTTCGTTGTAAGCACATGCACTGCGCGTCCAGTTGTAGCTGCCGTTGAGCAACCACTGCCCATCAAAGATCGCAAACTTATGGTGCATGTGCGCGGAGGTTCGATCCACTACAGTGGACACGCCAGCCACGCGCAGCTGGGCCACATCGCTGCCTGAATCGGTCTCTTTATCGTTGTCGGTGATGAAGCGCAGTGTCACACCGCGTGCGTGGGCAGCCAGCACCTCTTGGGCTATGCGGTCGTCGGACAAGGTGAAGACGCAAAAGTCCACACTGCGCCGGGCGCTGCGGAAGTGTTGGACGATGGAGTTGAGACAACTCTCGCCGGGGCTAAAAAATGCGTTGCTGCGGGTGGCTTGCGCTGGTGCGCGGGCCACGTCCAGTGCGCGGACCACTGCTTCGAGCCAGCGCAGCACAGCCATAGGGTCTTGCTGTGCAGTCAATCGATTGCGCGCCAGCGTGAAGGCGTGGTTACGCAATTGTCGAAAACCATCCTCCGGTGGCTGGGCCAGGCGCAAGGTCTGGGCCAAACTGTGCTTTTCATCGTCGTCCAGCCGCAGATCGGCCAACGAGGCTTCCAGTTGGGCGTGGACATGGCCGAAGTCATTGCGGTCAATGCGGCTAGTCATACGGGGCGGTATTTGCAGAGGCTGGTGTGCGGTGGGATGATGCTTGGCAACCTGCGTGAAAAGGCTAGAACCCGTTCTGCTGGCGTATCTGGGCAATCCGCTGTTGCATCGACGGCGTCAACTCCGACGGCGTAAGGCGGGAGAAGATGGCCCCCAGAACACGCTTCTCGTTCTCATCTACAACACCATCCTTCAGCGCGATAGCGAGTAGTTGGTCCAACTCTGACAACACAAGCTTCCCATCGTTCGAAAAGCATTGAATGGATTTAAATGCGATTTCTAAATAGTCGCGATTTTCATTTGGCATAGCACCTCCGTTGTAGAAAAAGAATGAAAGCAGCGCACCCTCACAGTCAGCAGAATGTCTTCATCCCTCTGACTTCTTGCCGCTGTGCGCGCGCGGCGCCCGGGGCTCGTTGGCCTTGGCCAGCAACAGCTCCAGCCGCTTGCTGATGCTGTGGTCCAGGTCCATGCGTTTCTCGGTCGCAGCGATCAGCGGCATGATGACCTTGCGGTAGGTCACGGCCAGTTGCAGCACGGCTTCGGCCATTTGTTTGCCTTCGCTGTCACCAGTTGCGTCGTTTGGCTTGAGGTCGTCCACCGCACGACTCACATCCAGCAATGCATTGGCGATGCGGGTGGAACCGTCAGCATCTTCACCACCGGCCTTGCGCTGGCGCAGAAAGTCGCCGCAGATGGATTGCCAGCGTGCTGTCTCTTCTGCTGTGGCGCTGCCCATCAGTTGGGCAAGCTTCAGCAAGTTTTCTTGCGCGCCGGTGGTCAGCGTCTGCGCCTCGCCGCGGTAGTGGTCGCGCAGCAGGGCGTTGAGCTCGTCGTCGTGCATCAGCGGCGTGATCTTGGCCGCCAGCTTGGTCATGTTACGGTAGCTGCCCTGCAGCTTGAACGGAGGCTCGGTGCGGTAGCTGTCGCGTTGCGCGGCGGATTCGATGTAGGCACCATTGACCTTCAACAGCAGGTCGCGCGCGCGGAACAGGCGTTTTAACAACTCGGTCAGCTCATCCAGCTCAGCACTGCTGTACGCATGGGCAAAGTCGCCGCTGGCCACCTCTTCGCCCAACGCCATTCGCACCAGCAATTGCACATCACGTGGATCACGTGATGACAGTGGCGCCAGCGCCGGGTTGCTGGTCAGGCTGTTCTCGATGTAGGACAGCGCGAACAAGGCCTCGCGCCCGGCCAGCACGTCGCCCAGGTTGTAGATGTCGGCGCGATTGGCCAGCATGTCGGGGATTTTGAAGACCTCTCCCGACTCGGTGTACGGGTTACCCGCCATGGCAATGGCGAAGCGTTTGCCGCGCATGTCGTAGCTACGGGCTTGGCCCTGCCACATGCCTTCGATGCGGCGCGTGCCATCGGCCAGGCCAATGAACTTTTGCAGAAACTCTGCGCTGGTGTGCTGAATGTCGTCCAGGTACAGCATCACATTGCTGCCCATAGCAAGGCCCAGATTGAGCTTTTCCAGCTCCTGGCGCGCGGCACTGTTGGCGGCCGATGCAGGGTCCAACGCGGTCACGTCGTGGCCCAGCGCAGGGCAGTTAATGCGCACAAACACTAAACCCAGACGATCTGCCACATATTCCATCAGCGTTGTCTTGCCATAACCCGGAGGCGATATCAGCAACAGGAGGCCCATCCGATCGGTGCGGCTGCCCGCGCCGGTGGTGCCGATCTGTTTGGCCAGGTTGTCGCCAATCAACGGCAGGTAGACCTCGTCGATCAGGCGATTGCGCACAAAGCTGGGTAAGGGTTTGGCCTGGAACTGGGCCAGGCTGAGCCGCGCCTTCTCCGTGCGCAGCAGACTGTGGTGCAGCTTTTGCAGTGCCTGGAATCCGGGCACCACGCGGTCGCGGTGGAAGGCAAAGCGCCGCCAAAAATCATTCAGATTGAGCGCCATGCGGCCGTTGTCCACGCGCACATGTTCGCCGCGCAGCCCTTCCACCGTAGCGTCCAGTGAAGCGTTGACGCGCCGGCGCTGCACCGACACAGCAAGCAAGCTGGCGGCATCGTCCACCCAAGCCTGTAGTGCTGTGCTTTGTGTGCTGGCAAAAGCCTTAGCCCAACTGCGGGCCTGCTCCCAACGCTCGGTTGGAGTCGATGCCTCCAGACTCCGCTGCCAGTCGGGCCATTGCCCCCCGCGCTCCAGTTCGCGTTGCAGGGCAGCTGCCAAGTCTTCACCCGCACCGCTAATGACCCAAAACTCTGCGCCAGTGTCATTGGCCACTTCGCGCACCAAATAGGCTGCTGCCTGTGTGCACAAGGAGGCTAGACGTTCGGCATCATCAGTCCCGTCGGTGGCGTCCGGTAGTTCAAAAACCACGGCCTTGGCAAACGCTGCAATTGCATGAGCACACTCCTGTTCCAGCGCCAATAGGCTCGCTCGCGCGCCGAACAATTGCTGTACTTGCAATGCAGAACGCGCCCGGCGGTGCAGGGATTCACGCGCGGCGCCAAAGCGGCCGTCTTGCCAATACAACTGGGCGAGTGCACGCTCGGTCGGGCCCCAAGCCAGCAGGCCGGCTGCGTCTTGCATAGCAGCCAGCGCGCCGAAGATTCGCGTGGCGTCTTCGTCATGCACACCTTTTTCGTAGCCGTCTTGATAGCGCTCGGCGGCAAACTGCCGCACATGCTCCAGCAGCGCGGCATGACCATCCGGGCCCAGTGCAATCAGTTCGACAATGCGCGCCCAGGGCAGTGGTGTCGTGGCTTGCAGCGCGGCGTCCAGCAGACAGCCGGCCAAGTATTCGGCCCGGCTGATGGCGGCGGTCTCTGATGGTAGGGCCTGTTGCCAATAGGGCTTGTAGGCATCCAGTGCGACATCATTGACCGGTACCAGGTAATCAGTGCCAGTCAGGTGGTAGGCCAGACCGTCGCCGTTGGGCACCAGGGTCAACTCCAGCGGGTGGCGGCTGATGGTGAAGGCATGGTTGCCCAAGCGCAGATTGTTGCCGCCCTCGGTCACCAGTTCACGCTGGTCGCGCACACCACGCAGTGTCTGGTCACGGCAGGTCTTGAGCCGGGTCTCGATGTCGTCGGCCGCCACTTGGGCACCTAGCGCGCGCATGTCTTCCATGAGCTTGCGCAGCTTGGTGATCAGCATATCGGCGGCAAAGTAGCTGTGTACGTCCTCCAGGCTGCTCAGTTGCGCGACACGGCGCTGTGTGCCGTCCAGAATACGGCCGGCCGCTGTCACCAAGCCTTGCACGCGCTGCTGGCGGGCCTGGGTCAAGGTTTGCTTGCGTGCTGTCAGGGCTTCGTACACCGACTCGCGCTTGGTGGCGATGTCAGCCAAGAAATTTTCCTGCTCGGCGAAGCGGCCTTCCAGCTCTTCCAGTTGGGCCAGCAAGCGGGTCAGGGCCTCGTCGCACTTCTCTGGGCTATCGGCAAAGTCGAGCGCGTTTTCTACGGCCTGGCCAAACAGCTTGAACTGCGCCAGGAACTCCGCTGCCGCTTCATGTGAGCCCAGCGCCTTACGGCGGCTGCGGGCATCCGCACGCAGGCGGTTGATGTCGGTGTACAGCGCGGAGATACGCTCCAGAATGGTGGTGCGCTGCACCGCATCGCCTCCAGGCAGGCCGCCCAGTTGCTCGGTTAGCAGGTCCAGCCCTGCGGCGGTTTCGTCGAGCCCATCCAGAATGATTTGCAGACCCTGGCTGGTCGATGCCTGCGCCAGGTCTGCGCTGAGTTTGGTCAGACTTTGGCGATGGCTGGCAAAGGCTTGTTCGTCGGCCAGGAAGACCATGGCGCGCTCACCTACGCGCTGTTGCTCGGTCACCAGTTCGGTGCCAAGAGCCTCGATGCGAGGCAGGTCGGTGTAGCGTAGTTCTTTCAGCGTTTCCAGATGGCCACGGCGCTCGCGCAGCCGACCCAGCGCGTGGATAAAGTCTTCCGGCTTGCGCCATAACGTGCTGGCAATATCAACCAACAGTGTCTTTTGTTTTGTCTGTGCTTCGTCCAGCGCGCGCGCGGTTTCGCGGCGGATCTGCTCCACTTTTTCAAACTCGGCCAGCGTGGTGCGCGCCGCTTCGTTGATGCGCTGCAGGTCTCGCAATGCGGCACCCGCCTCGGGGTCGGCCAGCCAGAAATAGGCGTCAATCACGCGGGCGCACTGGCGTATCAGGTCGTCATACGCGGCACGCGTGGGTGCCTGCTCTTGCACCGCGCGGGCAATGCCCATCAGGTCGGCGACGCCACGCACCAGTTCAGCATTGCCAATGCGGCCAAAGAATCCCGTGCCCAGCGTGGTGGCACCTGCATGTTCGTCGCTGGAAAACGGGGTTTGCCACAGTTGCATGGGATGCACGCGCGTGGGCTCGCCCGGCCCCACCTGGAATACCAGCACCTTGCCATCGGCATACAGCGCATAACCATTGGCCACGATGGGCGCAGCCAAGCTCTTGTCGATCAGGTTGTAGGTGAACAGCGCATAGTGGCCGGTGACCGCTTGGTAAAACACATACAGCACGTCTTCGCCATTGGGCGAGCGCAACATGCGTTTGAAGCGCAGACTGCTGACCACTTCGCTCGGCAAATCAAAGTGCTTGAATTCGCCCGATTGCAAGTAGTAGCCGCCGGGGAAGATGATTCCATGGTCCTCGGGCAATTGCACACACGACAGGCCCACCGCGTCTATACGCGCCACCTGCTGCGTGCGCTGATTGAACACCAGGTAACGCGTGGTCTGCTCGCGGTAGGGCCGTATGCGCAGCAGTATCAATTGGCCCAGCTGGGCGTATGCCACTTCAGCGTCGGTCAACGATTGGCTTTTGTCCTCCACCGGCTCGCTATAGATACCCAGACCACTTTCCGTGTTGTTCTCGATCTTGACGGTCAGATCACCGCCCACGGTCTCCACAAATACCGTGTCCAGAATGTTGATGTGCGGATGGCGGCCCTCCACATGGTCAGCGCGGGTGGTGGGCGTCCACTCAAAGTCGTGGCTGGGTGGCAACGCAATGTCGCGCTCGCCGCGGTTGTCGATGTATTGGATCGCACCGTCGCTTGCCAACTGCCAGCGGAAAACGCGCACATCGTGCACCTGCTGGCCGATCTGGAACGATGCCAGCAGTTTCCCCTGGGCAATGCGCAGTTGCAGTAGCTGGGCATTTTTGTAATAAGCGTACAGCTCTTTGAAGTCGGAAGCAAAGCGTGCGTCCTCCAGAAAGCTACCTGCCAGCGGCAATGCCTCCAACTCGGGGTCTGCGCCGTTCGCTGCCAGCCGGTACAGGCCAAACACATCGCTGACGCTGGTCTCCTTTCGAAGGCCGATGAAAACGTTGTAGCCAAACAGCAGTTGGTCGCCAATGCGCACAATGTCGCGCGCCACACAGTTGTTCTGCGTGCGGGCACGGGTGCGCAGCACCAGCGATTGCTCCGACTTGCCGAACTCGGCAATACGTGCGGCATTCAGGGCCTGCGCCTTATTGCGCAACTCTTCGCCGTGTGCGCCCAGGCGATTCTTCAGCAGCTCGTAGCTGCCACTGCCGGCTACGAGGTTTTCGGTCTGCTCGGTGGGCTTGGGATCGATGTCAGCGGATTCCATGGCGGCTGGCTCTGGCCTCAAACGGCCTTGCCGCCGCCTTTGCCATCCTTGCCACCTTTGGACAGCAGGGAGGCAATCGCCAGGTCTTTCAGCTCGCTAGACGAGTCGCCCAAGGCGCCAACCAGGCGACCGACGTCGTCCACCATGTTGCGGTCACCATTCAAGTGGTCCTTCAGCGCGATCTTCAATGTGTCGCTCTTGGCGATGGCACCGTCTATACCTTTGCCAACCGCCAATGCGCTGACGAAACTGTCGAAGTAACTGCCGTCGCCGCCCACCATCTCAATCTTGGCATTGGCCAGCGCCTTGCCCAGCACTTCGGCCTGCTCCTTGGCGATGGCCATTTGCGCTTCGATGCCCTTGAGGGTTTCGGTGTGCAGCATTTCCAGGCGCATGCGGAATTCTTCATGGTCGCGTGTTTCGGGGCTCATGGCCTTCATGGCTTCGAACTTCTCGCGCAGGCCCTTGGCCTCGGCTGAGAAGCGGGCTTGCACAGTTTGCGCATCGGCGTCGCCCACTTTGATGGTGGCTTCGGCACCGGCGGTGCGCACCTGCACTTCGGCCAGGCCAAGCTTCTCTTTGCCTTGCGCCTCGGCGTCAAATTTGGCTTTCATGCCGTTGGCTTCTGCCAGTGATGTGGCCTCTATGACCTGGGCTTCGGCCATGCCTTGCTTCTGCTTGGCGTCGGCCGTCACGGTCATCACCCGCGCGGCGGCTAGGCCAGGCGCAGCGCTGAGGGCTTCCATTCCTTCTGCTTCGCGTTTCTTGGACTCTGCGTTCTTCTCAGACACCTTGAGGTGGGCGTCGGCCAGGGTGATGTCTTCCGTAGCTTTGTGGCGCGCGCGGCGCTCTTGTGCTTCAGCCGACTTCACCTCGGTAATCATCTTTTGCTCGGCCTCGCCTTCGGCCAGGATGATGGTGGATTTCTTGTTGCGCTCGGCCTCAGCAACGACACGCAATTCCTTGATGGCCTCTTCCTGCTCGGCCACGGTGCGATCCACGACGATGCGCTCGCGGATCACGTCAGCAATAGCCTTCTTTTGCACCTCCAAAGCGCGTTCCTTGTCGATCTTTTGCAGGGCAACTTCCTTCTCGCGGTCCACCACTTCCAGGTCGCGGGCGCGGGTGACTTTTTCTTCTTCAATGGCCACGGCGCGCTTGCGGTTGTTCTCGGCGACTTCTTTCTCGCGCTGCGAGTTCTCGCTTTGCACCGCCACCAATTGTTCGCCCTGCAGGCGTGCCATTTCGGATTTAGTGCGCTCCTCGGCCTGCACCTTGGCGGTTTCAGACTCTTCACGCGCGCGCACCGAGGCCACTTCGCGGCTCTGACGGGCTTGCGCATCAGCTGCCTGGCGGTCCAGTTCCAGCAGGGTCTCTTGCGTCTCTACATTCTTCTTCTTGATCTGCATCTCTTCATTTCGGCGCAGCTCGTTGGTGCGCACGCTTTCCACCGCCGTGAGTTCGGTGATTTTCTTAATGCCCTGCGCGTCCAGAATGTTGCTGCCATCCAGCTTGGACAGCGGTGTTTGCTCCAGGTAGTCGATTGCGGCATCTTCCAGTACATAACCAGACAGGTCGTCACCGATCTGGCGGATGATTTCGTCGCGGAAATGGTCGCGCGCCTGGTACAGGTCCACAAACTCCATGGACTTGCCGACTGTCTTGAGTGCCTCGGAGAACTTGGCAGAGAACAAGTCTTCCAGTGCATCCTGGTTGGAGGCGCGCTCACAGCCCACGCCCTGCGCCACCTTCAACACATCTTCGGCGGTTTTGTTGACCCGCACAAAAAACTTGACCTTGATGTCGGCGCGGATATTGTCTTTGCAGATCAGACCCTCGCGGCCCGAGCGGTCAATCTCAATCGTCTTGACCGAAATCTCCATCAACTCGGCCTTGTGGATCACCGGGTAGACCATGCAGCCAGTAAAGGTGACCGTGGGCTCGGCGCGCATGGTGTTGACGATCAGCGCATGGCCTTGCTGGATCTTGCGGTAAAACTTTGCGAACATCGCAAAGAGCACGAAGACCAGGACGATAAGTGAGGCGGCCGATATGAGTATTGGCTCCATGAGAACTCCCTAAAGTGGGTAAAAGTAGTGAACAAGAATGGTTGAAAGCAAAACAGCCTTGCCAAGGTAACTGCGCTGGGTCGCCACAGTGGCCGTGGAGGCGGTGGTCGTGATTTTGGTTTTATCCGTCGGCCTCTATCCGGTAGCACGCGGTCTTTTCCTCATAAGCAACCACGCGGGCATTGCTGCCGCGCACCAGTGAGTTCGGAGTAAGCGCCCAGACGCGGATGTTGATGTTGGCCCCGCGTTGCGACACCTCGGCCCTGCCACTCTTTTCGTCCACGGATTGCGTCAACACCTTGCAATGTTGGCCTACCAGCGAAGCGTTGCTGATGGCGGCATGGGTGATGAATAGACCCCGCAGTGGCTTGACCAGGCGCGCGGTAATGGGCACGGCCAAGGACACACTGGCCAGCGTCAACAAGGTTCCGCCCACGTAGACTGGAATGGAACCGGGCAGCAACGCCAGCAGCCACATGGCACCCATGCAGGTCAGGGTCCACGACAACAGAACCAGTAGGCTCACCACAATGGACAGCGGCACACCCTGCAGCCCAAAGGCCGCGATGATGCCAGCAAGGCTACCTACATCCGGGTCGGTCATGGCGGGGTCGACATCCACGTCTGCTTCACCAGAATCAAAATCAACCAAGCCCAGCAAAGCCAATACCCAATAGAACGCGACCACAGCCAGCAAGGTAGTGAAAATAGCGGTGGGGAATGCAACTGCCGCATCCAGAAAGCTGACCATGTCTCTCCCTTTTATAAAACGCCGCGTACGGGTTCTGGTGCAATATTAGCCGATCACACAATGGGTTTATGCAGGAGTCTCACTGCGACTGGCGGGGATTTACGGTGTGCAGTGGTTGGCAGCCTCCACCGCAACTCCGCAAGAAATGCAACACCGGGCTTTCTACACTGGGTTCATTCGCATTCCCAACGAGGAGATTTCACATGACTGAAACGGCAACCCCGCCTGCGTTCCCGCAAACCTTCCCGCAAACATTTACGCAGCTGGACCACGCCATGACGGTGGTTGGCATTGAACTGCGCACCTCTAATCTCAATGCCCTGGATACGATTCCCCCGCATTGGGCGCGTTTTAACCATGAGGGCGTGTTGGCGCAGATTCCGCAGCGCCAAAGCGATACGGTATTTGCGGTGTATACCCACTTTGAAAATGCCGGGCTCAACAACACGGGGCTGTACTCGCTGGTCATCGGGGCCACAGTGCCAGCCCATGCGGCCGTTCCTGTGGGCATGGTGCGGGTGGTGGTGCCTGCGTCCAAACGTGTTGAATTTGCTGTGCCGGCCCGGCGCTTTGATCTGGTGGGCCCGGCGTGGCAAGCCGTTTGGGCACAAACCAGTTTGCCCAAAACGTTTGTGGCTGAATACGAGCGATACAGCGCCAACGGTGACATTGCCATTTCTATCGGTTTAAGCTCGGGCGCATGAACAAAAGCCACGGCTGGACCGACTACCAGGAGCGCATGAGCCGGGTCACCGCCTACATTCACGACCACTTGGATCAAGCATTAGACCTCAGCACGTTGGCAGATGTGGCGCACCTGTCGCCCTACCACTGGCACCGCGTATACCAGGCGCTGAATGGCGAATCTGTAGCCGCCACGGTGCGGCGCTTGCGGCTGCAGCGGGCCACGGGCTACCTTGCCAACACAGCGCTGTCGATCCGAGAAATTGCCACCAAGTGCGGCTACCCCAACCCACAGTCATTCGCCCGTGCATTTGCAGCGACCTATGGCACCAGCCCCACGCTGTACCGCAGCCAGGGGAGCCATGTGGTGTTTCGCCACGGCGCGGTGCAGCCCACGGCGGCAGGCTATGGTGTCGAAGTGCGGTTTGTACCGGCCGTGCAATTGGCTGGCATTGCGCACCGGGGGCCGTATATGCGCATTGGCAAGGCCTTTGAGGTGGCCTACACCCGCATGGCCGCACAAGGCTTGGTGCGCGATGACACCCGCTGGATGGCGGTGTACGAAGACGACCCGTTTGCCGTGCCCGAGAGCCAGTTGCACAGCCGCGCAGGGCTCAGCCTGTATGCCGGTGCTTTGCCGCAGCTGCCCTTGGAGCCGTTCACCTTGGGTGGCTGCATGTGCGCCGTACTGCGGCACCGCGGACCATACGCCACCATGCGTGCCGCGTACCAGTGGCTGTATGGGCAATGGCTGGTGCAGTCGGGTTACGAGACGGGCGACCAACCCGTGTTTGAAGAGTACGTGAACAATCCGCGAGACACTGCACCGGCAGATTTGCTCACGGACATCTTTCTGCCCTTGGCTATGAACGAAATAGGCCTCTAGCCCTCGCAGAATGTGCGTAAGCAGCTATCAGAATAATAGCGAACTCATGGCTACTCAATCCGCTTGGTGGATTGCGTTTGATGCTCAACCAAAAAGAGGCATACCAGCCCTTTATCTTTTCGGGGCTAAAAACAGGGACGTTGGCTGCTTGCGATGGTTAGGCACTTTGGCCACGCCTGACAACCAAACGAAGAATGACAAAAGTTGCGACGAGATACAGCGCGGTCGCGACGTGCTTGAGAATCACCTTGTCACCTGCTGATGCATGATACGCGAGCCATGCGTCCGTAACTGGCATAACGGTGCCGAGCAGCGAGGCTACGGCTAGGATTGCGAAGTGCTTGCGGTAGAGTAAGTAGCCAACAATAAGTGCAATGAATAATGTTCGGGATGCATAAATTCTGATCCAGTCTGAATCGCCAGCAGCAAACAACTCGGTGCCACGGTTGAGTGAAAATGCCGCTGGATCAGCGAAGGCATACAGGGCGTAGGCCAACTGCAATCCAGCCATTAGGAAAACAAAAATGATTCCGGTCGTTCGTAGCGCTTCTGATTTTTTATTTTCCACAATTTGAGCTCCGTAAATGATCGAGAAAGTGCCTAACTCGCAGCCAAGCGGCTGCTAGCCCACCGGTTAAAACCCATTGCGGCGACGCTGATTAAAAACAAGATCAGGGTGGTGAGATGCCTGAATTTTCAAGCGCTTGCGTCAATGCAACAATAGGCAATAAGGTATAGGAGATGCCCATATATGGATAGCTCTGAACAATCAAAGCTGGACTGGAACTTGATCCAGGCTTTTCTGGCCGTGGTGGAACACGGGGCCGTGGCCCGCGCCGCTGATGCCACCGGGGCCAGTCAGCCCACCCTGAGCCGCCAAATAGCCACGCTTGAAGCGGCAATAGGCTCGACCCTGTTCACGCGCGGTGCACGTGGGAGTGTGTTGACAGATGCGGGGGCCGCTCTCGTGGCACCCGCACGGCGAATGCAAGAGGCTGCCCACCTCGTGCATTTGGCAGCCAGCGGACAAAACCAGTCGCTGGCGGGTACCGTTCGCATCACGGCGAGCGAGATTATGTGTGTCTATTTCTTGCCCGCCATATTGGCGCACTTGCGCCAATTGCATCCTGAAATCCAGATTGAAATCGTTGCCAATAACGCGCAGGACAACCTGTTGGAAAGAAAAGCCGACATCGCCGTGCGCATGGTCCAACCCAGCCAAGACACCTTGGTGGCCCGCCGTTTGGGTGACATGGGATTGGGTGGTTATGCAACCCATGCGTATATGCATAGCAAAGGAGTGGCGTTCTCACCCAGCAACATGGGGCAATTTGATTGGATTGGCTACGACAAGAATGACGTGATCTTGCGCGGCATGCGCCAATTGGGAATGGACCTTTCGCGCGAGACATTTGCCCTGCGCAGCGACAATGACATAGTCCGGTGGCACGCCGTGTTGGCGGGATTGGGTATTGGCTTTTGTTTCGATGCATTGGCGGTACGCCACCCCGAGGTTCTGCGCGTATTGCCACAGCATTGGATTCCTCCCTTTCCTGTGTGGCTGACCGCACCGCAAGAGTTGCGAACCAATCCCCGCATACGCATCGTGTTTGACACGCTTGCCACACAACTCCAAACCTTCACTGATAGAGTTAAACCATGAACCTCACCGATGCCATTTTCCCATTGGTCTAGCTGCACTTTTTGGTAGGCGGCTTGCTAATTGGCAGCGGTGCTGCATGGCTATTTATGTCGACAGGGCGCATTGGTGGCATGCGCACCGTTTTTCCAGTAGCTGGTCGTATGTGGTGCGGCGTCCGTTTTTTCAACAGTCGCGTTTTGTAGAGTCCCGCAGTTGGCGACTGGTCTACGCCAGTACCCAAAAAATCCCCCGCATACCCGCAAGTCCCCTGTCCCAGCACTTCTCGGGCACAGCCCCTCCACGCAGCCCGTTCCACCAAGCTGTTTTGTTCCTCACCTTCGCATGTGAACAATCCGCGTGACGCGGCACCGGAAGATTCGCTGTCGGACATTTTCCTGCCCTTGAATTCTTGATTATTGACGAAATAGGCCTCTAGCCCTCGTAAAATATGCTTATGCAGCTATCAAAATAATAGCGAACTCATGGCTACTCAATCCGTGGAGGGTTGAACTTGTCTTGCAAAAACTGCGAGTGATTCAGGAAAGCCTGCGCATCTTGCGTGGCCAGGTCTTCGCTGAGTTGCACGACCTTGGCGTTAAGCTCGTCCAGCGTGGCGGCGAAGGTTTCCTGTGCGGTGTGGCCATTGGCCAGGCGCTTGGTCATGGCGAACTGCTGGGGAATGGAAAGATACGTTTTCAGCGCATCGGGCAGATAAGTGAGCGCGATGTGGCGAGCGTGGAAGCTCTCTTCCAGCGACAGCTGGCCCTTGCTGCGCTCCCACTGGTCCAGCAGGATGGTCAGCTGCTTTGCAGGCTACTGGGCAGGCGGTTCTGCGGGTTGTGGTCTACCAGCTGGCGCACGGCGTTCAAGGCGGTCAGCATGCTGGTGCGGGCATCGCCCTGGTCTTCAAACTCCAGCGCGTCCCACGGTGTGCCGGAAAAGTTAGGAAAGCCAAACCACATGCCACCCACCCCGAAACCTGCGGCGTAGCCCAGCACGGCCAGCGCACCTGCGCCCACCTGCGTCAACCCCACGCTACTGAGAACCAGCGCCAGCGTTGACAGGCCAATGCCACCCCAGTTGGCGGGGGACTGCAAGAAGTTGCTGATCTTGTTCATGCGCGGCTATTGATAGGCCCGAATGTCTTTGAACACGCTGTACAGCGAGGCTTTGCGCGCATCAAACACGCGCCCGCCCGTGGTGGCCACCAGCTCTTTCAACGCGGCCTCATTGGCCTCACCAAACAACACCATAAAGACGGGTATGGCACGCACATCTTCGGGAAGTGCTGCATAGGCGGCTTTGAACTGGGCCATGTCGCGGCCCTTGTTGACTTCGCCATCGGTAAACGCGACCACGGAGTACTGGTAGCCGGGGTTCTTTTGCCGCTCTTCGTTCATGTTGACCAGCGCCTGCAGCACGGCGTCATACAACGCGGTGCCACCGTTCATTTGCAAGCTGTCGGCAAAGTCACGCACATCGCCCAAGACTTTTTGCTTGCCTTCGGAGTCGGCAGCGGTGGCTAGGCCTTTGCCGGCTGTGGTGCCTTTTTGAAGACCGGGCAACTGAAAGTACACCGGCGAATACACCTGCTCGGAGAAGGGCAGCATCCACACCTTCTCGCGGCTGGTCAGGCGGGCAATGCGGCCGGTGAGCGATGCGTCGTCGCCTGCGATGTATTGCAAGGCTTCGACCAGCTGCTGGCGGCGGCCGTTTTGGTTCATGCTGCCGCTCACGTCCAGCACAAAGGTGGAGGCGATGGGGGTGCGAAACTCATTGAGGTAGGCATTGATCAGGCCATCGGCCAGCGCGCGGTCGGTAGAGAACGGCAGCTCCACCAACAGACTGTCTTGGGGGAACAGGCTGGCCTGGGCTTTGGCCACCTCAGCATTCACCGGGCGGCGCAGGGTGGTCTTGGCGAGCCAGGTCTGTGCAGCTTCGCCCTTGAGGTAGGCCACCACTTTGAGGTATTGCTCGCGCTTGGCATCCTCCAGCAGCATCAGCGGGTAGTCGGCTGTGGCCACGCCTTCGTAGGGGTAAATGAGCGTGAGCTTTTCTTTGAGCTTGCCCGACTGGTTGAGCGACAGCAGCCAGCTCTCGTAGTTGATGAAGGCGTTGACGCGGGTGTTTTGCTGCTCGATGAATTTTTCGGTCAGGTAGCTGCTGTTGTCGCCCACCAGCTTGTAGCCTTTGATGAAGCCGCTGATGGCAGCGCGGTCTACATCAGCGGCGGTCAACGCCTCAGATTTTTGTGCGGCAGAGGCCACCACACCCATCAGAGCCATAAAGCCCTGGTTGCTGGTAGCGGGGTTGGACAGAGCGTACTTGAGCTGACCGCTTTGGGCGGCTTTGGCAATGGCATTCCAAGTGACCTTGCGGGCCACATCAGGGTTGTCCCAGCCCAGCACTTTGGCCTGGCTTTCACTCACGCCCACCACCACGGGAGAGAGCATGATTTTCTCTTGCAGCTTCACGCGGGCCTGGCCCTGTGGGTCAGACAACAAATACTTGGCATTGGCAAACCAGGCGGCATCGGCCTTGGCCTGGCCGGTCTGCACGGCCTCGGTGCTTTCCATGGTGCCGCCATACTTGAAGCGCAGCTTGACGCCGGTGGCGTCTTCCACCATTTTCTCCAGGGGCTGCGCGTCTTTCAAATCGCTGGTGGCCAGCACGGTGAAGGTGTCTGCCGTGGTGGCCGATGCAGCCTTGGGCTTGTCGGCCTCTGGCGCTTTGCTGCACGCACCCAAGCCCAGAGCCGCCAGCACGAGCAACGGCACCCACGCCCAGCGGGTTGTACGCCGTGCTTGTTCCTGCGGCGTGTGTTGAGCCACGTGGCCTGTGGGGTGTGGATGTACTTGCATGGTGTGTCCCTTGGTTACTGTGCCATCTCGCGGGCAATGGTCTCAATCATTTCGGCCATGATGTCAAAACTGGGCGGGTCGATGACCTGGGTCAGCCGCTCTTCAACTGCCAGATTGGTGGCCTTAGTTGCTTGGGCGAAATAGGCGCTGTCGGCAATGCGAAAGCCAAACTCCACCGCCAGGCGCTGCAGCTCGGGGTTGGTAGAGAGCAACTCGCCCAGCTTCTTGGCACGCTCATTGGTGGCGACAAACACCACTTTGTTAAACAGCGTAGGCTGCGGATAAACCAGCACCATGCCGGGGCTCAAGCCCTTTTTGGCCAGCGCGTAGCTGACGATCTGGTTTTCGTAGATGAAGGCCATGGGCGTTTTGCCAATGCCGATGGACACGTAATCATCGAAATTGCCGTTGACGTAGTTCTCTTGGTAGCCCTGGCGCTTGAACAAGCCCGCCACGGCTTTGGCAGACTTTTGCGCCATGTCGCGGTCGGTGACGATCTCGCCGCCATTAACCGCGTAGCTGGTGAGCGCCAGGTACATAGCAGCGGAGTTGCTCTTGCGCACATCGGTGGTGGAAACCAGCACGCTCTTGTTCACGTCATAGGCACCCGCACCTTTGAGGTCTTTCCAGCGCTTTTTGTCCAGCATCAGCTGCGTCAACTTGGCCAGGTCTGCATGCCAGACACCGGGGCTGGCTTCCGTCGCCATGCCGTTGGCGGCCAGAATTTGTGCAATCGGTGCCCAAGAAGCAATCACCATGGGTGTGTAAATGGGCGAGTAGGCCGTGGTGTTGATGTTGGCCTTTTTGGCGGCATCGCCAATCTGGTTGGCCGCCACCACGCCGGACGAGAAGAAGAAGTCCGGCGTCTGACCCGGTATCACGCGGGCGGCCATATCGCGCGAGCCCACGCGCTGCACGTTGAGCTTGAAGCCATTGGCGGCCAGTGCCTTTTGCACGCGCGGGTCTTGAAAGTAGGGCTCAACATCCAACGCAATCAGACCGGAAACTTCTTCTACCGGTACCGCCCCGGTGAGCTTGCCTGCCAAGCCGCTCAGCACGTTGCTATTGGCGTTTGCCGATGGAGGCTGTCGCCCGGTTTGGTAGACCGAGAAGTACAGTGCTGCGCCGAAGGCCGCCAGCAGTACCAGGGTAAGAATTGCTTTGCCTGCTTTGTTCATCGGCGCAGTATCGCGCAAAATGCAAGCTGGCCAAAACGCTCGACCCCGATTTACCACACAACGCATTGCGCGATCCATGAACCAGCCCAAAGAAAGCAAAAAGTACGCAGTGGCCACCGGCCCTGTGAATCGGCGCACGGCCACCGTTGCACCCACTGCACAACCTGCAGTGGCGCAGTCGGTGGTGCAACGCCTGCGCGCGGCACAGGCCAAACAGCGCTTGGGTGCTCCGCTGGCGCAGCGTGTGGCAGCCACAGCGCAACCAGCGTCAGCAGGCCAGTTGCCAACCGCCACGGCCATTGTGCAGGCCATTGGCGGCACGGTCTGCGCGACTGGTGTGGGCCTGGGGTTGATACAAAGCTCGGTCGTATTGATGGCGGGTAGTGCTGCGGCGCTGGGCTGTGTTGCCGTGTGGGCGTTCATCAGCCGCCGGGCGCGGCCCCAGCCTGCGCGCTATGCGGCAGGTGCTGCGCCCGAGATGGCGGACGTGGAGGCCTTGGCCCTGCTCGATGCGGCGATGGAGAAAATGGCGGCGCAGGCTCCACAGCCCACGGTCGATAGCCTGACCCGGCTGAAAGAATCTATCGTGCGCTGCATGGCGCTGGTGGGCGCTACACAAGCCGATGGTGGCCTGGCCAGTGAAGAGAGCCTGTACCTGCGCGAAGCCGTGCGCCGCTATATCCCCGACTCCATCCACAGCTGCCTTCAGGTGCCGTTAAAGGACCGAGCATGTTTGGTGATCGACGGCAAGAAACCCGCGCTGGAATTGCTGCAAGACCAGTTGCAGATGATTCAGCAGCAACTGGATACGCGGGAGGCCAAGCTCACGCAGATGGCGGGCGAGGCGCTGCTAAGGCAGCAGCGGTTTTTGGAGGCTAAGGCGGCGTCACCAGAAAAGAACCTCTAGCCTGGTAGGACGACCTCTACGCTCAGACTATTTGGGTTTCCCGGCCTTGATCGGGTCCAGCGCCAATATAGCGGGCGCTTGCTCCATGGCGTAATAGACCACTGGAACAAGCGAAGCATTCGCATCAATGGAGATTTCCCGCGATGACCAACCGGTTTCGGTCATGGCGAACATTTTCAACCC
This sequence comes from uncultured Rhodoferax sp., assembly GCA_964468905.1. Classification (GTDB taxonomy): domain Bacteria; phylum Pseudomonadota; class Gammaproteobacteria; order Burkholderiales; family Burkholderiaceae_C; genus Allorhodoferax. The sequence continues at coordinate 8,365 of CAYXWW010000027.1, read as the reverse complement.
AGGCCGCGAGTTGAATGCAGGCATTGCGCCGTCATGGGCGTTGGTCCAGTTATTGGGGCCTAGCACCAACTTGCCTGGCCATTGGGTGCCATTGTCCGCAGCATCATGGGTCCGGCTGACAGCGTTCTCAATGAACGGGTAGCCCTTGGCAGTAAACATCGCCAAGTTGACGGCATTAATGCCGGCCATATGGTCAAGTACCTTGATGGCGCTGCGCGCATAGCGTGCCGCTTGCACAGGATTTTTTCTCGCTTTGGCGATGTCCCCCGCTGCCATCAGAATGCGCGCATCGTTGAGCGCATTGCGGTGCGAACCCCAGCGCACGTTGTTGTCGGCGTCATCCTGATCGCCATTGTTCCAAACTTTGGAGTTAGGGTCCCAGGTTACACCGGGGTAGCCCAATGCCTGAAAGGCCAAAATGCTGTCCGCCTTTTGTAGCAGCTTGGTCTTCAGGTTATCGAGTTTGATGCTGTGGATTTTTTCATTGGTCAGCAGCGACAAGCTGCCCTCCATGGCAACCGCACCCCACCAATACGAGGAAACTTCGTCAAAGCGCGGGTGTGTAGTAACCTGGTTTTGGTACTTTTTGGCGACGTCTTTTAGTCCCAGTTTCTCAGCGGCTAGGTACAGTTCAACAGTCGCTGCGTATTCATCATCTTGGGTATTGTCTTTGTCGGGTACGCAGTTGTCCCAAAGTTGTTTTGGGTTGCGTTTTAGGCTGTAGTTGTCGTTGTCTGGGTACATGCCTCCTTCACCACCAAAAGCCTTCTCTTGTTTACATACCAAGGGGTTCTTTTGCGCCGCGTCCATCGCAGACACGGCTTGTTTGAATGCCTGCTGCGCCTGCACATTGGTGCCATAGCGCAGATGCAAACGCGCCATGCCCGCGAACGTGCGGGCTGTTGAAAAAGTGGCCTTGGTTTCCGGCTCCGAGATACAGGTTCCACTGAAATAAGGCGCGCAGGCCGCATACGTGTCATTCACGTTCGTGTGGAACTTTGGAATGGCCAGCACGCCCGGGTGATCGAACACGTGGTTGAATTGGTCCGTCAAAATTTGCAGCTGCGAATACACCGTTCGCGCACCCTGCAAGTTTGCGCTGTAGTATGTGTTGATGGCAGGATAGGTTTCGAGAATATTGATCAGCGCCCAAGCCGCTTCAGCGGTATTGACCGGGTAGGCGCCGTTGTCGCCAGCGTCTTTTACATAGTTGAACTCTATGGAAAGGTTCTTAGCCCAATCGTTTTTGGCTTGGGCGAACGTTGCGCGGGTTTCATGGCGTCTGAAAAAGTCAAAGAATTCGTACTTCAGCTCACCGTAGGGATCATTGGCTATTTCAAATGGAAGCGATTTGTCTGCACCGACATGCAAGCTTGCGTTGGAAATTGGCGTGGTGCAGACCGAAAAGTCGATGACGTAAAAGCTGTCGCCCGAGCTTTTGTCATTGCTGACATAGTGATTGCTGTTGCCACTGCAGGGTTTGCCTTGGCCCTTGAGTACCCAGTTGATGGGGCCTTTTTTCTCACTGATGTAGAGCGCCATTTTGGCGGCTTGGGGCAGGTAGCCCGCATAGTTGACGCGGAACTTCTCTTGCATTTGGGTTCCATCATCCACGGCGTAACTATTGCCAGCGCATGCCAGTAAACCGGCTGCCAATAGGTGCAGGGAAAACGATGAATTCTTCCAGCATCCCTGATCGAGTGCCAGAGGGGGTTTGCTATTGCTTGTTGTCATGCGCGGTACCTGAAAGTTGGTTGCGAGCAATATAGCACTGCAAAAACCTTTTATATTTGACACATCGCTGAAATCTTTTGGGGTGTAGTTAAAGGACAAGACCCGCGTCGTGATTAGTGTCGATAAGCCAGAGCTCGATCGATTGCACGACACGTTGCAGATGATTCAACAGCAGCTGAATGCATGGGAAGAAGCCCGGCTCGCGCAGATGCGGGGGGGGGGGAGGCCCTGTCGTGGCAGGAAGTACTCTGTAGACGCTAAGGCCGGTGAGCATACCTGCAGCGACACTTTGTTTGGCCATTCAAGCCCCTATCCCTCGTGAATTGTCCGTTGGTTGCTATATAAATGATAGCGAATGTGGAGCAGTAATCAGCGCTCTATCGTGTGGTGAGGCTTCCAGTTTGTGGTCTTTGATGCTAATTACCATCTCCTTGACCAATTGCTCTGCAGTTGCTGAATGGGCGTCGACTGCCAATAGTCGTCGGCACGCCGCTGCGTTCTCACACTGCGCTTGCAGTGCATCGGCAATATTCTTGAGGGCAGCGGTCAGAGGAACGTTGGCACTCCGACTTATGAATATTTTTTCCAGCGCCAAGGCAAACTGACCCAAGAGAACTTGCTCCTGCTGGACGTTGAATACTTAGGCTCGCCAAGTGGGTTGGCCACAAAACAACCACCAGCTACACCTGTTAGGCCTGGAGAGGTGGACACGTTCCAATAGAGAGTAGTGCCACAGACATTGCAAAAGTAACGCTGCTGAAAGGAACTTGATTGACTCCCATAAAAAGAATAGCAAGTAACCGGTCCATTTTTGGCCAAAACGTTCTCTGTCTTGAAATATGCAGAGATGCCAAATGCGCTTCCTGTGCGCTGTTTGCAATTGTCGCAATGGCATATGCCGTGCGTTTCTGGTTCGCCCGCAACCTCTATGGACGCATTCCCGCAGCTACAAGTGGCAAGTCGATTCAAGTTTTGTTCTGCCATTCATAACGTGATGAGCTGAGCATCCATCCTTACGCTCCAACGCCTTTCGACGCGCTAGTCTCGAACGCGCGCTGTGTAGCCGAATCCACAGGACTAGCAGGGCGCAATCCTCACAACGCCCCAGGCTTGGTAGCAGGCCCTGTATTGGCCGCACGGTCCATCAAATCGGCTTCGTGCTTGTCGCGCACAGTCTTCGCTACCGTGAACGTGCTGCTGACCAAAAACAACCAGCTCACGACCATAAAGCCTTTTTGCCAATCACCAATGTTCATGCGCCACAGGCCCCATGCGGTCAGGCTGAATGCGGCGGCAAAGGCGATCCACACGGTCATGACCCAGGACGCTGTGTCCACTTGACCGTCGCGGTTATCGCGCACGGTTTTGGCTACGGCGAATGAGGCGAACAGGCAAAAGACCAAGCCAATGGCCAAAAACGCGCGGTCCAGCTCTTGGCCGGGGAGGAGCAAGACGCCAATAGCGCTAGCCACCAGAGCCAGGCCAAAAGATGCCCACACCTGGGAGCGCCAACCGGCGGTATCGCGTTGCATAACGTAGTGCGTTGCCATAAAAAAGTCTCCCTGGAAGTTTGAATTCGATTACAGCGCAACCGGGCCGCTGAGTGCCTGTTTGCTGGCTTCGCGTGCCTGCTGTTGGCGGGTGCGGTCGATGTACTGGTCGGCCCGGGCCAGTTGTTCTTTCATCATGGCGTTGTTCTGGCCCATGACCTCAATGGATTTGGCGCGGAAGGTGTCCATGGCGTCCATGGCGCGAAAGGTCTGGTCGAACATTTCCTTGAGCTTGTCGATGCCCAGCAGCGGGTTTTGTGCAAACTCGCCGGTTTTTTCCACGTGGTTGCCCAGTTGGCGACCCGTCTCTGCAACGAGGTTGTTGATGGAGGCATTGACGCCGGTGAGCATTTCCATAACCTGGATTTGGTTGCCGGTGGCGCGCGCTACCGTTTGCGCGACTGCCAGCGCACTCATGCCCGTCGTGGCCACGCGGGTGCAGCCGTTCATCATTTCGCGGCCGGTTTTCTTCAGCACGTCCAGCGCCAGATAGCCATTGGTGCATACGGCCTGTTGGGTCATCATGTCTTGCAGATTCTGACGGGCGTAGAACAAGACTTCTTGTTGTAAAGCTTTGGCTTTGATGGGGTCGGTTGCTTGCAGGGCGTCTACCTTGGATGCAAGTTTGGCGTCCAGTGTTTCGGCAAAGTAGATGGCGGCAGATAGCTTTTGCATGGCTTCCCACAGCTTGGTGCGGGTGGCTTCGATGTCGACCACGTCGCGCTGCATGTCGTCCCGCGCGGCGTAGATTTGCTGCATGCTTTTTTGCAACTGGGTGCCGGCGCTTTGGTACTTACGAAAGTAGGACTGCAGCTTGTTGCCAAAGGGGATGATGCCCAGAAATTTTTGCGGCTGGAACAGGTCGCCTTCTTTGCCAGGGTTCAGCTCGTCCAAGTGGCCCCGCATGTCTTGAATGGCTTTGAAGGCACTGCTGTCTTCCACGCCCGCAAAGTTGCGCTGCATCAGCCGGCCTTGCATCAGCCCGGCGGCGACGGAGACTTCTTCGCGACCCAAGGCAAACGCGCTGTCGAGCTTGGCTTTGAAGGCTTCGCTTTGTACGTCTTCTTTGAGCAGGCCATCCATGAAACGGTCCACCTGATCATCGACTGCGGTCTGGGTTTCTTTTGCCAGCGGTACAGCGGTTTTTGCAACCTCAACTGGCACAGGGGCCAAGACTTCGGGTGGCGCCAAAGTGAAACTGGCGTTGCTAACCTGGGTAACCTCGGTACTGGATGTCATGGATGCTCCTGGCTGACGATGGGTATGGCCGCGTTTATACCAAACCCGCGCTTTTCCACGCGATTTGCGGGGCTAGAAGTGGCGAATGTTCTTTTCGCGGGCAAACGACAGGTCGGTCGTCGTGATGCGCAGGCGGCCAGCCAGAAAATTGGACAGCGAGCGGTAAAACTTCAATCCAGTGGCGGGATGCTTGTCAAAGTGCGCGCGCAAGGCGTCGAACCCGATTTCCAGTAGCTCAGAGCGCTCCAGCGAAATAGCGTTGGCTGAGCGGGGTTGTTCATCCACAAATGACATTTCGCCAAAGTGCGCGCCTGTACCCATTTGGGCGACTTCAATGTCTGCTTCTTTGCCTGTACGGCGAATGACAACAGTGCCGTGGCGAATGACGAACAAGGACTTGGCGGCTTCTCCAGCGCTGAAGATTTCTTCTTCCTTGCCATAGGTGCGGATGCTCCCCATTTTGCTGAGTTGCTCAAGCTCTTCTGGCGACATGTCCTTGAAAAGATAGATGTCTTGCAACGACTGGGTACCCATGAAAGTGTCCTTATAAAGATTGTTGATAAAAGTTAGGGGGCAGTATCGCCGAAACGAAGCTTTGTCATCGCCGCGGAGCAGGCTGCCAAACGGACTGCCACAAGCGTGGAATTAGCTGGTGAGTCGCTCCAGTGCTTCCTGGTATTTGGCGGCCGTCTTGGCGATCACGTCGTTGGGCACGCGTGGCGCGGGGGGAGTTTTGCTCCAGGGTTTACCGTCAACCATGGCAGTATCCAGCCAGTCGCGCACGAATTGCTTGTCGTAGCTTGGCGGATTGGTACCTTCTTGGTAACTTTCCACAGGCCAGTAGCGAGATGAGTCGGGTGTCAGCACCTCGTCCATCAGCGTGAGCGTGCCATCGGCATCCAGCCCGAACTCAAATTTGGTGTCGGCAATGATGATGCCCTTGGTCAGCGCGAATTCTGCTGCGGCTTTGTAGATGGCAATACTGATATCGCGCACACGGGTGGCCAAGTCCAGGCCGATGGTTTCAACGGTTTTTTCAAACGTAATGTTTTCGTCGTGGTCACCCACCGCAGCCTTGGCCGCTGGCGTATAGATGGGTTCCGGTAATTTGGATGCGTTTTTCAGGCCTGCGGGTAGCGGGACGCCGCACACTGCGCTGTTGCCCTGGTACTCTTTCCAGCCGCTGCCGGCCAGATAGCCACGCACCACGGCTTCAATGGGCAGGGGTTTGAGCCGCTTGACCAGCATGGAGCGCCCTTCGACCTGTGCCACTTCATCGGGTTGAACGGCGCTTTCGGGTGACTCACCCGTCAGGTGGATGGGGCAAATATTCAGGCCCGTGGGGCCCAGTTTGTCAAACCAGAACAGGGCCATTTGGGTGAGCAGTTTGCCCTTGCCGGGAATGGGTTCGCCCATGATGACATCAAATGCGCTGAGCCGGTCACTGGCGACCATTAGGATGCGGTCGTCGCCCACTGCATAGTTGTCACGGACTTTGCCACGGGCCAGAAGGGGCAAGGAAGTAAGGGCGGATGTGTGTACGGTCGAAGTCATAGCAAAATGAAAAAGGCCCGCTGAACAGTGGGCGGGCCGGAAACTATTCCTGTTGATTATCGCAAGGAACGCAAGGTACCCCGCGCATCAGCGATTTATTGCACGACTTGGGTCAACTCACCACGGGCATATTGCCCGGCAACCACTTGCAAGGAATGTCCTTTGATCTTTGCGCCCTGGCCTTCGCAGCCAAACTCGATATAGCGTTGTTTGCACATGGCTTTGGCTGCTTCTCGCGCGGGCTTGAGCCACTCGCGGGCGTCAAACTTTTCGGGGTTCTCGAACATGAATTTCCGCACTGCGGCGGTCATGGCGAGGCGAATGTCGGTATCTACGTTGATCTTGCGCACGCCAAATTGGATGGAGCGCTGGATTTCTTCGACCGGCACGCCGTAGGTTTCAGGAATGCTGCCCCCATACTGATTGATGATGGCCAGGAGTTCTTGCGGGACACTGCTGGAGCCATGCATGACCAGGTGCGTATTGGGTAGGCGCTGGTGAATCTCGCGAATACGGTCGATGGCCAAAATATCGCCCGTGGGTTTGCGGGTGAACTTGTAAGCGCCGTGGCTCGTGCCAATGGCAATGGCAAGTGCATCAAGCTGGGTTTGTTTGACGAAATCAGCGGCTTGCTCGGGGTCTGTGAGCATTTGCGCGCGGGTCATGACGGCATCGGTACCGTGTCCGTCTTCTTTGTCACCCCGCATGGTCTCCAACGAACCCAAGCAGCCCAATTCACCCTCGACACTGACGCCCAGCGCGTGCGCCGACTGGACAACTTTCCGTGTAACTTCTACGTTGTACGCGTAACTGGCGATGGTTTTGCCATCGGCCTCCAAACTACCATCCATCATCACTGAACTAAAGCCCAAATCGATGGCACCCTGACAGACGGCGGGGCTTTGGCCATGGTCTTGGTGCATGACGAGGGGTATGGTGGGATAGGCCTCGATGGCGGCCTGGATCAGGTGCTTAATGAAGGATTCGCCAGCATATTTGCGAGCACCGGCGCTAGCTTGCATGATGACGGGCGAGCCAACCTCCTTGGCCGCCTCCATCACCGCCTGGACTTGCTCCAGGTTGTTCACATTGAAAGCGGGAATGCCGTAGCCATGAATGGCGGCGTGGTCCAGCAATTCACGCATTGAAACGAGAGCCATGGGATTTTCCTATTGAAGTTAAAAAACCGACAGGGTGACCAAATTTTGGTAACCACTTGGTAACTTGTACCGTACCGGCATTCTAGTCATACGGGAAAACCCGAGGTTTTCAGTGCGCCAAAACGCGAAAAGCGCTGGCGGCAGTTAACACCGCACCCAGCGCAATACACAGGGGGAGGTGAACTAGCCCACCTGGCAAATCTTCAGCATATTGGTGCCGCCGGGCGAACCCATAGGCTCGCCGAATGTGATGGCGTACACGTCACCCTTTTGCACGATGCCGCGGGCTTTCAGGTGGCTTTCGGCCTCGCGCAGGGCCGTATCACGGTCGAGGCTGGTGTCCACAAAAAGCGGCCGTACATTGCGATACAACGCCATCTTGCGCTGGGTTGCGATTTTCGAGGTCAAGGCGTAGATCGGTACGCGAATCAAATGGCGGCTCATCCACAGCGCAGACGATCCACTATCGGTCATCGCAACAATAGCTTTGGCAGCCAGATGGTGGGCTGTAAACAGCGCGCCCATGGCGATGGTTTGGTCAATGCGGCTGAACTTCTTGCCCGTGAAATCTGCCTCGATTTCATAGTCTTCATGCCCTTCAGCGGCATGGCAGATTTTGGCCATTTCAACAATGGTCTCCAGCGGGTATTTACCAGCAGCCGTCTCAGCCGACAACATCACTGCATCGGTTCCATCAAGCACTGCGTTGGCTACGTCACTAACCTCAGCGCGGGTAGGCACCGGGTTAGTAATCATGGATTCCATCATTTGGGTTGCGGTGATGACCACTCGGTCATGCTCGCGGGCCAGCTTGATCATGCGCTTTTGCAGGCCGGGAACGATGGCATTACCCACTTCAACAGCCAAATCACCGCGCGCAACCATGATGCCGTCACTGGCCAAGAGGATTTCCAGCAGGCGGGGTATGGCTTCAGCACGCTCGATCTTGGCAATCAAGCCAGGCTTGTGGTTGTATTCTGCGGCTGCCACATTGCACAGCTGGCGCGCCATTTCCATGTCGGTTGCATTCTTGGGAAAGCTAACCGCGACGTAATCGGCCTGAAAACTCATTGCCGTGCGGATGTCTTCCATGTCCTTGGCGGTCAATGCGGGGGCTGTGAGGCCGCC
>CAYXWW010000026.1:28004-28818 GCA_964468905.1 uncultured Rhodoferax sp. | reverse complement strand
ACTGGTCTCGGCAAAGCCTATGAGTTTAATTTTTAGGGGTGGGGACCGTCTATAGCATTTAGGCTGCAAAGGCCTAACAAAAGCGATTAGTATTTATTGAGTGATAGTTAATGACTATTGCTGTTAAGCCCACCAGGCGTTGAAACAACGGGCTATTTGCGCGTCCGCCTGCCCAACAAACTGAGCTGAATCCTGACCATGCGGCCAATAGGTGCTGACGCATGGCGTTGAGCGCAGCGTCACGTGCCTGGTCGTGCTGTGGCCTTGCGCCAAGGCGTCGGGCGCGGCCTGGCGGCCTTTGAGCTGGTTGCGGCTCTTGCGCAGGCCCTGGCGCAGACCATCTGCAGTGCCCAGTGTTTGCGAGGGTCGCGGCTGCGTTGGCGGGGGTGGAGCTACGTCTTTCATGGCAATAGCATACTGCTGCTCAAGACCACAAAACCGAACGCATGGAAATAGCGGCAGCCTGGTAGCCCGCGTTGAAAAAGCGCGGTGTATCGGTGGAGCGGGCTGCGCCCGCCGCGTATAGCAGGGGCAGGTAGTGTTCGTAGCTGGGGTGGGCCTGCACCGCAACACTGCCCAATGACTGAAAGTCATGCAGAGCCGCAAGGTTGCCTGTGCTGACGTGCTGTTCAACCCAAGTGTCGAACTCGCGGGCCCAGTCATAGGCTTCGTGGTCACCTGCGCCGAACCGCATGGCGCGCAGGTTGTGCACTGTATTGCCGCTGCCAACAATTAACACACCCCGCCCGCGCAGGTCCTGTAACTGTTGGCCCAGCGCGTAGTGTTCGCTGGCCGGGCGGCTGTAGTCCATGCT
>CAYXWW010000026.1:0-27994 GCA_964468905.1 uncultured Rhodoferax sp. | reverse complement strand
GGTGAACTTGGTGTAAGTCTCTGGAGTCATCGCATAGAGGGGGGATTTCAATTCGCGGGCCAATGCAGCGGCAACCACGGGCGCGCCGGGTGCCGGGTATTGCTGGTCAAACAGGGCTTGTGGAAAGCCACCAAAGTCGTGAATGGTTTTGGGTGCTGCCATGCCGGTCAGCTGCCAGCCGCCCCGGGTGAGCCAGTGGGCGGAGATGCACAGGATCAGCTGGGGGCGCTGGGCGCCCGACAGTAGCTCGGCCCCGATGGCTTGCCAGCTGCGCCGCCAGATGTTGTCTTCAATGGCGTTCATGGGGCTGCCGTGGCCGACAAAGAGCACCGGCATGGTTGCAGAGCGCGTGAGGTTCTGGAGCAGCGGGCTATTGGCAGCGTCATTCAGTGCTTGCATACGATCTCCTACGAAAATGGGTTGAGTGTGCCATTGATGGTGAAATAGGGCACTAGCCCTCGTGTAATGTGCTTAGTGCGCTATTTATTTGATAGCGTTTTTGCCTGGAAGTGACTTGGCGCTTTGCCCATCGCCAGCTTGAACATGGCGCTGAACGCACTGTCGCTGCTGTAGCCACTGGCTGCGGCTACCTGGCTGACAGGCAATCCCCGTGCCAGCAAGGGCAGGGCGTGTGCCAGTATGGCTTGCTGGCGCCAGCGTTGAAAATTGGTGCCCAGTTCATCCCGAAACAATCGCGCCACCGTGCGTTCGCTGGCACCTACATGGGCAACCCAGTCGCGCAGCTGCGACCGCTGCGCCGGGTCGCGCAGCACGCTTTCACAGAGGGCGCGCAGTCGCTTGTCACCATGTTCGGGGTGCGGCATGGGAACCCCCAGGTCGTGGATGGTGGCCCGCGTAATCTCGTCGACGGTGAGCGCCATGATGGCCTCATCACGCGGGCCGGGTACTGAGTCTTCCAGCGCATGCACCAGTTCGCGCAGCAACTTGCTGACGACCAGCACGCGGCAGTCTTGCCAGCCGGGCGGTGTGACCGTCGTGTGCAGGTCTACGGTGCGCAGTTCCGCCGCCTCTAATACGACTACGCGGTGCTGCACCCGGGGCGGAATCCACACGGCACGGGTGGGCGGCACGATGTAGGTGGTTTGCACGCCATTTTGGGTAACAGTGACCTGCATCAGGCCACTTGCGCAATAGGTGAACTGGGCCCACTCGTGCTGGTGCGCTTCGATGTGCGCGTCCATTGCGAGGGGTCTGGCGCGGCTGCGCACCGGGCGTGCTGCGGTGGGCGGGCGCGAGGCGGCATTGTCAAAATGCACGGGGGTAAGGGCTGTTTTGCGTTTCATGCCATGGGGTTGCGCAATGCGTTTGGCGGGAATTCGATAATTATTGTCTTTTTGTGCTCTTCCTGCTGGCGCGAGGGCCACTTACGATAGCCCACATGACTGCCATCACGCTCAACACCACCTCGGCCGCCGTGCCGCTGCAACAAGACGCAACCATCATCGGCCTCGTGGGGCTAGCCCACGCCAGCTCGCACTTTGGCCATTTGTTGCTGCCGCTGCTGTTTCCTGTCTTTATGCAGGAGTTTGGGTTGAGTTTTTCACAGCTGGGATTGCTGATGACGGTGTTTTTTGTGGTGTCTGGCGTGGGCCAGGCGACGTCGGGCTTTGTGGTTGATCGCGTGGGCGCACGCCCCATGTTGTTCATCGCATTGGGGATTTTTACGGCGGCCTGTGTTGCAGCGTCGTTGGTGACAGGCTATAGCGGGCTTCTGATGGTGGCGGCATTGGCCGGGCTGGGTAATGCCACGTTTCATCCCGTAGATTTCACGATCCTGAACCAGCGTGTATCGGCACCGCGGCTGGGCCATGCATTCAGCGCGCATGGATTGACCGGCAACCTGGGCTGGGCTGTGGCGCCCGTGTTTTTTTCCGGCTTGGGCGCGCTGTGGGGATGGCGCAATGCCTACTTGGCCGCTGCGGCGATGTATGTGGGCGTCTTGCTGCTGCTGGTGTTGCAGCGGGAAAAGTTGCGTACCGAAGTAGCGGTGCGTGATCCGCACGCCGTGGCCAAGGGGCACAAGGAGCACGACATGGCCTTTATGCGCTTACCGGTGGTGTGGTGGTGTTTCGGGTTCTTCCTGCTGTCCACCATGACGCTGGCTGTGGTGCAAAGCTTTTCGGTCTCCATCCTCAAAGCCATGCACGGCATCAGCTTCGAGTCGGCCACCTATACGCTCACGGCCTACATGCTGTGCGGTGCGGTGGGCATGTTTGTTGGGGGCTTTATTGCGGCCCGCTCCGCCAGCACTGACAAAGTAGTGGCGATTGCAATGGCCATCGGTGCGGCGCTGCTGGCGCTATGTGGCACGGGGTGGCTGGACGCGACGACCACGATGGTGGTGCTGGCGGCAACCGGCTTTGCGGTGGGTATTGGCGGGCCATCGCGCGACATGATGATCAAGAAGGCCACACCCAAAGGCGCAACAGGTCGGGTTTACGGGCTGGTGTATTCCGGTCTGGACACTGGTTTTGCCATTTCACCCATTGTTTTTGGCGTGTTGATGGACCGCGGATGGTATGGTGCAACCCTATTGGGTGCGGCCTTGGTGCTGCTTTTGAGTGTGGGTGCAGCGCTAGGCGTGGGTGCCAGAACGGGCAAGTGATCGAATCACTGGCATGATAGAGGGCTATCAACCGAATCTTGTCATGACCGAATCCTTGCAAACTTCCCCTGAACCGGTTGCCGCCACCGAAGCATCCACACGACCCGCAAAACCTGATGTATTTGCCGTCTTGGAAAAAATGGCTGCTCTGTACCCACAGTTGTTCGGCGCGGTGTTTTTGCCGCTGAAGCGGGGCATTTTTCAGGACCTGCTGGAAGCGCACCCTGACGCGTTTGACCGCGATAGCCTGAAAGCAGCGCTGTCATTCCATACCCGATCCACCCGCTACCTGACTGCAGTTGCGTCCGGTGAGCAACGCCATGACCTGCAAGGCAAGGCTGTTGAAGCCATGGCGCCTGAGCATGTGCACCACGCGCTCTTGGAAGTTTTTCGCCGCCGCCAACAGCGCAGCAAAGAGGATTTGCGACCCAAGCTGGTCGGGCGCATTGTGCAGGCCTGTGAGGCGTCAGGGCTGACACCCACAGCCTATGCCGAGTTGGTGCGCAGCCGCGATGCCGCTGCCAATGGCCTTCTCGACGAAGCGATGGCTGAACTGGAAGCCCGTGCCGCGAAGACGCAGGCCTTGGTCCAGGCTTTCACTGCCAGTGGCAAGTCGGTGGAGGAGTTCGCCGACATGTATGGCATGGACCCTCGTGCTGTGAGCCGCATGCTGGCCCGCGCGCCAGCAGCACAGGTCTGAGTAAACGGCAGTCCTGTCGGCCGGATGGCAAGTTCTAAAAGGGACCACCATGCAATTCCCCTTTTCTGTTTCAGCACCGTGGCAGCGCCGTGGGGCTTGGGCGCTGGGCATCTTGCTCCTGGTATGGCTGCTGGCATGGCTCAGCGTTCCACCACTGGCAAAGCGCCTGATTGAGGAGAAAGCAACTGCGGCCTTGGGTCGAAAAGTCACGGTAGGCTCCGTCGATTTTTATCCTTGGTCACTGGAGTTGACCTTGCACAACGTAGCGGTCGCCACGGCGGACGGCCAGGCGCAGCAACTAGCGGTTTCAATCATTTATATCGATGGTGAACTGGAGTCTGTGTTGCGTATGGCACCCGTGGCCGACGCGATAACGCTGGAGGCACCCACCTTGCGGCTCACCCATTTGGGCGATGGCCATTACGACGTAGACGACATCGTGGCCACTTTGAGCAAAGGCGCTGATGCCAAAGCAGCTTCGTCGCCACTGCAGTTTGCGTTGTACAACCTGACACTTAACGGTGGCTCGGTAGATTTCACGGACCAACTGCCGTCTGGCGTGCGCCAACATGCCGTGCGCGCGCTGCATTTGGCGGTGCCGTTTTTGAGCACGTTGTCGTCCAAGCGTGATGTCAAAGTGGAGCCGCGTCTTGCCTTCGATCTCAATGGCAGCCATTTCGACACCGCCACGCAGAGCGCACCCTTTGCCCAGACGCGCAAGGCAGATGCCACGATCAAGATATCCAAGCTCGACTTGACCCCCTATTTGCCGTACCTGCCCAGTAGCTTGCCCGTGCGCTTGCAGCATGCCGTAGTGGATGCCGATGTACATATGGGCTTTGAGCAGGCGGCGCACGCCAAATTGACACTCAAGGGCTTGATTCGGGTGTCAGATTTGTCTGTAGCGGAGTTGTCTGGTAAGGCGCTGTTGGACGCGGATGCCATTGCAGTGGAAATGGCAGAAGTGCGTCCGCTGGACCAGTTTGCCAATCTGTCGTCCATCGAGATTTCTGCGCCAAAGTTGCAAGCATCGCGCAGCCGGTCTGGCATCATCAACATGAATTGGGGGGCGAACGCGAAAGAATCCGCCGTGCTGCAGACTTCTGTACCCCCAGCGGCGCATTTGGTTACGGGCACAAAGAAGGCCGTATCGGCACCGACACCAGCAAAGGGTTGGACACTGGTTGTTGGGCGCGTCAATGTTCATGGGGGTGACGTGGCTTGGACCGACGAAACCATGCAGCCACCTGGTCAGCTAGCGGCCACGAAACTGGAGGTACAAGCAGGGTCTGTCCATTGGCCGCTCAATGCAAAGCCTTTCACGTTTGAGGCATCAGCACAATTGCCCTGGCGCGGCAAGGCAGCGCTGGTGGCCTTGAAAGGCGAGGGCAGTGCTGCCAGTACCAGCACGCATGTGTCGGTTGCAGACCTGGATTTGGCGCTATTGGCTCCCTACAGTGCAAAATTTTTGCAGCCGGCCGTGGTGGGCGCACTGGACGCTGAGTTGAATCTACTCTTGCAAGGGGACGCCTTGCAAGTGGCAGTGCCGCACCTCGCGGTAAAGGATTTCGCGCTCAAAGGGCCGGCAAGCTGGAATGCCGCGGCAGCCGCGGCTGCCACCAACGCAGAGCGCGCCGCGAACGAGATGCCGAGCTTTAAACTGCTTGAAGTGAGTGACGCCACTTTTGACCTGACCGCACACACGGGTGCCATCGCCAAGTTGAGCCTTCGCTCGCCCAGTGTCATGGCGCATCGCAATGCGCAAGGGCAATGGATGGTTCAGCGCTGGCTGAAAAGCGTTGCAGCAGTACCAACGGCACAGGCTGTGGCAGTTGCGCAATCCGATGCAGTAGCACCACCTGTGGCGCCAGCGGACACCACCCCGCAAAAATCGCCATGGCAAGTGGCGTTGGGTGAGGTGGTCATTGCAGATGGAACCATCAAACTTGATGACCGAAGCTTTGATCGGCCTGCACGACTCGAAGTCTCCGCCCTGCAGTTCAAACTCAACAACGCAGCGCTGGATGGCAGCAAGGCCGCACCGGTAACCCTGTCTGCACGCCTGAAGGCCGGTCGCGCAGAACCCGGCAGCCTGAATTACCGCGGCACGGTGATGTGGGAACCGCTTGCACTGCAAGGCAGCGTCGACGCGGTTGATTTACCCGTGCATGGTATTGCACCGTACTTTGCCAACCACCTCAACATCGCAATCTTGCGGGCGGATGTGAACTACAAGGGACAGCTGCGGTACGTAGCAAATGCGCAGGGTATGCAATTGCAACTACGGGGCGATGCCGCACTGGAGGATTTTCGGGCCAACAGTGTGGTGGGCACGCCGACTGACAGTGCTGTAAGCAATGGTGCTGCCGAAAGTGCGCCTGCCGCAGCATCTGATGACTTGGGCGTGGCCGAAGAGCTGTTGAGTTGGAAATCGCTTAATGCACCCGGCATTGCACTGGATATTGCCCCCGGCACACCTACGCGGTTGCAGGTTCGGGAAACCACGCTTTCCGATTTTTACGCCCGTATCATCGTCAACCCAAATGGGCGCATGAACCTTCAGGACCTGGTGAAGCCTGGCCCCGTTGGCTCGACAGCGGAGGCGTCCAACGCGGGAGCAGAAACACCTGCAGCGCCGCTGGCGGCCGAGGTGAACATGGGCCCAATGACGTTGATTAAGGGACAGGTGCTTTTCTCTGATCGGTTTATCCGCCCCAGGTATACGGCCAATCTGAGTGAGCTCAATGGCAAGCTCAGCGCGTTTTCCTCTAAAGCAGTTGAGGGCACCGTGCAGCTTGCAGACCTGGAATTACGTGGGCGGGCAGAAGGCACCGCGGCATTGGAGATCACAGGCAAGATCAATCCATTGGCCAAGCCTTTGGCTCTGGATATCAGGGGCCGTGTTAGTGATTTGGACCTCCCGCCCCTGACAGCCTATTCAGTCAAATACGCAGGCTACGGCATCGAACGTGGCAAGCTCAGTATGGATGTTCACTACGCCGTGCAACCCGATGGGCAGCTCGTGGCAGACAACAAGCTGGTTCTCAATCAACTCAGCTTCGGCGACGCCGTAGAGGGTGCGCCAAGCAGTTTGCCCGTCAAGTTGGCGGTTGCGCTTTTGGCAGATAGCAATGGTGTTATCGATATCAATCTTCCTATCAGTGGTTCGTTAAACGATCCGCAATTCAAAATCGGCCCGCTGGTGTGGAAGGTCCTGACCAATCTCATCACCAAAGCTCTGACAGCGCCCTTTAGTTTGATCGCCCACGCTTTCGGCGGGAGCGATGAAGACGATATGGGCAGCGTTCCATTTGCTCCGGGCAGCAGTGTGCTGGTACCAGAAGCCGCACAAAGTCTGGACAAGATCGCAAAGGCACTGGTTGAGAAGCCCGCATTGCGTGTCACTGTGGTCGGTTCTGCAAGCCTTGCGCCGGAGCGTGAGGCGCTCAAGCGCGAACGCCTCAAGGCGCTTTTGTTAGCGGAAAAGCGGCGCAGGGCCGCAGTGAGCAGCCAAAATGTGGGGGCAGTCGTTGATTACACGAGTGAAGAGTACCCGGTGCTGCTCAAGGACGTCTACCGCCGTGCTGACATTGCGAAGCCCCGCAACCTGGTTGGTATGGCCAAAGACATACCCGTTGCAGAGATGGAGTCGCTGCTATTGGCGGGCATTGCAGTCACCGATGAGGCCATGCGCGCTTTGGCGCAGCAGCGTGCGCTGGTCGTCAAGGATTACCTGGCTAGCCAGAAGCTGGGGGCCGATCGCTTGTTTCTGGGAGCGCCCAATGTGCAAGCACCTGACTCCGGCGAATTGCCGTGGAAGCCAAGAGCCGTATTGAGCGTGACCAGTCATTGAGCGGTCAGCGTCGAATGCCTTCCTTTGCTGGTTGCATCTTCCCATATGCAGCTTAAGTGACCCGCTTGGACCAGTTCATAGTAGTCGTCTGGGGTGATGGTCGTTCGCTCCAGGATTCGTAACCAGGTGGCATGGGGTGCAAGAGGAAAGAGCGCATGGCGACGCGGAAGGATGGGTAAAGCGGTCAGCACGCCACGCAAGCAGTAGTACAACAGCTCAGCGCAACTAAAGCGCGTGAATTTGGTCGTGTCGCTGCAGTCAAAGTCATAGGCCTCGCCAATCTTTTCAATGGCAGATCGCCGGGCTGCGAGAACGACCTCTTGCCTTTCCACAGTATTGCCATTGCGCAACGCAGAAATAAGGGCGGCACACAGGTGATCGGACTGACTGGGGTTTTCCTTTTGCTTTATCGCTTTACCTCCTTGCTCAAATATCGCAGGAAGCGCACGCAAAGTGGCCGGTAATCGCAATACCGCCAAATAGTCGCACCGCAGGAATGTCAACACATCTTCCGTGTGCACTCCTTTTGCCATCGAGTGAATGACACGTTGCGGACCTGTATCAAAATAGTCGGCCTTATCGGCAAAGAGCGGATTGACCCCTTTGCGGTCTGTTTCCGTGAGGTCGCCTGCATAAAGCGCCACGTGGGTGAACCATCCGGGTTTAAAGTCCTTTTGCACACTGGGCGATGACCTGCGAATGAATTCACCGTCCAGGTAGCCCTCATAGCCGCGCAGCAATATATCGCCCGGCTGCAAAATTTCCAGAATCGCGCGCATTTCTGGCCCGCCAATGCGGTAGCCGCGCGGGTTTTCGACCAAATAGCCTGACGGCCAATGCAACTTGACAGCGGGTGCATCACCATCGTTTCGAAACCATTTCAGTGTGCCAAACCAGGACAAAAAACTGCTTTGCCAAGGATTGGCATGGGCCGTTGTTGTGATGTGCGTTTCAGGGTCTCGCCGCAAAAAGACTATCACGATTGCATAGGCCATGAGAAGGCAAAGCAACGCAGAGATGATGATCGCGCCAAGGTGCAATAGGGGGCTCTCGGTGGCAGAACGACTGCTTAGGAATGCCACGAACCCCACAATTGCAAGCGGAAACAGCAGGCACCACACCGAATAGGCGAAATAGGCCGCTCGTAGAATTCCCAGCAAAGCTGGCCATACGAATTTCATGTTGACTTTCTCCCTGTCAGGTTGGGAGACTAACTCAGAATCTCAAATCCGCCTAGATTTAAGGCGCTGCATGGCGTTTACGCAGGCTGCATATCGCGCAACCACTGCGTCACTTGCACCTGAAGTTCGTCTAGGGGCTTTTGTGCATCCACTCGGAGCACGCCGGGTTCACCGATGGGCGATTCAAGGGCGGCAAACTGACTTGCCACTAATGTAGTGGGGAAAATATGTAGGCTAGACCTTGCTGCCACCCGTCGTTGAGCTTCTTCGCGCGTGACGTCTAAAAATACAAAACGGATATCTGGCACCGAGTCACGCAATCGCTGGCGATACGCTTTCTTTAAGGCAGAGCATGTCAATACGACCCCATGCGGGTGTTGTTTCAGCTGTTCTGCTAATGCCAAAAGCCACCCGGCACGATCAGCATCTGTCAGCGCAATTCCATTGCGCATCTTTTCAATATTGGCTTGGCTGTGGTGGTTATCACCTTCGACAAGTGGAGTGCCAGTTGCATGGGCAATCAAGGGTGCGAGGCTGGATTTTCCAGAGCCTGCAACACCCATGATGACAATTGGGTTCATCTATAGGGCCAAACTTTTTTGTGGTAACCAACATTCAAGAACATTGAAAATGTCAACTACCTTTTGTTCATTGCTCGTATCAAGTGGCAGAATGCGTACTTGGACCGGATAACTTTCGATTCGAGATTTGTCAATTGCTTTCTCTCGTGCCGTCAGTTTTTTGTCAGAATTATAAACTTACAGTAGCGACAAAGACATGAAATCCCCTGCTACCCATTCCCGCGCGACGGGTCGTATTACTTTGGCTGATGTCGCACATGCGGCAGGTGTAAGCCCTATTACCGTTTCACGCGCTCTCAGGGGGGAGCGTGCGGTCGGACCAGAGCTTGTTGCGAAGGTACAAGCTGCAGTGAGCAAACTCAATTACATGCCAGACCCAGCAGCACGCGCTTTGGCCTCAGGGGTTGGTTCGCATGTTGCAGTGTTGATTCCGATGCTGTCTAACACGCTGTTTGTGGACTTGCTCGACGCCATTCAACGCACTTTACGCCAGGGCGGGTTTCAAACTTTGTTCGGCGTCACGCACTATGACGCGGCAGAGGAAGAATCACTGCTTCGCGAACAGTTGATGCATCGGCCAGCTGGATTGCTGGTCACAGGACTTGAACGCAGTGAATCCACGCGAAAACTCATTGCCCAAAGCGGTGTCCCATGCGTGCATCTCATGGAAGCATCCGCGACCCCAGACGTGTATAGCGTGGGGTTTTCGCAAGCCAATGCAGGGGCCGAAATGACGCAACACCTTTTGTCTAAAGGGTACAAACGCATCGCATTTGCTGCCGCCCAGCTGGATTCGCGGACGTTGCAGCGTTTGGAGGGGTGGCGCAGGGCGATGCAATCGGCTGGCCTGTACAGCACTACGCTGGAGTGGCTCAACCCAGCGCTGTCGTCGATTTCTCTGGGTGCGCGAATGTTTGAGCAGATCATGGGGCAGCAACCCGCGGTAGACGCTATTTTCTTCTGCAATGACGATTTGGCACAGGGTGCGTTAATGGCGGCGCTACGTATGGGCGTTGCCGTGCCCGAGCGCGTTGCAGTGGCGGGCTTTAACGACCTTGCTGGTAGTGACCAAATGGTGCCGCCGCTCACAACCGTACGGACTCCCAGAACTGAAATCGGAATTTCTGCAGCTACCATGCTCCTGGCCTTGATGCGAGGGGAGGCGGTCGAACCACGTTGCGTTGATTTGGGATACCAACTCCTCGTTCGCGGTAGCACTTAAATGCTTTGCGCAGACTGCGCTTGCAAGCTTTGCTTGGGAATTGAAATTACACAATTTGAGGCAAGAAAAAAGGCCGAACAAGTCGGCCTTTTTGAGGTTGGCGCAGGGGCCAATTATTTGAGATGCTTACCGATGAGGCCAGCCATTTCAAACATGGAAACTTGCATCTTGCCGAAAATTTCCTTCAGTTTCGCGTCGGCATTGATCATGCGCTTGTTGACAGCGTCCTGCAGCTTGTTCTTCTTGATGTAAGCCCACAGCTTGCTCACCACTTCGGTGCGTGGCAATGGAGTTGCGCCGACAACAGCTGCCAACGCTGCGCTGGGAGTCAGGGCCTTCATGAAGGCTGCATTGACAGTACGCTTTTTCGCTGGCGCCTTAGGAGCTGCTTTTTTGGCAGCTACTTTCTTCGCGGGAGCTGCTTTTTTTGCAGGAGCGGCTTTCTTTGCAGGCGCCTTAGCGGCTACTTTTTTAGCGGGTGCCGCTGCTTTTTTTGCAGGAGCGGCTTTCTTTGCCGGAGCTGCTGCCTTTGCAGGTGCAGCTTTTTTAGCCGGAGCTTTCTTTGCAGTTGCCATGATCGATTGTCCTTCTTGAAGTTGATTAATCTCCAGCAAAAAACTGCTTCTTCACTGGTACACGGATGCTACTGGAGAAAATGCAGCATATCCAGTCCAAGGATCACTTTTTCATTGGTAAATGTTGTTTTTTCCATTGGAGAATGCCACTATCTTGAGAAAAGGAGTGTTGAGCTATGACAAAAGCGTTTGCGACGTGCGATCTTTGCGATGCACACAAGGGTGACGAGAGTGGCAATTTCCGTGTTTTGCCACCTGTGTTTCGAGACTTTGGGCTCGTGAAGCGGTTCTCGGGCCCTGTAGAAACTGTGAAATGTTTTGAAGACAATACCTTGGTGAAGGCTGCTGTTGATTCCGTTGGCTTTATCGACACTCCTTTGGGACGTGTGGGCAAAGTACTTGTCGTTGATGGTGGCGCGTCACTGCGCAGAGCACTGTTGGGTGGCAATCTCGGCGCGGCCGCCGCGCGCAACGGTTGGGCAGGAGTGGTGATTGACGGATGTGTGCGGGACACCGCGGAATTGGCCCAGCAAGCAGTAGGCATTCGTGCCTTGGCGTCAGTACCCATGCCAACAGAAAAGCGCAATCAGGGGCAAGCAGGCGTGGCGGTTCAAATGCAAGGTGTGTGGATTCGTCCCGGTGATTGGCTCTATGCGGATGAAGACGGGATCGTCATACACACTAATGAATTGCTTGAGTGACCTTCTTCGAAGACAAGGTGGCTAGTACGAGGCCGATCAATGCGATTGAAAATGCAATCAATTGAAGGCTGGACATAGGTTCATTTAGTGCGTAGACGCCCGTTAGTGCCGCAGAAATTGGCAGCATGACCGTAAATATGCCCGCACGAGCGGCAGGTATTGTGCGCAGGCCTGTCATCCAAAGCCAAACCGTCCAGACACTTGCGGCCAATGCATATAAAACCAACAGCAGCCAAAGCTGTGGCGTTATTTGCGAGAAATCAAACCCTAGCGCTGCGTACAAGCCCATCGGTGTCATCAGCACCAAACCCCACAGGTTGAGCAATGCGGCGATG
Source organism: uncultured Rhodoferax sp. (assembly GCA_964468905.1). GTDB lineage: Bacteria > Pseudomonadota > Gammaproteobacteria > Burkholderiales > Burkholderiaceae_C > Allorhodoferax. The sequence continues at coordinate 16,220 of CAYXWW010000026.1, read as the reverse complement.
CGCTTTGGTGACAAAGTGTTGGTTAGTTTTTTGCCAATCACGGCATAGGCAGCTTCACATAGGACTGCTGTAAAGACCAAAGAATTCCCCAAGACAGCGGGATCAATATCGGTTTGAAAGGGGAGATTTCGCAATGGCAATACAACTTGCCAACCCCTTGTCATTGAAAGCAGTGCAATGCCGGCGGCACCACAGACTACAGCGCCCCAAATTTTCGGTTCAACGCGCTCTTTGAGGATGATCCAACTCAGGACTGCAATAACTGCTGGAATGGTTGCCATGATGACCCCCGCAGAAACCACACTCGTCATGCCGACACCAAAAAGCATGGCAATTGAAAACATGAAATTACCTAAAAATGATTGAAGAAACAGCAGACCATGCGTGCGCCGGGTCAAAGTGGGTTCATGCGCCGGCTTCTTGAGCCAGAAAAGCATCGCGAGGCTCCCAATACCAAAACGGAGCCATGCCAACAAAAAGACGCCCATGACCACCACAAGAGGTTTTGACAGTGCAACGTAACTGCCGACAAGTGCCATGCTCAGGGCCAAACAGAGGTAAGCCATCCAGAGATTAGACGGACTGCGCGACACCCTGCTTGCAACCTCTGTTTGGTCTTGACCCGCCTGCATCAGGCTCCGTTCACAAGCCTATGGTGGCTGGCATGTGAGTTTTTGATCGCCTGAGGTCCAAGAGATCCCAGTAACATGCCCAAAAGGGCAGCTAGGATGCCAGCCAACTGTGCGGGGAAATCCGTGCCTATCGGTGTAGCCAGGAAGATTCCCCATGTTAGAAGTCCGAGAACGATCGAAAATATGGCGCCTTGGGTTGTAGCCCGATTCCAATAGAGGCCAAAGACTAGCGGAATAAATGCACCCACCAGCGTGACCTGGTAGGCGCCCGAGACCATTTCATAAATCGGTGTGCCTTGTGTTTTGATGGCATACAAAAGGACCGATGCACTGAAAACAAGCACAGTGATACGCATGGTCAATAGTTCCTCTTTGTCCCCCATTCTTGGTTTGAATTGACGCCAAATGTTTTCTACAAACGTGACACTTGGCGCGAGCAGTGTTGCAGATGCTGTCGATTTGATGGCGGATAGCAGTGCACCAAAGAAAAGCACTTGCATGACAAAAGGCATCTTTTCGAGCACCAGCGTGGGTAGTACTTTTTGGGGGTCTTCTTTAAGTAGTGCTGCAGCTTGGTCTGGCATGATGACCAAGGCGCTGGTCACCAGAAACATGGGAACGAAGGCAAAGAGTATGTAGCAGATACCGCCAATAACGGGGCCCTTGGTGGCAGCGCTCGTGCTGTTCGCAGACATCACTCGCTGAAACACATCCTGCTGTGGAATCGAGCCAAACATCATGGTGATGGCAGCCGCAAAAAAGAAAAGAATGTCTTTGAACGTAGGTTCCGGCAAAAACTTGAACATGTCTTGACTGACGGCGAGGGCAACTACTTTGTCCGCGCCACCTGCCATGTCGGCAGCGAATATCGCGATGATGGCGAGCCCTGCAACCAAGATGATCATTTGGATGAAGTCGGTCACGGCCACAGACCACATGCCTCCAAAAAGCGTGTACGCGAGTATGGAGACCACTCCAATGGTCATACCCATTGGGATGCTGATGGCGCCGGCAGAGAGCAAGTTAAAAACCAAACCCAACGCTGTTACTTGTGCCGACACCCAGCCAAGGTAGCTGAGCATAATGATCAGCGAACAGATAATTTCTACTGTGCGGCCAAAGCGCTCACGGTAATAGTCACTGATGGTGAGCAAGTTCATCTTGTACAGCTTTGCTGCGAAGAATGTGCCGACCAAAATGAGGCATGTCCCGGCCCCAAAAGGATCCTCCACCACTCCATTGAGTCCACTATTGACAAATTTAGCGGGGATACCCAACACCGTCTCGGAACCAAACCATGTTGCAAAGGTGGTTGTAACGATCATGACGAGCGGCAAATGACGGCCTGCAATGGCAAAGTCAGATGTCGTTTTCACGCGTTTGGCTGCATATAGCCCGATAGCGATAGTGATTAGCAGGTAGACGATGACCAGGGTCAACAGCACGGCACTCTCCTTAAATAATTGCATTATCCCAACACTGTCATGCCAATGGCATGCTGAACGTCTAAGCTCATTACGCTTGGTTGTGATGGACGTTGTTCTAGATCCTTTTTTTGGCGTCTTCATCCTTGACTTGTTGCGCGACATTTTTCACATAGTCGATCCCAGGTTTTGTATTGTAAAAATGAGGCTGTAAGTGGTTGATTCATAATAAAAAATATTTAGTCATATATAAGACATAAGACAATTGATATCCACTTTCTAGGGCTACAATTCCTTCATGCTTAAACGACAGTGCGATCCGCAGGCACTGAAATTGCGTGATCGTGTACTGGCGCTGAATTTCTTTAACTTTGTAGGAGTGATCCCATGACGACTCAGACCCGTGAACAGCAAATTGCAGCCCTCGAGAAGGACTGGGCGACAAACCCGCGCTGGAAAGGCATCAAACGCGGCTATACCGCGGCCGACGTTGTTCGCCTGCGGGGCTCATTTCAAGTTGAACATACGCTGGCACGCCGTGGAGCTGAAAAGCTTTGGGCGCTCGTGAACAATGAACCCTATGTCAACTGCCTCGGCGCATTGACCGGCGGCCAAGCCATGCAACAGGTGAAGGCTGGTGTGAAGGCAATCTATTTGTCCGGCTGGCAAGTGGCTGCTGACAACAACGAGTATTCCGCCATGTACCCCGATCAGTCACTCTACCCGGTCGACTCAGTGCCTAAAGTTGTGGAGCGAATTAACAACTCGTTCACTCGCGCTGACGAAATTCAGTGGTCCAAGGGTGTTGGCCCTGGTGACAAAGGCTACATTGACTACCATGCACCAATCGTTGCGGATGCAGAAGCGGGGTTTGGTGGTGTTTTGAACGCCTATGAATTGATGAAAGCCATGATTCGTGCCGGCGCAGGCGGCGTGCATTTTGAAGATCAATTGGCTTCGGTGAAAAAATGCGGTCACATGGGTGGGAAGGTTTTGGTCCCCACGACTGAGGCTGTGCAAAAACTCATCGCCGCACGCATGGCTGCGGATGTATATGGGGTGCCGACTTTGGTGATTGCACGCACAGACGCTGAAGCTGCAGACCTTTTGACCAGTGACTACGATGCCAACGACAAGCCCTTCTTGACCGGCGAGCGCACCGCCGAAGGCTTTTACAAGACAAAGAAGGGCGTGGATCAGGCAATCTCGCGTGCCGTAGCCTATGCCGACTATGCGGACTTGGTGTGGTGTGAGACCGGGACGCCCGATCTTGAGTTTGCGAAGAAATTTGCCGACGCAGTGCATGCAAAACACCCAGGAAAGATGCTTGCCTACAACTGCTCGCCGTCATTCAATTGGAAGAAGAATTTGGACGATGCGACCATTGCCAAATTCCAAAAGGAACTGGGTGCCATGGGTTACAAGTACCAGTTCATTACGTTGGCGGGGATTCATAACATGTGGTACCACATGTTTGACTTGGCGCAAGACTACGTCAAACGCGGAATGACAGCCTACGTTGAGAAGGTGCAAGAACCTGAATTCGCAGCGCGCGACAGGGGTTACAGCTTTGTATCGCACCAACAAGAGGTTGGCACTGGCTACTTTGACGAAGTCACAACCGTGATCCAGGGCGGAAAGTCCAGTGTCACCGCTTTGACGGGTTCAACTGAAGAAGAACAGTTCCATTAAAGTTCCCATTTGGTCGCTTCGAGCCGGGCTCCCCCAAAGGTGGCCCGGTTTTTTTGCCTAACGATTGGCCAACAATTCATTGTTAAAGTTTTGTCCTTTGGGTATTGCCAAAGGATCCTGAGTCTGAACATTGGCGGCAATCGCCAACTCTGGTCTGGCGAGCCCATCATTTCCAAATTGCTTCAATGCATCCACCATTTCCACAATAGATGCATCAGTTCCCGTTAGCGACTGTTTTGGTTGAAATGCACCCATGCCAATTTGCTGACCATCAGCTTGTGCCTGCCCTGTAGCTTTGAAGCTGGCCATCGCATCGACCATGGACTCCACCTGCGATTGAATACCTGCTTCAGACGCGCTCATTCTCTCTAGAGCGGTACCTGAAAGGGGCTCTTCATTGGAATTGGGAGTTGCGGCGCTGCGCGGTATTGGGTTTGGTGTGGTTCCTTGCGTGGCGAACCACACGTCGGCCATGCTGTGACTGGTGCCGTCTGACGTGGTGTAGTTGGATGTCAATCCAATCAAATTTCCGTTGTCCCACTCAGATGCCGTCTGTGCATGTAAATCAAGTTGGGTGATGTTCAAACTTGTCAAGGTGTGTAGTTCCGACGCTTGGCTGATTCCATCGGAGTCACCATCAACCCATACCATCAAATCGTCAAAGCCACTGTCTGTCGCATTGACAAAACCATCACCGTTGGAGTCCATTTCCGAGAGTGCCATGTAGCCGTTTTGTGCCTTTTGGCCATTTGCCAGATTCGTGCCTTCCCCAAACAATTCTTGTCCGCCATTGATTGAGCCATCATGGTTTCTATCCATAACCAACAATCCATCGCCGCCAGTCACCCAGCCAGTGTTTACTTTGCTATCAACGCCAAATATGTCGAATTGAACGCCATGTTCGATGCTCGTAGTGGAAACACCATTGCCATTGAGGTCCAGAATAATGGGAGTACCGTATGTGAGATGCGGGCGTTGATCGGTTGTAAGTGCCGCATACTGATCAGTTGTAAGTGCGGTGACCTGGTCTGAAGTGAGTGCAGCCACTTGGTCTGTGCGCAAGGCAACGACCTGATCGGTAGACAGTGCCGATTGAATTTGTGCGGTCGTCAACACAGCAACGTCGCGCGTCTCCATAGCCGCCGTCCCAGTGGTGGTAAGCGCGGCGACCTGATCTGTCTGGAAAGACACAATCTGGTCAGTTCGCAACGCCACTATTTGGCTTGTTGTTAGGGAAGCAATGTGGCTTGTAGTCAGCCCTTTGCTAACTTGGTCAGTTGTCAACGCACCAATGCTGGCCGTTGTCAAGGAAATAAAATCCTCAGTTTCCAGTGCAGCGATCTGGTCAGAAGTCAGTGCGGAGACCTGGCTGGTCTTGAGCACGGCGATGTGGTCCGTACGCAGCGCAGCGATCTGGTCGGTAGTCAATCCTTTGGAGAGCTGATCGGTACTCAGCGCAACGACGCCTGCCGTGGTCAGCGCTGCGACTTGGGCAGTGGTCAGGCCTTTGTTAACCTGGTCAGTTGAGAGTGCAGCCACATTGGTCGTAGTGAGTGACGCCACGTCACGCGTTTCCAATGCAGCGACTTGGTCTGTGGTCAGTGCGGCTATCTGATTGGAGCTCAGTGCTGCAACCTGATCGGTACGCAGTGCCACGATCTGGTCGGTCGTCAAGCCAGATCGGACCTGTGTCGTACTCAGTGCAACAAGATTTGCTGTCGTCAGTGCAGCAACATCACGGGTTTCCAGCGCAGCAATCTGGTCGGTCGTCAGTGCTGCAACCTGACTGGTCTTGAGGCCGGCCACCTGATCGGTCCGCAAGGCTGCGATTTGGTCCGTACTCAAACCCTTGCTGATCTGGTCGGTGGTCAGCGCAACAATACCCGCGGTTGTCAGTGCAGCAATCTGATCGGTCGTGAGACCCTTGTTGATCTGGTCAGTGGACAACACGGCAACATTGGCCGTCGTCATGGCGGCGATGTCGCGGGTTTCCAGTGCAGCAATCTGGTCGGTCGTCAGTGCTGCAACCTGACTGGTCTTGAGGCCGGCCACCTGATCGGTCCGCAAGGCTGCGATTTGGTCCGTACTCAAACCCTTGCTGATCTGGTCGGTGGTCAGCGCAACAATACCCGCGGTTGTCAGTGCAGCAATCTGATCGGTCGTGAGACCCGCACTGATTTGATTGGTCGAAAGTGTTGATAGCTGTATCGAAGTCAACACAGCGACATCCCGCGTCTCCAATGCGCTGACTTGCTCGGTCGTCAGTGCAGCGATTTGGTTTGTCTTGAGTGCAGCAACTTGGTCTGAACGCAGGGCAGCAATTTGATCCGTCGTGAGCCCTTTGCTAATTTGGTCCGTTCCGAACGCAGTAATGCTTGCTGTCGTCAATGCCGCGATCTGACTCGTTGTCAGGCCAGCAGCAATTTGATCGGTTGAGAACGCCGCTATTCCAACCGTCGTCAATACCGCAACATCACGGGTCTCAATTGCCGCAACTTGGTCTGTAGTCAGTGCAGATATTTGGCTGGACTTGAGCGCCACTATTTGATCGGTTCGTAGCGCTGCAATCTGGGCAGTTGTAAGACCGTTTGCCACTTGCGCTGTTGTGAATGCAGCAATATTTGCAGTTGTAAGTGATGCAACGTCCCGTGTCTCAAGGGCTGCAATCTGATCTGTCGTCAGCGCCACAACTTGGCTCGAGTTCAACGCTGCCACCTGGTCCGTCCGCAAGGCGACTATTAGATCAGTCGATAGTGCCTTCCCAATTTGGTCTGTACTCAGCGCAGAGATACCTGCTGTTGTCAGTGCAGCGATCTGGGCAGTACCCATTCCGCTGCCAATTTGGTCTGTGCTAAGCGCGGCAATACTGGACGTACCGAGTGCCGCAATGTCACGTGTCTCAATTGCGCCAATTTGGTCGGTTGTAAAAGCTGCAATTTGAACAGATGAAAGTGCAGCGATCTGATCTGTCCGCAGTGCAGCCACTTGATCAGTCGTTAGCCCTTTACTGATTTGGACAGACGTCAATGCGCCAATTTGGGCAGTCGTTAGAGCTGCAATGTCGCGGGTCTCGATCGCTGCTACTTGATCGGTGGTCAAAGCACCCACTTGGTATGACCGGAGTGCGGCGACCTGGTCGGTTCGCAGTGCAGCAACTTGGTCTGTCGTCAAGCCTTTCCCAATTTGATCTGTATTCAGCGTACTAACCTGCGCCGTTGTGAGCGCAGCGATTTGGTCGGTCGTGATCCCTTTGTTGATTTGGGTCGTAGTCAGTGCACCGGTACTAAGCGTTGTAAGTGCGGCAATATCGCGGGTTGATACTGCTGCCAGCTGGTCGGTCGACAACGCTACCACCTGACTGGTTTTAAGCGCAGCAACCTGATCCGTGCGAAGTGCTGCGATGTGGTCCGTAGTCAACCCTTTGCTGACCTGATCTGTGCTCAACGCCACTACGTTGGCAGTCGTGAGCGCGGCAATCTGAGCGCTGTTGAGTCCACTGCTGATTTGATCGGTGCTTAGCGCCGCCACGCTGGCGGTGGTGAGCGCGGCAATGTCGCGAGTCTCCAGCGCCCCGACCTGGTCTGTCGTCAAAGCGGCAATTTGACTTGTTTTCAGTGTCGCAATTTGGTCCGTGCGCAAGGCTACAACTTGATCTGTGGTCAGCCCTTTTTTGATTTGATCGGTTCCAAGGGCTGAAATATTGGCGGTTGTGAGCGCAGCAATATCCCGCGTCTCGAGCGCCGTTATCTGGTCTGTCGTCATGGCAACAACCTGTTGTGATGCCAATGCAGCAGCCTGATCGGTGCGAAGTGCGATCACTTGGTCTGTGGTCCACCCTGCGCTGATCTGATTTGTGCTCAATGCATCAATACTCGCAGTTGTCAGCGCAGCGATTTGTGCGGTAGTCAGTCCTTTACCTATTTGGTCTGTGGTCAATGCTCCGATTGCAACAGTAGTGAGTGCAGCAATATCACGTGTTTCTATCGCTGCAACTTGATCCGTCGTTAGCGCAGAAACCTGAATTCCCTTTAACGCTGCAATTTGATCTGTGCGCAAAGCGATGATCTGGTCAGTTGTGAGACCCTTGGAGATTTGGTCAGTACTGAGAGCCGAGACTCCGGCAGTTGTTAGCGCGGCCAATTGAGCAGTTGTCAAACCCTTGCTGATTTGATCTGTCGACAGCACAGCCAGATTCGCCGTCGTGATACCTGCTATGTCGCGTGTCTCGATTGCTGCAACCTGATCGGTTGTCAACGCAACCACTTGGTTTGACTTCAATGCAACAACATGGTCCGTGCGCAGCGCAGCAATTTGATCAGTCGTCATACCTTTGCTGACTTGGTCTGTGCTCAGTGCACCGATCGACGATGTCGTGAGTGCTGCAATATCACGAGTTTCAATTGCTGCTATCTGGTCAGTAGTCAATGCCGCTATTTGAGTGCTCTTGAAAGCCGCAATTTGGTCAGTTCGCAGTGCTGCAATTTGATCTGTGGTCAGCCCTTTGCTGATCTGGTCGGTACTGAATGTGTAGATTTGCGCTGTATTCAGTGCTGCAATTTGGGCAGTCGCCAGTCCCCGCCCCATTTGGTCTGTAGACAGCACTCCAATGCTTGCCGTTGTAAGCGCTGCGATATCGCGCGTCTCCAGAGCGGCAATTTGGTCTGTTGTGAGCGCGGCGACTTGCGCAGTCTTGAGGGCGGCAATTTGGTCCGTTCTCAGTGCAATAACTTGGTCGGTAGTAAATCCCTTGCTGATTTGATTGGTACTGAGCGTCGCAATATTCGCCGTCGTGATGGCCGCCACTTGGGCAGTTCCCAGGCCTTCGTTGATTTGTAGGGTCGAAAGGGCCGCAACTTGCATTGAAGTCATGACAGCGATATCACGTGTCTCAAATGCGCCGACTTGGACGGTTGTAAGCGACGCGATCTGGCTTGTTTTGAGCGCGGCAACTTGGTCGGTGCGCAATGCAGCAATTTGATCGCTGGACAAGCCCAAGGCAATCTGCGCTGTACTGAGGGCTGCTACACCAGAAGTCGTCAAGGCTGCTATGTCGCGGGTCTCCAGTACTGAAACCTGTTCGGTCGTTAGCGCGGCGACCTGGTTTGTTGATAGGGCAGCAACCTGGTCAGTGCGTAAGGCAACGATGTGGTCACTCGTCAAGGCTTTGCTGATCTGGTCTGTACTAAGCGCACTGATGTTGGCAGTAGTTAGTGCAGCGATCTGTGCAGTATTCAGCCCTTTATTGATCTGGTCAGTGCTCAATGCGCCAACGGCGACCGATGTCAACGCCGCAACATCGCGCGTCTCCAATGCGGCAATTTGGTCTGTCGTCAAAGCTGCGATTTGACGCGACCCCAGAATGGCGATTTGATCAGTCCTGAGTGCTACGATTTGACCTGTTGTCAGCCCTTTACCAATTTGGTCGGTGCTAAGCGCCAGAACATTTCCCGTAGTCAACGCCGCCACATCGCGTGTTTCAAACGCGGCCAACTGATCGGTTGTTAGTGCAACAACCTGGCTGGACTTGAGGGCCGCGACCTGGTCTGTGCGCAGCGCCGCAACTTGGTCCGTTGTCAGACCTTTGCCAATCTGGTCTGTTGTCAGCGCAGCAATTTGCGCGGTAGTTAGGGAGGAAATTTGGCTAGTTGTCAGACCTTTGCTGAGTTGATTGGTAGATAGAACTGTTGCTTGGGCCGAGGTGAGGGCGGCAATGTCACGAGTTTCCATTGCCGCAATTTGGTCTGTCGTCAATGCGGAGACCTGCGAGGATTTCAGTGCTGCGACCTGATCTGTCCGCAGCGCCACGATCTGATCTGTCGTAAGACCTTTGCTGATTTGGTCCGTGCCCAGTGCAGCAATATTCGACGTAGTCAAAGCTGCAATTTGCGCTGTGCCAAAGCCTTTTCCAATCTGGTCCGTGCTCAATACCACGACGGCCGCCGACGTCAGCGCATTGACGTCACGTGTCTCCAATGCCGCGATTTGATCGGTCGTTAACGCTGTAACTTGACTGGTCTTTAGTGCCGCAATTTGATCAGTGCGCAGCGCGACAATCTGGCCGCTACTCATAGACTTGTTGATTTGGTCTGTACTGAGTGCACCGATTGCGGCTGTCGTTAGGGCGGCAATGTCGCGTGTCTCAATGGCTGCCACTTGGTCCGTAGTCAGTGCGGCTATCTGGTTGGTACTCAACGCGCCAAATTGATCGGTCCTGAGGGCTACTACTTGATCTGTCGTAAGACCAGAACTCACCTGGCTGGTGCTGAGGGACCCGACTTGTGAGGTTGTCAGTGCCGCAGTTTGCGCAGTTGTTAGTCCCGCGCTCAGTTGACTGGTGCTGAGCGCAGATATGGCTGTGGACGATAGGGCAGCCACGTCGCGCGTTTCAAGCGCAGCCAATTGGACCGTAGTCAGTGCCGTGATTTGCGCGCTTCTCAGTGTGGCGACATGGTCACTCCGCAGCGCAACAATTTGATCCGTTGTCAAACCTTTGCTGATTTGATCCGCGCTCATTGCTGCAATGCTGGCTGTTGCCAGCGCTGCGATATCCCGTGTCTCAATCGCCGCTATCTGGTCAGAATTGAGCGCTGCAATCTGGCTGGTTTTGAGTGCAGCTAAGTGATCTGTTCGCAACGCGGCTATTTGAGCGGTCGAAAGGCCGCTGCCAATCTGATCAGAGCGCAGGGCTGCAATGTTGCTGGTTGTGAAAGCCGCTATATGTCCAGTCGTTAAGCCCTTGTTGATCTGATCAGTTGACAGTGCCGTGATGCTGGCCGTCGTCATTGCCGCTACATCGCGTGTTTCCAATGCGGCAATTTGATCTGTGGTGAGTGCATTGATTTGCGCTGTTTTGAACGACGCAACCTGATCGGTACGCAAAGCAACGATTTGGTCAGACGTAAGCCCTTTGCTAATTTGGTCGGTGCTAAACGCACTCAATTCCGCTGTCGTTAATGCTGCAATTTGTGCGGTCGTCAGCCCCTTACTAATTTGGTCCGTTGATAGTGTGGCAATGCTCGAGGTGGTCAATGCCGCAACATCGCGGGTTTCCATGGCCGATATTTGGGCCGTGGACAATGCTGCAACTTGTACGGTTTTAAATGCAGCGACTTGATCAGTGCGCAATGCAGCAATCTGTTCCGTTGTCAAACCTTTACTTACTTGATCAGTAGTCAGTGCCCCAATACCAGCCGTGGTCAGCGCAGCCACATCGCGCGTTTCCAGTGCTGCGACCTGGCTTGTCGTAAGCGCCACGACTTGGTTTGTTGATAGGGCTGCAATCTGATCGGTTCGTAGAGCAATAATCTGGTCGGTCGTTAACCCACTGCTGACCTGATCGGTCGTGAGGGCCGCAGTATTGGCTGTTGTCATTGCCGCAATCTGTGGTGTTGTCAAACCTTTGCTGATCTGATCGGTACTCAGTGCACCAATTCCAGAAGACGTTAGCGCAGCAATGTCGCGCGTCTCCAATGCTGCCATCTGGCTGCTGGTCAACGCTATAACCTGACTGGACTTCAATGCCGCGATTTGGTCCGTTCGTAATGCGACGATTTGGTCAGTCGTAAGGCCTTTACTAATCTGGTCTGTGCTGAGAGCCGCAATGCTGGCGGTTGTCATTGCTGCAATTTGCCCCGTTGTCAGACCTTTGCCAATCTGATCTGTCGACAAACTGGTAATACTACCCGTCGTCAGCACCGCAATATCTCGCGTCGCCAAGGCAGCAACTTGGTTGGTCGTCAGCGCCGCGATTTGGTCGCTTGTCATGGCAACTGCTTGGTCCGTTCGCAGTGCTGCTACCTGACTGGTCGTCAAACCCTTGCTGATCTGGTCGGTGGTAAGTGCACGGATATTCGCGGTGGTCAGTGCAGCCACATCGCGCGTTTCCAATGCAGCCACTTGATCGGACGACAGTGCTAGAACCTGCTTGCTGGATAGGGCTGCAATTTGGTCTGTCCGCAATGCAACGATTTGGTCCGACGTGAAACCTTTACCGATCTGATCAGTGCTTAGCGCTGCAATACCCGACGTGGTCATGGCGGCGATCTGCGCTGTAGACATTCCCTTGCCGATCTGGTCTGTCGAAAGCACAGCAATGTTGCCGGTTGTCATGGCCGCAACATCACGCGTCTCCAGAGCAGCGATTTGGTCCGTCGTCAGTGCAATGGTTTGTGCGGTTTTGAGCGCAGCGACCTGATCGGTGCGAAGTGCGACGACTTGGTCCGTGGTTAAACCTTTGCTCAGTTGATCCGTGCTGAGTACACCAACGGCAGTGGTTGTCAGAGCGGCGACCTGCGCGGTGGTCATGCCTTTGGAAATTTGATCGGTGGTTAAGGCCCCAACGCTGCCGGAGGTCAAAGCAGCTATGTTGCGCGTAGCAATGGCAGAAACCTGCGTCGTCGTCAGTGCCACGACTTGGTTGGAAGTCAACGCCGCAGTTTGATCGGTCCGCAATGCCGCAATTTGGGCAGTAGTCAGGCCCTTGCTGACTTGGTCGGTGCTCAGTGCAGAGAAATTTGCCGTGGAGAGCACTGCTATATCGCGGGTTTCAAGAGCGGCAAGTTGGCTCGTCGTGAGTGACACGACTTGGTTGCTCGACAATGCTGCAACCTGGTCCGTACGGAGCGCAACTATTTGATCACTCGAAAGACCCTTGCTAATTTGGTCCGTGGTCAACGCTGCAATATTGGCCGTAGTCAGGGCGGCCACCTGCGCAGTAGACAAGCCTTTGATTAGCTGATCCGTATTGAGCGCGCCAACGCCCGTCGATGTCAATGCGGCCACATCACGTGTCTCCAACGCAGCAATTTGTTCCGTTGTGAGGGCAGCAACTTGCGTGGATTTCAGCGCAACCACCTGGTCGGTACGCAATGCAACAACCTGGTCGCTGGTAAATCCTTTACCTATTTGATCGGTAGTAAGGACGCCAATGCTGGCAGTTGTAAGTGCCGCCACTTGTGCTGTTGTAAGGCCTTTGCCAAGCTGGTCTGTGCTCAACGTGGCAATGCTTGATGTTGTCAATACTGCGACGTCGCGTGTTTCAATGGCAGCAACTTGACTTGTGGTCAACACGGCTACCTGACTGCTTTTCAGTGCTGCCACATGATCTGTTCGCAGCGCAACAATCTGCTCGGTGGAGAGACCCTTGCTAACTTGATCGGTGCTCAATACACCAATGCTGGCGGTGGTAAGAGCTGCGATATCACGCGTCTCCAGCGCCGCCACTTGGTTCGTGGATAGGGCCGCTACCTGGTTGGTCGTCAGGTTTGCGGCCTGGTCGGTCCTCAAAGCAACTACTTGGTCCGTTGTCAAAGCGGCCACGCCCGCAGTTGTCAATGCCGCAAGCCCCACCGTAGTCATTGCGGCAACCTGTGAAGTGCTCAATCCTTTGCTGATCTGGTCCGTCGTCAATGCGGCAAGACTTGATGTGGACAGTGCTGCTACTGTGCGAGTGGTCAGCGCCGCTACTTGGTCCGTTGTCAACGTGCTGATTTGGCTTGTCTTGAGCCCCACCGCCTGATCGGTCCGCAATGCCGCAATTTGTTGGGTTGTAAATCCTTGACTGATTTGGTCTGTCGTCAGAGCAGAAATGGCGGCAGTCGTCAGCGCAGCAATATCCCTTGACTCCAGTGCAGCGACCTGCATTGTGGTCAACGCAGCAACCTGGTTTGTCGACAGTGAGGCAACTTGATCGGTCCGCAGTGCCACAATTTGGTCAGTAGACAAGGCCTTGCTAATGTGGTCCGTATTGAGCGCGGCGATACTGGCTGTGGTGAGCGCAGCGATATCCCTGGTCTCCAATGCGGCCACCTGGCTGGTCGTTAGCGCGACGATCTGCGTGGTCGTAAGCCCGGCAACCTGATCGGTACGCAATGCAGCAATTTGGTCTGTAGTCAACCCTTTACTGACTTGCTCTGTAGTCAGCGCGCTGATAGTGGCTGACGCCATGGCCGCTACATCCCGTGTCTCCATCGCTGCAAGCTGTGTGGTGGTTAACGCCACAGCTTGGGCGGTCGCCAGTGCGGCGGCCTGATCAGTACGCAACGCCACTACCTGGTCAGTGGTTAGGGATGAAATGGAAGACGGAACGAATGCAGCAATAAACGCTGGCCGCAGTGACGCCAATTGGCTGGTGGTCAGGGCGACTACTTGGGCTGTTGTGAGCGAGGCATAGTCCAGCGTCGACAAACGATCAAGTTGACTTGTCGTCAGGACCGCAATGTTTTCAGTACTCATTCCCACAAAGGGCGAGGCCATGACTGTCACTCCAGCAGCTTGCTGCTCAAAAAGTTACCGACGGTATTCAAATCGGATTTCCAGTATCCAGTAACTATCGTCAAACTGGATCGACTCTTTTCTTCAAGCCGACGCTATTCCTGCGTTCGCACCAGCCTGCGGTAGCAGTGTCGTGGAAAGGCGGGGCTGCAAATGGAGCCAAAGACTGGCTTTAGCCCTCTATTTCAACAACTGTTCGTTTCAACAGCTTCAGTAGGTCAGCTAATGCGCTCTCAAAGTTGCTGTCCGCGGTGTACGGTTAAAATCTTGTCTTCAACCTTTTGTATAAGAGCGAGAAAGGCACCCAGGTTATGACACCGCGAACTACACCGCCGACATTTATGTACAAATAGGCCGCTAGTCCGCGCGCCTTGTGCGTAGCCAGCTACAAAATTTATAGTGAAGCGCGGACGATTCCGCGCTTTTTGCTTTTCACTTTCGCTCTTTTACGGCAAATACCATGATTCAAATAACACTTCCAGACGGTTCTCAACGTGAATTTCCCGGTGCAGTCACCGTCGCGGAGGTCGCCGGATCGATCGGCGCTGGCCTCGCTAAAGCAGCTTTGGCTGGGAAAGTGAATGGCCAGGTAGTCGACACCAGTTTTCTGATTGCGGCCAGTAGCACGCTTGCGATCATCACTGCTAAGGACACGGATGGCCTCGAAGTTATCCGTCACTCAACCGCCCACTTATTGGCATATGCGGTAAAGGATCTATTTCCAGAAGCCCAAGTCACTATTGGCCCTGTCATTGAACACGGATTTTTTTACGACTTTTCCTACAAGCGCCCATTTACGCCTGAAGACCTTGTCGCCATTGAGAAAAAGATGACTGCGCTGGCATCTTTGGACGAACCCGTGACGCGTCGTGTACTGCCACGCGATGAGGCGGTCGCCTATTTCAAGAGCTTGGGTGAGCATTACAAAGCCGAGATCATTGCAAGTATTCCCGCAGATCAGGAGGTCTCGCTGTACCGCGAAGGCAAATTTGAAGATCTGTGCCGTGGCCCGCACGTGCCTAGCACCGGCAAGCTCAAACATTTCAAGCTGATGAAGGTTGCTGGTGCCTACTGGCGGGGTGACCATAAGAATGAGATGTTGCAGCGGATTTACGGCACAGCCTGGGCCACCAAAGATGAGCTGCAACAGCACCTGACGATGCTCGAAGAGGCTGAAAAGCGTGACCATCGCAAGCTCGGACGCGAGTTGGATCTGTTTCATATTGATGAACACTCCCCCGGCACGGTTTTTTGGCATCCGAAAGGCTGGACTCTATGGCAAGGCGTGGAGCAATACATGCGCGCCGTGTATCGCGACAACGGCTACCAGGAAGTCAAAGGGCCACAGATTCTCGATCAGGGGTTGTGGGAAAAGACCGGACACTGGGACAAATACCGCGAAAACATGTTTGTCACCGAGTCGGAAAAGCGCGACTATGCCTTGAAACCCATGAATTGCCCCGGTCACATCCTGATCTACAAACAAGGACTAAAGAGCTACCGCGACCTGCCATTGCGCTTCGGTGAATTTGGCCAATGCCATCGCAATGAACCATCGGGTGGCTTGCATGGCATCATGCGCGTGCGCGCTTTCACGCAGGATGACGGCCACATTTTTTGCACCGAGGATCAAATCCAAGCCGAGGTGATTGCCTTCACGACACTCTTGCAAAAAGTCTACAAAGATTTCGGTTTTCACAACATCATTTACAAGCTATCGACACGTCCCGAGAAGCGGATTGGCACTGAAGAAAGCTGGGATCGCGCTGAAAGCGCTTTAGCAGAAGGCTTAAAGGCGTCAGGGTGCGATTTTGAATATTTGCCGGGTGAGGGTGCCTTTTATGGCCCCAAGATTGAATACACCCTGAAAGACGCGCTGGGCCGCCCTTGGCAGTGCGGCACGATTCAGGTGGACCCCAACATGCCAGAACGATTGGACGCTGAGTATGTGGGTGAAGACGGAGCGCGCCACAGGCCCATCATGCTGCACCGCGCCATCGTCGGAAGCCTGGAGCGCTTCATCGGCATATTGATTGAGGAGAGTGCCGGGGCCCTGCCAACTTGGCTGGCACCGGTACAGGTTGCAGTCCTCAATATCACTGACGCCCAAGCAGAATATGCTCGTTCCGTGGCCAAAACGCTGCAAAATCAAGGGCTTAGGGTCGATTTAGACCTCCGAAACGAGAAAATTACGTATAAA
>CAYXWW010000025.1:14396-29656 GCA_964468905.1 uncultured Rhodoferax sp. | reverse complement strand
CCTCGCCCGGCGGGGCGAGGGGGTTGGGGGGAGTGGGGACCTGCCCCCGAAAAAGAGTAAGACCTGAAGAACCGCCCTTTTTGCACTTTAAAGACTGGGTGAAAGTGGGACCATGAGCGGGTCTGAATTGGATTCCACTGGCGCATTCCCCAAAGGCCCCTTTCCGTAATGGCTGAGCAAAAATCACATTCTGTTGTGCAGTGCCTCACGGCCATCGCGCAACACCATGGTCTGCAAGTCAACCCCGAGCGGTTGATCGAAGAGCATGCCCTGCCCGATGAGGAGCCGCGTCCGGCGCTTGTCATCCGCATGGCGGCGGGCATTGGCCTCAAAGGGCAGTTGGCCAAACTCACCTGGAAGGGCCTGTTTGCACAGGAGGGCGTGTTCCCGTTCATCGGTCTGCTCAAGGATGGCAAGGCCGTCATCATTGTGGGCGTGCGCTCTGGTGGTGATGGAGCCGAGGGCGAAGTCGCGGTCCTTAATCCGCTGATCCCCAAGGCCTCTGTCCACTACCTGGACAAAGATACCTTCACCGAAAACTGGAGCGGGCAGGTCATTCTGCTCAAACACACCCACGCGCTGACCGACCCCAAACAGCCGTTTAGCTTCCGTTGGTTTATCCCGGAGATCCTCAAGCAAAAGACCGCCTTCCGTGACATTGCCATTGCTGCCGTGGCGCTCAGCATTTTGTCCATGGCCTCGCCGATCTTCTTCCAACTGGTGATTGATAAAGTGCTGGTGCACCAGAGCGCATCTACGCTGTGGGTGTTGGCGGCGGGCATTTTGGTGGCCCTGGGTTTTGAGACGGTGTTTTCGTATGTGCGCCAGCTGCTGCTGCTGTCTGCCACCAACAAGATTGACATGCAGATCACGCGCCGTGCGTTTGGTCACCTGTTGTCGCTGCCCATTGACTACTTTGACAGTACCTCAGCCGGTGTGGTGGCGCGGGTCATGCAACAGCTGGAGGCCATACGCGGCTTCCTGACCGGGCGGCTGTTCTTTACCTGCCTGGACACGCTCACCCTGCTGATTTACGTGCCCCTGTTGTTTTCGTATTCGGCCAAGCTGGGCTCCATCGTGCTGGTATTTGCCATGCTGATCGCCTTGATCATTGCCGTGCTGCTGCCCACCTACCGTCGCCAGTTGGACACGCTCAACGCCGCCGAGGGCGCGCGCCAAGCGTTGCTGGTCGAAACGATTCACGGCATGCGCACCGTCAAGGGCCTGGCCATTGAACCGGCACAGCGTCGCGCCTGGGATCAGTTGTCGGCGCAGACCATTACCTCGCACTTTCGCGTGGCCAAGACCGCGATGACCGGCAATGCCATGACGGAATTCTTGGGCAAGTTGTTGCCCATTGTCGTGATCGTGGTCGGTGCGCAAGGCGTGTTTGACCAAACCCTGACTGTGGGTGCGCTGATTGCTTTCCAGATGTTTTCCAGCCGGGTGATGGGGCCGTTGACGCAGATTGTGGGCCTGATCAACGACTACCAGCAAACGGCAGTGTCGGTGCGCATTTTGGGTGAGGTCATGAACCGGCCTTCAGAAGGCCGTGGTGGCGGTGCCGGTCTGCGGCCCACCCTTACTGGCGAAATCAGTTTTGACGACGTGACCTTCCGCTACCCCGGTGCCAACGTGGCCGCGCTGGACAAGACCACGTTCACTATCAAGGCCGGCACCGTGGTCGGCATTGTGGGGCGCAGTGGCTCTGGCAAGTCCACTCTCACCAAGATCATCCAGGGCATGTACCCGGTGGGTGAAGGCATTGTGCGGTTTGACGGGGTGGATGCGCGCGAGATTGAGTTGGCCCATTTGCGCCGCCAAGTGGGCATCGTCATGCAAGAGAACTTTTTGTTCCGTGGCTCGGTGCGCGACAACATCTCTATCGCCAAGCCCAGCGCCTCGTTTGAAGAGATCGTCATCGCCGCACAAATGGCCGGTGCCGATGAGTTTGTGGAGCGCCTGCCACAGGGCTACGACACCATATTGGAAGAAAACGCCTCCAACCTCAGCGGCGGCCAGAAGCAGCGGCTGTCCATCGCCCGCTCGTTGTTGCTCAAACCGCGTGTGCTGATTCTGGACGAAGCCGCCAGCGCGCTGGACCCGGAGAGCGAAGCCATCTTCATCCGCAACCTCGGCAAGATGGCCGTGGGCCGCACCGTCATGATGATCTCGCACCGGCTTTCCACCCTGGTGAATGCGGACTCCATCTTGGTCATGCAGCAGGGCAAACTGGCTGACAGTGGACGCCACGAAGAGTTGCTCGCCAAGAGCGCAACCTACCAACACCTATGGCAGCAGCAGACAAGCCACATCTAGCGCAGCAAGCCAAGGGCGCGTCCGACAAGACTGCCATTGACTTCTTGCCAGACGCCGATGAAATCGAGCGGCGCCCTTTGCCGGCCATGGCGCGCATCACTGTGCACTTGTTGATTGGGGCATTGCTGAGCTTCTTTGTCTGGGCGTGGCTGTCTGAGGTGGATTTAATCGTCACCGCCCGCGGGCGTTTGGTAACGCCACTTCCCAACATCGTGGTCCAGCCGCTGGAGACATCCATCGTGCAGACCATTGACGTGCGGGCCGGGCAAGTGGTTCGCAAAGGCGACAAGCTGGCCACGCTGGACCCCACGTTTGCTGCAGCCGATGGTTCGCAGCTCAAGAGCAAGCTCGACAGCCTGAACACCCAATGGGCCAGCCTGGATGCCGAGCTCTCCGGTGAGCGCATGGAGCGCCCGGATACTGAGTCGCCCGACAGCAAAATCCAGTCCCGCCTTTCCAAAGAGCGCCAGTCCAGTTACCAGTCGCAGATGCGACGGCAAACCGAATCCATTGCCAAGCTGCGCTCATCCCTGGAAACCGCTCGGCGCGATGAAGAAGGTCAACAGGCCCGGGTCAAAGGCCTGAAGGAACTGGAAGTCATGACCGACGACCTGGTCAGCAAGAAGCTGGCCGTCAAAAGCCGATTGCTGGAGGTGCGGGACCGCCTGCTGGAAGCCGAGCGCGGTACCGAACTGGCGCGCAACCGCCAGATCGAAATCCGCCGTGAGCTCTCCGCATTGGAGGCTGAAAAGGCTGCCTATGAGACCGGTTGGCGACAAAAAATGCTGGAGGAAATGTTGACAGTCTCCCGTGAGCGGGACGCCATCAGTGACCAATTGCAAAAGGCTAACTTGCGCCAAAGTCGGGTGGTTCTTACAGCCCCCGCTGATGCAGTGGTGTTGGAAGTGGCCAAGCTGTCTCCCGGCTCCATCGTCAAAGAAGCGGAGCCCTTTTTCACCCTGGTGCCCATCAGCGACACGCTAGAGGCTGACGTACAAATCGACTCGCTGGATGTGGGCTATATCAAAATTGGCTCCACTGCCAGCGTCAAGATTGATGCGTATCCATTCCAAAAGCATGGCACGTTGGAGGGCTCGTTGCGCACCGTCAGTCAAGACGCATTCCGGCGGGAGCCAGGTGCGCAGGCCGGTATGGATGCCTACTACGGTGGCCGCATCACACTGGGCAGCGCCAAACTGCAAGAAATGCCACCCAATGCTGCCTTGCTGCCTGGTATGACATTGACCGCCGAGATTTTGGTGGGTAAGCGTTCGGTGTTGTCGTACCTGTTGTGGCCGCTGACCAAGGCTGCCAAAGAATCGTTGCGGGAGCCGTAAATGCAAACCCGCATGCGCAATACCCGTCTGCAAGCGTCTGTCCACAGGTGTGCAATGTGGAGCATGGCCACGGCGTTGTGCCTGTTGAGCGGCTGCGAGAGTACCGGCCCCAAGGTCGACGCCAATACCTTCCCCATTCCTAAGACTTACCGCAATGCGCTGGCGACGGTGCCAGCAGCCGAACCTGCCGCACCGGCAGCGCCCGCGACAACTGCGCCCGTGGTGGCAGTAGTTCAGCCAGACTGGTGGAAGCAATACGGCAGCGAAGAACTGAACCGCCTTGTGGACCGCGCCCTGGCTTACAACGCGGACTTGCGGGTTGCCACGCTGCAAGTCGCGCAAGCAAAAATCCGGGCGGACCAGGCGCGTGCCGGGCGACTGCCCAGCTTAACGGCACCTGTGCGCGCGGTGGTGCAAAGTCAGGGCAACAACACCGATTCGCAGCAAAACTCACAGGCATCGTTGGCTGCAGCGTTCCGGCTGGATGTGTGGGGCGAGCAGCGTGCACTGGTGGATTCCGCTGATATGCAGCTGGAGCGTGCGGTCCACGAACGTGAAAACACACAGCGCAACACCATTGGCAATCTGGTCAATGCCTACATTGCCTACCTGTCTGTCAGCGACAGCATATTGATCGCCCGCGAAAACGAAGCAGTGGCAACGGACATACTGCACACGGTCGAGAAGCGCATGGCCTTGGGCGACGCCACCGCAGACGATCTGGAGCAACAGCGCGCCATGCTGTACAGCCAGCAGGTGGTACTGCCCACGCTAGAGAATCAGCAAGAAGACTTGCGCAACACTATTTCCCGCTTGGTGGGCGCATTGCCCGGCAACCTGGACCTGTCGGAAAAGGGATTGGATGCCTTGCAGTTGCCAGTCGTTCGTGCTGGCTTGCCATCGGCACTGTTGCTGGGCAGGCCCGACATCCGCATGATGGAAGCGCGTATGCGTGCCGCCAACGCCAATATTGAAGTCGCCCGTGCGCGCCTGCTGCCGCCTATCGATTTGTCTTCGCAGGCGGGCTACAACGGTGCCACCCTGGCCAGCCTGTTTCAACCGCAGAACTTTGTGGTCAATACGGCAGCAGCGCTGGTGCTTTCTATTTTTGACGGTGGCGTCAAGCGCGGGGAGGCGGCGTTTGCCGAGTCGTACTATGCGGAAATGGTCGAGACCTATGGCAAGACGGTCTTGCAGGCAGTGCGGGATGTGGAGAGCGCATTGACCAATTTGAAGACAGCAGGCCGACGCCTGGATGCGCAAAAGGCCGTCACGCGCTCTGCACTGAACCTGTTCAAGATTGGCAGTGATGCCTTTGCAGCGGGCGCCATTGACCAAACCGGACTGCTGGAAGCCCGCAAGAACTACCAGCGCAGCGCCGACGAAACCCAGCGCGTGAAGGCCGATGTGCTGCGCGGCTACGCCAATCTGTCTTACGCCCTGGGCCTGGGCGCGGTGCTGAACGAAGCGGCCGATGCATTCGCCCCTGGCAAGCGATTACAAGTCGCCTTTGCTGGCGACCTGCGGGTGGGACCGGTCGATGGCATGCCTATGCTGCTGGCCGATGCGCTGACCCCGACGCATGCCATTGGCCTGTGGGAGGTAGAACTGCCCGGTGTGTTCCACCGCAGCAGTCTTTTGCCCTTGTGGCGCGATCTGGACGCGCGCTACACCGGGTCTGCACCGCAAGGGCAGAGCCCTTGGATACGTGCCGCGCACGTGGACCACATTGACGGTGAAACGCAAAATGGCGAAGCGTGGTACCGGGTATTTGTGACCGGCTTTACCGAGCAAAAAATCACCGCCAGCTACTGCGATACTCTGCTGCAAGCGGGGCAGGGCTGTAAAGTGGTGGCAGACCCGCGCGGCGGACAAAAAAACTCGTTCTTGGGAAGGTTGCAGTAATGCTTGTCAGTATTTTGATCCCCACCCACAATCGGCCCGACTATGCCGAGCTGGCGCTGCAAAGCGCCCTGGCCCAGACCTACCCCCACATCGAGATCATCGTCAACGACAACAGCGATGACTTGTTGACGCAGGAACGGTTTGCGCCTTACATTGCGCGCCATCCGCACATTCGGTATGCCCGCACGCCCGGTTGTGGCCCGCTTGAGAACTTTCAGCACTGCTTTACCCGGTGCACGGGTGAATATGTCAACTACCTGATGGATGACGATCTCTTTCATCCTGAAAAAATCCAGAAGATGATGTCCTTCATGTTGGCCAAGCCCAATATTGGTTTGGTCACATCGTTTCGCCAACTGATCGATTCCAAGGGCCGCGACATGGACCCTATTGCCGGGACCGAGCGTTTGTTCCAGATCGACACGCTGGTGGGTGGCCGCTCATTTGGCAACATGATTTTGTCCAACGGGCAAAACATGATTGGCGAGCCCACTACCGTGCTTTTTCGCAAGAGCGATATCGGTGAGCGTTTTGGCCAATTTGCTGGCAAGCAATACACCACACTTTCGGACGTGGCGACGTGGTTGTCGGTGCTGTCGCACAAGGACTGTGTGTACCTGCCCGAAGCCTTGAGCTACTTCCGCATGCACGGCGGTCAGGACCAGCGTGGCAACGGCACCAAGATCAAGGCCAATATCGAATGGTTGGAACTGTTTTGCGATGCCCATCAGCAGCAAAAATTCTTGACCGACAAAGCCCTGGCCTGCGAACTGCTCAGCTCCAAGCTTGTCACGTGTATGTGGTTTCTCTTGCCGCTGCGTGAGGAAATCAAGGCCGGTGCTTACAGCGTGGAGCGGCTACAGGCGGTGGTGCAGCAGGCTACATCGATTCTGTTTGGCGATGGGCGCGCGCCGCAGCCAGCAGATCGGGCTGTGATGCAAACGGTGGCACAGACAATGGTTCAACTAGGAGGCACGATGGAACAACCCGTTAATGGCAGCGTATTGATCGACTACTTTGAAAACCACGAACATCGGATGATCCACAAGTGGATGCACTACTTTGAGATCTACGAGCGCCACTTCGCGCAGTTTCGCAACCTGCCCATTTCGTTGCTCGAATTCGGGGTGTTGCATGGTGGGTCACTGCAGATGTGGAAATATTACTTCGGCGCCCAGGCCAAGATCTACGGTGCAGACATCAACCCGCGCTGCGCTGAACTGGCCGAAGACCAGATCAGCATCCTGCTGGCCGACCAAGAAAGCCGCGCCTCGCTGCAGAACATCTGCAAGACCCTGCCGCCGTTTGACATCATCATCGACGACGGTGGCCACACCATGCTGCAGCAGACCACCACGTTTGAAGAAATGTGGGGTCAGCTAAAGATTGGTGGCGTGTATCTGGTGGAAGACATGCTTACCAGCTACTGGCCCTCTTTTGGCGGTGGCTACAAAGACCCGGTCAATTTTGTGGAGTACACCAAAGGCTTGATTGATCAACTCAATGCCTGGCATGCCGTGCCCAACAGCGGCTTGGCCGTCAACGATTTCACCCGCACCGCCTTCTCCATGCACTACTACGACAGCGTGCTGGTTATCGAGAAGCGGGCCATGCAAGCGCCGCACGTTCGCATGAAGGGCAAGCCCTCATTCCCGCTGGCACCGGCTGAACAAGCGGTGTACGACAAGGGTTGACCGCTCGTGGACATCCAGACCATTCCGCTCATTTCTGTCTCGTACAACTCGGCCGAGTTGGTGGACGAATTGCTGCGGTCGTTTCGGCAGTTTTATGCCAATCCGGTCACCATCATCGATGGCTCCAGCGCCGAGCACACACCCGCCATAGCGGCCGTGTGCGCACGCTACGCGGACGTGAATTTCATCCACTTTGACTACAACATCCACCATGGCCCCGGCATGGCATGGGCATTCCAGAACCTGGACCTTCAGGGCCCGGTGCTGGTGTTGGACTCCGATGTGATTGTGCAGAACGCGGGTTTGCTCGAAGCCCTGGCCGAGCAACTGCAGCCCGGCATGTACGGTGTGGGGTATGTCAATCACGTCAACGAAGGTGGCTTTGACGTCACCTATGAAGACGGAGCAGTGCGCTACCTGCACCCCGCCTGCATGTTGTGCAATATTGAGGTGGTACGGCAATGGCCCATGCCCACCAAGCATGGCGCACCCAATATCGAACCTATGCTGGCCATCCACCGGGCAGGACAGCATGGGCTGATAGAGGGTATTGCGTGGGTCAAAGACGATTTCTCACCAACCTTTGAGCCCAAGCACTATTTACAACACGACTGGCAAGGCACGGTAAAGCGTACCGGCGGCTACCACCTGGAAGAATGGCAAAGGAGCGTTATGGAAAAGCAGCTACAGCAACAGCAGCAAAACACTGCATCGGCCCCCACCCCTGCCCCTGCGACAGCGCCTGAGGAGCCCAACAACCACAACCGCGATCTGCTGCCACTCATTCCACCCAACGCCCGCGGCGTGGTGGAAGTGGGCTGCAATAACGGCGCCTTGGCCAGGGCCTACAAGGCCATCAACCCCAACGGCAAGTACACCGGCATTGAAGTCGTCCCTGCCAATGCCGAAGGCGCGCGCCGCTATTGCGACGAAGTCCTGCTGCAAGACATTGAAGCGGTGGACGAGTCCTTCTACGCCAAGTATTCAGACTACAACGTGTGGATCTTTGGTGATGTGCTGGAGCACCTGCGCTACCCCTGGGAAGTGCTGGCCCGTATCCGCCGCTCCATGCCGGCCGACGGTTGTGTCATCGTCTGCCTGCCCAACGCACAGCACTGGAGCGTGCAGGCCAAGCTGGCTGTGGGTGACTTCCGCTACGAAGCAGCAGGCGGCCTGATGGACCGCACCCACATGCGCTTCTTCACCCGCGCCACCATGCTGGAGATGTTTTCCGGTGCCGGCTTCAAGCTGGAGGCCGGCTTCCCCCGCATCTTTGGCGAGCTGAAAAACGAACACATCATTTCCGCCATCCGCTCCATGGCCATTGGCGTGGGCGCAGACCCGGATCTGGCGATCCAGGACAGCTTGCCTATGCAGTATGTGGTGAAGGCAGTGCCGGCCTAAGCAGACACGTAGCCCTGTGTTACTAAGAAATTGCTACAGTTGCGATAGCAGCCCGCGCCGTGCGGACGAGGGCTGGATGCCGATTTGATGCGGACTCTTTCGTGGAGCAGTGGGTTTCATCATGTCCAGTTTGGCGGCACACCGCCTTGCGCGCTTCCGCTAGGCGCTTGGATCCGCCAGCAAAGCCGTCGCTTCTGCAACCAAGTTGTCCGCTGACGACTGCAGGGGCGCGTAGCCGATACTGGCGGCCTGTCGTGACAGCGAGTAGTAGTAGGGTTTGGCACCGGTGGCATTGGCGAGTGGGCTGCCGGCTGCATCGATCTGGTAGCGCAGCCCGAAGTGTTTCGCCATGAGAGCTAGTATTTCCTGCTTGTCGATGGGGGCTCGCGTGTAGCAGTCCAGCGCCCGGTTTTGGGGTGGCGCGGCCAGAATACAGGCCACCATTTGCCGCAGATCGCGGGGCCCCAAATAGTCGCGCCACATGGCTTGCGGGCTGGTGTGCAGCGTCGTCTTGTTCCGAATGGCGCGCAGTATGTCGGTGATGAAAAAGCGCGCGGCCAGATCATTGCTGCGGCTGAAGTAGTTGAACACCCTTATGTCCACAATGGGCAGCTCGCCCAGCGCGCGGTGCCTGCACTCCGCATGGAGTTTGGCGGCGCCATACCAGTCGTGCGGTTGCAGGTTGTTGATGGGGATGCTGGCTGGGGTGGAGTCGTCGGCGGGCGCTTCAAAGCCCGATCCATACGCTGCCCCGCTGCTCAAGAAGATATAGCGGCACGTTGGGTGGCGCTGCACGTAATGCAGGGCCAACGTGTCGTAGTCCGCTGTCACGTCAAAGATGGAGGCACCCATGGCTGCAGCCTGCGCGGGGTTGCCAACGCCCACGCAATTGACAATGGCATCGAAGGGCTGGTGTCCCTCTGTACATGCTGCAAAAGCGCTATATGGGCCAGCTGCATGTTGCTGGTCCAAACCGCTGGTGGCCAACCACTGGGCGACCGCCTCGGGGCGGCGTGCGTAGAGAAACCATGTGTGTCCGTTCGTCGTGCTGAACGACTGCACCAAATCCCTGGCGATTTGGCTTGTGGCACCCAGAACGGCAATGCGCATGGACGGGTGCGCGTGCTTATGGCTGGGCAGAGAACCAGCGCCAGGCCTTGTCGACTGTTTGCTCCAGCGAGCAAGTCTGCACAACCCCCAGGCTTTTCTGGGTGAAGCTGGTGTCGGGGAACAAGTCGTCTTGCACGCCCTGCTTGGCGGGCATGGTGTTGAGCACCACGCGCGGCCTGGGCGACACTTTTTCACCGATTAATTGGACCAGCTCCAGGTGCGTTACCGGCGTAGGGCTGCCAATGTTGTAGGCTGCGCCGTCCGCGCCGTTGACCAGGGCTGCCAGCGTCCACCACGCGGCGTCACTGCCATACAGGTAGCTGCGGCGGGCGGATCCATCACCGTGCATGCGCACGTCGCTGCCGGTCAATATGTCGCGCAAGAAGTTGTTAAGCGCCCAGGGCCGGTCTAGCGCCTGGTAGGGCCCGGCAAAGGTAAACGGGCGAATGGTGCTGACCGGCATGCGGAACTGGCTGCGGTAGATGGCGGCCAGATTCTCAGCGGCACGTTTGGCTTCTGCATACACAGCGTGCAACTGCCCGCAGGGCAGCGGGAAGAAGTCAGACTCTGTCAACGCACCCGGGCGCTTTGGGGTGCCGCTGACCAAGCAGGAGCTGACGTTTAAAAACCGCGACAGGCTGTCCAGTTGGGTGGCGGCATCGAGCGTGTTGTTCAGGCCCAAAAGCGTGGTTTGCTGTACGCGCAGCGGGTCGGATGCATGGACCCGGTTGTTGGGAATGCCCGCAGCATGCACAACAAAATTGGTGTTGCGTGCCAGCTCAAACGGGGAACGCACGTCTTGCGACCGTAGCCGAATATCGCTGCGTGTGGCCAGGTGGGGGTGCTGTTGTGTCCAGTCGTGGATATTGCGCGCAAACAGGTCCAGCGTAATGCCCAGGCGGTGTTCGTCATTGAGCGCGGCTACGGTTTCGGCGATCCAGGTGCCCAGGAAGCCGGTACCACCGGTGACGGCAATGTGCTGAAAACCGAGCTTGGAATACACGGCGGACTGGCCGGCAGTGGCCACGAGGCAGTCTTGCCGAATGTCGGTGAAACGATTGCTTGGCATGTTTAGCCTTTCGCCACTGCTGTGGTGGCCGCAGTTTTTTGCGCGGCAAGGTCCCGCGCGACTTCAATGATCAGGCTCTCCTGGCCCGCCACGGCATTGCGCTTGCCCAGCCCAAAGAAGATATCGCGCGCATCGACGTTGTAATCCTTGGCCGCTTGGCTGACCGGTTTGGAGAAGCCTGAGAAAACGCCGGCCAAGCCGCTCACGATGGACAGTGGCGAAATGTTGGGCGCTACTGGGTTGAATTCTTTCTCGGCAATGTCTGCGGCGTCCAAAATTTTGTACAGGTCAATGCCGGTCTCAAACCCCAAGCGATCAAACACTGCAACCAGCACCTCCAGCTGGGTGTTGCCCGCACCCGCGCCAAAGCCGCGTATGGTGCCGTCAATGATGGTTGCACCGGCGTTCACCGCAGCCACCGAGTTGATGACTGCCATGCCCAGGTTGTTGTGGCCATGAAAGCCGACCGGGATGGCTAGGCCATCCACCAGCGTGGAAATGCGTTGTGTTACATCGTCCGGGAAATAGGCACCGGCTGAGTCCATGATGATGACGGCTTCGGCACCGTACGACTCCATCTTTTTGGCCTCTTCGAGCAAGATGGCTGGCGATGCCATATGGCTCATCATCAGCACGCCAAATGCTTCTTTGCCCACCTTGCGGATGTAGCCGATGTGGCGGTCGGTAATGTCGGCCTCGGTACAGTGCGCCGCGATGCGAAAAACATCTACGCCGGCATCGACCGCCTTGGTCAAATCGTTCTTGATGGTGGCAAAGCCGGGGATCACATGGATGCCCAGGCGCGAGCGGACCAGATTTGCGCGCGACAGCGACAAGATGTCGTCATCGGTCAAGCGGCATTCGCCCACCAGCATGGACGAGGCCCCCAGCCCGTTGCCGTGGCCCACTTCCACAATGGGCACTCCGGCGGCCTCTGCGGCGCGGCAGTAGGCTACAAAGCTCTCACGGCTGAGCTGGTGGCGCACGGCATGGTTGCCATCGCGCAGCGTGGGGTCGCTGATGAGAATTTTCTTGCTCATGGGTGGGACTCCTGGTGTGTGCCGGATTGTTGCGCGATACGTTCGGCCATGGCAATGGCTGCACAGTTGATGATGTCCAGATTGCCCGCATACTGCGGCAGATAGTCGCCCGCGCCCAGCACTTTAATAGTGGTGACCACTTTGCCGCCCTCCAGTGTGGGCGCAACAATAAGCTGGTAGCCGGGCACATATTCCTTGAGCTTTGCAACCATTGCCGCCACCGATGCCTGAATGGCCGGCATATCGGGGTTTGCGATCTTGGCGTAGATCGTGGTTTGCATGTCGATGGGCGGATTGGCCGGGTTCAAAATCAAAATAGCCTTGGCATGCTTGGCTCCTGAAAACGCTTGCAATGCCTCTTGCGTGGTTTCGATGTATTCGTCCAGATTGTGGCGTGTGGCGGGTCCAGCACTGCGGGATGCAATGCTGGAAGCTACCTCCACATAGTCAATATCGGGCTGCGCCTGTGCAATGGCATAGGCAATGGGGATGGATGACTGCCCGCCGCAGGTAATCATGTTGATGTTGCGCGCGCCGGTAGCCAGGCATTCAGCGGCGTTAATGGCCGGTATGCACAACTCGCCCAGTTTGGCCGGTGTCATGTCGATGACGGTTTTGCCAAGGCGGTTGAGTATGGCCCAGTGCTCGGTGTGGGCCTGTGCCGATGTGCAGTCAAACACGACGTCGCAAATGGTGGGGTCGTTGACGATGGCTTCAATGCCGCGGTCCGAAATGGTCACCCCCAGCGCATTGGCCCGCTTCATGCCGGTGGAGTTGAAGTTGCGCCCCGCAAACAGGGTGCAGGTCAGGTGCGCGGAGCGCATCACCTTGACCATCAAATCGGTACCGATATTGCCCGTACCAATGATGCCAACTTTGAGTTTTTGGGGCGATGTCATTGTGCGCTCTCCTTATTATGAAATGCGGAGTGACTTCGACTTCTCGTGCATGCCGCCGAGCATGGCGCGTTCGAGCACGTCACCCGGTACCAGTGGCGACAGGTCTTCCAGCGGTGGTGACACCAGGGTGCCATCGGGCTTGGAGACCAGCGAAAGCTTGGGTGAGAACAGTTGCTCGGGATGCATAAACACCTCGCAAATGACGGGCCCGGTGGCGGCTTGCACTTTGGCCAGCGTGTCGTCGCATTCCTCCCAGTGGCGAATCTGGAAGGCTGGCATATCAAAGGCGGCGGCTATTTTGGTGAAGTCCGGGCAAGAAATACCGGATGCACGGTCTGTACCCACGTATCCGGTCTTGAACAAGGCATTCTGCGTGTGCTTGATCATCAGGTAGCCATCGTTGTTGAAGATGAACAACTTGACCGGGAGCTTGTGGTGGGCAATGGTCTGCATTTCTTGCAAGTTCAGCATCATGCCCCCATCGCAGTTGAGGCACATGACCTCGCCCCGCTCCAGGGCAATGGACACTCCAATCGCTGCGGGCAGGCCATAGCCCATTTCACCCAAACCGGTGGACGTGATCAGGCGCTGGCCTTCGCGCATCTTCAAGACCTGATGGCCGCACAGCAGGGCAGTGCCCATGTCGGTCACGACGATCTGGTCTTTCTTGAAGAAGCCATTCAGGCGTTCCATGAAACGGTAGGAGTTCATGAAGCCGCCCTTGTCATCATGCTCTGGCCCGACCCAGGGGAACTGGTCTTGGTAGGCGTTGCAGCGTGCCAGCCAGTCGGCCTTGGGGTTGATCACGCGCTGCGTCAACCGCGCGATGAGTGCACGCATAAACATGGCCGCGTCGCAGACCAGCATTTCCCGGGCGCGGGCCTTGTGCTTGACGACTTCGGTGGCGTCAATGTCGACCACGTCGATGCGCGCGTCGCGGGCCAGTTCTGTCAGGTCGTAGCCAACTTGCGGAATGGCCAGCCGGGTGCCGATGGCCAGCAGGTAGTCGCAGTTTTGCAAGATGAAGTTGGCAGCGCGTTGGCCATAGACCCCGGCACGGCCAAATACCAGCGGATGGCTGGAGTCCACCATGTCGATACCCGCCCACGATACCAATGCAGGCACGCCCAGCAGATCCAGCAGGGGCACGATTTCTTTCTCGGCGCCTGCCAGGCGGATGCCGTGGCCCAGCCATAGCAGCGGCCGCTCAGCGGCCAGCAAAGCATCTGCAACACTGTCTATCTGTGTTGCCAGTTCTGCAGGCAAGGTGTTGACGGCCACGGGCGGCACAAATTGCGCAGAGCTTGCCGGGTCGATCCGGCTGGATTGGTAGTCCATAGGGATTTCAATCCAGCACGGGCCAGGGCGCTGGTCTAGGGTGATGTGGGCAGCCTTCTGAATTTCGTAAACCGCCTGTTCCGGTGCGGTGACACGGTGGGCGTATTTGGTGACTTTGCGCACCATCTCCACCGAGTCGTAGCCCTGCACACCCCACATGCGCAGTGGGTTGTCGGGCTTGTCAAACTTGGAGTTTTCGTTGCCTGCGATGATGATGCCGGGAATGGAGTCAGCCCAGGCTGACACCACGCCGGTCACGCCATTGGTAGAGCCAGCGCCGGTGGTAAGCAGGGCGCCTGAGAGCTTGCCGTGGGTCCGGTAGTAGGTCTGCATGGCCATGCAGGCGGCTTGCTCGTGGTGTACGCAGATGATTTCGGTGTAACCCCGCCGCGCGATAGCTTCAAAGAGGTGCACATTGCCCGCGCCGATGATGCCAAAGAGGTGCTCAATGCCCAACGCTTCCAGGGCCACAGCGATCAGGTCGCTGACTTTTTCTTTTTCTGGTGTCTGCGTCATCGTGTGCCTTCAGAAATTGACGCCCAGGTAGCTTTCGATCTTTCGGGCGGCAAACTCCATCATTTCGCGGGTCAGTGATGGCTGCACGCCGATCCAGAAGGTGTTGTTCATCACGTTGTCGGTGTTGGTCAGGTCGCCGCTGATGCGGTAATTGGCTCCCATCATGTAGGGTTGACGCGTCAGGTTACCCGCGAAAAGCAGGCGGGTTCCCACCTTGTTCTGGTCTAGGTAGGTCAGCAGGTCCAGGCGGCTGACCGGCGCGTTTTCCTTGAGTGTGATCGGGAAGCCAAACCACGAGGGGTCGGAGTGCTCAGTGGCTTGGGGCAGGTGGACGAATTCTTCACAGTCTTTGAGCCGCTCTTTCAGGAACGCAAAATTGGCGCGGCGGGCGGCGATGAAGGCATGGGCCTTGTCCAACTGTGCCAAGCCGCAAGCGGCCTGCATGTCGGTGATCTTGAGGTTGTAGCCGGCGTGGGCATAGGTGTACTTGTGGTCGTAGCCGCAGGGCAGCCTGCCCAGTTGCCAGTTGAAGCGTTTGCCGCAGGTGTTGTCCTTGCCGGGTGGGCAATAGCAATCGCGTCCCCAATCGCGGAAGGATTCCAGAGCGCGGGCGATCGTCGGATCGTCGG
>CAYXWW010000025.1:0-14386 GCA_964468905.1 uncultured Rhodoferax sp. | reverse complement strand
GTGCCGCCGATTTCCGCACATGTCCAGCCAAACCGCTTGCCACAGGTGTTGTCTTTTCCGGGGGCGCAATAGCAGTCGCGGCCCCAGTCGCGGAAGCTCTCGGCGATGGTTTTGAGTTCATCGTTGTTGGTGAAGACCGCGCCGCCTTCACCCATGGTGATGTGGTGCGCCGGGTAAAAACTCAGCGTGGCAATATCGCCAAAGGTGCCCACCATCTGGCCGCGGTAGGTGCTGCCCAGTGCATCACAGCAGTCTTCGACCAGCCACAAGTTGTATTTCTTGCACAGCGCGGTCACCACGTCCAGGTTAAACGGGTTGCCCAGCGAATGCGCCAGCATGATGGCCTTGGTTTTGGGGCCAATGGCAGCTTCTATCTTGTTGGCGTCAATGTTGTGCGTCAGGCGGTCCACGTCCACAAATACGGGCACAGCGCCAAATTGCAGAATGGGGTTGACCGTAGTCGGGAACCCTGCAGCCACGCCAATCACTTCGTCACCTTTTTGGATAGCGCGTGCACCCAGTTTGGGGGATGTCAGCGTGCTAAAGGCCACCAGGTTGGCCGATGAACCGGAGTTGACGGTGATCAGGTGCTTGACGCCAATGAAGGCAGCCAGCTTCTTCTCAAACTCGGTATTGAAGCGCCCTGTGGTGAGCCAACCATCCAATGACGCGTCGACCATGTTCTTGAGCTCGGATGCATCGAGCAGTTTGCCCGACGGCGGAACCACAGAAGCGCCCGCAAGGAATAGTTCAGGCGCGAGTGCAATGGCCGCATATTCGTCGACGAGCTTGGCGATCTGGTCCCGCAGGGCTTGGGTCTTGGCGTTTTGCATACGATTAGGGGGTTGCTCTCAAGGGTCAAGGTGATGGAGGTGCCAATGCTAGCGCCTGGTAGGCGGCGATCTGCGCTTGCGTGACCGCACGCATGTCGGCCCCGCGCTGTTGTTCACGGGTCCATTCCACGATCAGGCCCAAGGCCTGACGCAGCCGCAAGGCGGGGTGCCACTGTAGTGCGTGGGCAGCTTTGGATATGTCAAGCTTGAGGTAGCTGGCTTCGTGGGGGTGGTCACCCGCATCGACTTGCCAGGTAGCCCCGGGCCCCCAACGCTGTGCGAGCTCTCGGACGATCCACTCCACCGGTTTGGCATCGTCACTGTGCGGGCCAAAGTTCCAGCCTTCAGCGTAGGCTGGCCCCTCGCTATAGAGTCGTTCCGCCAGGCTGAGGTAGCCGCGCAAGGGTTCCAACACATGTTGCCAGGGGCGTATGGCGTGCGGGTTGCGAATGGGAACATCGCGACCCGCCGCAAATGCAGCCAAGATGTCGGGAATGAGCCTGTCTTTTGCCCAGTCGCCACCGCCTATGACATTGCCGGCGCGGGCAGTAGCTAGCGCAACGCCATGCTGCGCGTAGTGCGCGGCATTGAAAAACGAAGAGCGGTACGCAGCACTGACCAATTCGGAGCAACCTTTGCTGTTGCTATAGGGGTCAAAGCCGCCCATGGGCTCGTTCTCGCGGTAACCCCAGGCCCACTCCTTGTTTTCATAGCACTTGTCGGTGGTCACATTGACCACCGCCTTGACGCCAGGCGTTTGGCGAACCGCCTCCAGCAGGTGGACCGTACCCATGACATTGGTGGCATAGGTGTCCACCGGTGCTGTGTAGGAGAGGCGCACCAAAGATTGGGCCGCCATGTGGATAACGATTTCGGGCCGCGCTTGTTGCATGGCCCGCAACAGGGCTGGCAAGTCACGCACATCACCCTGCACGGATTGCATGCCTTCGCCAACCCTGGCTACGTCATACAGGCTGGGTTGGGTAGGGGCTTCCATGGCGAAGCCGGTGACGTGGGCGCCGAGTTGTTGCAACCACAGCGACAGCCAGCTGCCTTTGAACCCGGTATGGCCCGTCAACAAAACCCGCCGACCAGACCAAAACCCGGGATTCATTTCCAGACCTTCCAAGGCGCTTTGCCGCTGGCCCACAGCTCTTCCAGCAAGACTTTGTCACGCAAAGTGTCCATGGGTTGCCAAAAGCCGGTGTGTTGGTAGGCTGCCAACTGGCCTTGCTCGGCCAGGGTCTCCAGCGGTGCGCGCTCCCAGATGGTTTCGTCGCCAGCGACGTAATCCAATACTTCTGGGGACAGGACAAAGAACCCGCCATTGATCATGGCTCCATCGCCCTGGGGCTTTTCCATGAATTGGCTGACCTTGTGGCCGTTGAACTGGAGTGCGCCAAAGCGGCCGGGCGGCAAGGTTGCGGTCAGCGTGGCCTTGACTTTTTGCGCACGGTGGAAGGCAACGAGCTCGGTCACGTTGACATCGCTGACGCCATCACCGTAGGTCAGACAAAAGGCTTCCTCGTCGCGAATGTGCTCGGCCACGCGTTTGAGCCGCCCGCCGGTCATGGTGGATTCACCGGTATCAACCAGCGTGACGCGCCAGGGCTCGGCGCTGCGCTGGTGTACGTCCATGGTGTTCTTGCTCATGTCAAACGTCACGTCTGACATATACAGGAAGTAGTTGGCGAAATACTCTTTGATTTGGTAGCCCTTGTAGCCACAGCAGATCACAAAATCGTTCACGCCATGGGCGGAATAGATTTTCATGATGTGCCACAAAATGGGCTTGCCGCCGATCTCAACCATGGGCTTGGGCTTGGTGTCGGTTTCTTCGGATATCCGGGTTCCCAAGCCACCAGCCAGTATGACTGCCTTCATTGTGGATTCGCTTTCATGTCAAATTTACTGCTATAGGTTTGATAGCTACTTGCGCACATTCTACGAGGGCTAGAGGCCTATTTTGTTGACTATACCTGCATATTCATGATGTCAGTGTAAGCCTGAACCATGCGGTTGCGGACGTGCAAAGTGGCCTGAAAACCGATTTGCGCTTTCTGGATGGCGACCATGGTCTGCTCCAGGCTGACCTTGGGGTTTTCCATCTGCACTTCTTGTTGCAGGCGGGTTGCGTCATTTTGCGCAGCGCTGACGGAGCCCAAGGCATCTTTTAGCGCGCCGGAGAAGCCGCCGTTTGCACGGTCTACGCTTGCCGACGCGCCGGGGCGCACACCGGTGCTGGGGCGGACCGTGGTCGGCATGGTGACGGGGCTGAGCTTGAAATCCATGGTGGATCTCCCTGGTTGATTGGGTTGGGCAATCGTATTACCCGACCGGGCGGGCCATTATTTTGAATTGGCAGGCAAAGGCGGTGCTTATTACCCTAATGTTTTCGGAGGTGGGTCGAATAATCAATCCCATTCATGCGGCACAACTTGCCTCTTGCATTGGAATTTACCGGAAACCCAACATGCCAGCAGTAGCTACCCTTCCCGTCAATCCCACCCTTGCGCAGCGCTTGGCCGGTCTGGACCAAGGGCAGCGCTTGCGCCTCGCCATGGGGATTGTTCTGTTTGTGGCGATTGGTGTCGTGGGGCTCGTCATGGGGCGCCAGGCGGAGTGGCGTGTTTTGTATTCCAATTTGGCAGACAAAGATGGCGGTGCGGTCATAGCCCAGCTGGGTACCATGAATGTGCCCTACAAGCATGCCGAAGGTGGTGGCGCAATCCTGGTTCCGGCTGACCGTGTCCATGATGTGCGGCTCAAACTGGCCTCCTTGGGCTTGCCCAAGGGTTCTGTCAATGGATTCGAAATGATGGAGTCCAACCGCTTTGGCATGACGCAATTTCAGGAGCGATTGACGTTTCAACGGGGGCTGGAAGGGGAGTTGACCCGTTCCATACAGGCGCTGTCTTCGGTCCAAAATGCCCGGGTGCATTTGGCGCTGCCCAACCAAAATGGCTTTTTCCGCGAGCAGCAAAAGCCCTCTGCCTCGGTTTTGCTGAGTTTGCACGGTGGCCGCACCTTGGACCGTACGCAGTTGGCGGGCATCATTCATTTGGTTGCCTCCAGTGTGCCGGAAATGAGCCCCTCAGCTGTCAGCGTGCTCGATGACACGGGCAAGCTGCTGTCTAGCCCGGCGGATGGCTCGGGCGGTGCGTTGGGCGTGGATGCCGAGCAGCTGCAGCACGTTCGCCAGGTGGAGCAGCTGTACAGCCGCAGGATTTTGGACATTTTGGAACCCATTGTGGGGCGGCAAAACGTTAAGGCGCAGGTCACGGCCGAGCTGGACTTCTCGCAAACCGAGTCCACGACCGAATCGCACAAGCCAAATCAATCGCCTGAGGTGAGCGCCGTGCGCAGCCAGCAGATTGTGGAGAGTTCCGCCGGCGCAGCCAGCAGTCCGCCATCCGGCGTGCCCGGTGCCACGACCAATCAACCACCAGGCGCGTCGTCGGCCCCCATCAACGGTGCAGCGCAGCCCCTTGCTGCCAACGGACAAGCACCGTTGGCGGGTGGTGGAAAGCGTGAGTCGATCATCAATTACGAGGTGGACAAGACCATACGGGTCGTCAAAGGAGCCTCGGGCATGATCAAACGGATCAATGCCGCCGTCGTCTTGAACAACACGGTCACGACCAATGACAAGGGCAAGAGTACCAGTGTGCCGTTGACCGATGCGCAGATGGAGAAGATGACAGCTCTGGTGCGCGAAACCATTGGCTTTAGCAAGGAGCGGGGGGATTCGGTCAATTTGGTCAACGCTGCGTTTGCGTCAGAGAAGGTTGAAATCGCCGACGTGCCCTTATGGCGTCAGCCAGAGGTTGTGGACCTTGCCCGCAGCTTCGCGTGGCCCTTGGGTACGCTGCTGTTTGGCGCCTTGGTGTTGATGGGCGTCATCCGCCCGGCCATCAAGGCAATGGGTACCGCACCGGTTGGGGCCGTTGCCGGCAATAACGTCCGGTTGAACCAACTCGATGCCATGGAATCTGAAATGCCAGAGCGCCCTCAATTGTCAGGGCCCGGAGCTGCCAATGATGTGGCGCAGGTTTCTGCCCAAGAGAAGCAACTCGACGATGCACGCCAATTGACCCGGGATAACCCTGCAGCTGTTGCAAACATCATCAAAACGTGGATGAATGGCGAAGCACCGGCCTGACGATCGACGCAAAATAGCACCATGGCACAAGACGACGGATTACAAGACGCAGCAATTCTGATGATGTCTCTGGGAGAGGCAGAAGCATCAGAAGTGTTCAAGCACCTGTCGCCCAAGGAAGTGCAAAAGCTGGGCGAGGCGATTGCCAAGACAACACAGATTACGCGCGAGCGCGTGGACGAGGTGGTTACCAAATTCACCGGTGTCGCGGCCTCGCAAAGCTTGCTGGTTTCGAACTCGGGTGACTATGTCCGATCCGTATTGAAATTGGCGCTGGGTGATGACAAGGCAGCCCTGTTGATCGACCGGATTTTGCAAGGTGGTGACGTGTCGGGCATCGAAAGCCTGAAGTGGATGGACCCCTTGTCCGTGGCTGAATTGTTGCGCAACGAGCACCCGCAAATTGTTGCCGCGATTTTGGTCCACCTGGACTATGACCAGGCAGCGGACGTGCTGAAGAACCTCACTGAACGCCAGCGCAACGAAGTGATGTTGCGGGTGGCCACGATGGAAGGCATTCAACCCACCGCGCTGAAGGATTTGAATGAAGTGCTGTTCAAGGTGTTGGCCGGTGGCGACAAGATACGCAAGTCGTCTCTGGGCGGAGTCAAGACCGCTGCCGAAATGATCAATTTGATGGGCACGGTGATCGAGGGCACGGTCATTGAATCGATTCGCAACCATGATGCCGAGTTGGCCCAGAAGATCATGGACAAGATGTTCGTATTCGACGACGTGCTCAAGCTCGACGACAAGGCGATTCAGATGGTGCTCAAGGAAGTTTCTTCCGATGTGCTGATCGTTGCGTTGAAGGGAGCGCAGCCAGAACTCAAAGAGAAGATTCTGGCCAATATGTCGTCGCGCGCTGCGGCGACCATGCGCGAAGACCTGGAATCTCGCGGTCCCATGCGGCTATCCGAAGTGGAAGCGCAACAGAAGGAAGTGCTCAAGACGGTGCGCCGCTTGGCGGACGAG
Organism: uncultured Rhodoferax sp.; assembly: GCA_964468905.1. Lineage (GTDB taxonomy): Bacteria > Pseudomonadota > Gammaproteobacteria > Burkholderiales > Burkholderiaceae_C > Allorhodoferax. Next base: position 8,416 of record CAYXWW010000025.1, on the reverse strand, counting down.
GGGCAGATTGTGATTGGCGGCGGAGGTGGCGACGACGCCATGGTCTGATGACACGTACCCACAACCGCTTTATCTCCAGCGAGGACGTTGCATCCGCCATCGGCTGGGATTTTGGCGCGGTCGATCAGGCGTCTGTCCGATTCGCGGCAAAGGTTAAGGCGCGCGAAGAAGCTGAAGAGCAAATGCGGGATAACACCGCCCGCCAGTTGGGCTTCTCCGAGGGCTATGCGCAGGGTCATGCCCAGGCTACCCTGGAGGGGCAGCGCCAGATCAACGAATACATTGAGACGCAAGGCCAGGAAGCGGCCCAACAGTTTGGTCAGTTGTTTGCATCCGCGACAGCGCAGATCGCCGAATCGGAGCAGGTGATGGCGCGTGGGGTGCTTGAATTGGCGTGTGAACTGGCACGGCAGGTGCTGCGCCATGAGTTGTCCGTCAATCCCAATGCCTTGCAGCCGGTTATTCGTGAGGCGCTGGGCATCCTGGCGGTGGATTGCAAAGCGGCCGTCGTGCGCCTTCATCCATTGGACCTGGATGTGCTGGAGGCTGTGCTCCGGCAGGAGTTCTCGGCTTTGGAATTGACCTTGTTGGCCGATGCAACGGTTACCCGCGGCGGCTGTCTGGTGGAAGCTGCTGGGACGGTTGTAGACGGAACACTGGAAAAACGATGGAGTCGTGCCGTAGCACGGCTGGGGCTGGAGTCGGCCTGGGAGGAAAACCATGCAGACGACTGACACCGTTGACCCAGCCCAGAAGTGGTCGCAATATCTTGATCGGGCCCGCCACAGCGTGGCCGCTGACAGTAGCCTGGAGGTGCGCGGCACCCTCACGCGGCTAACCGGCCTGGTTTTGGAGGCACGCGGCATCCGCGTACCTGTGGGCTCTCAATGCGTGGTGTCAATGAAAGCGAGGCCAACCGTGTTGGCGGAGGTGGTGGGCTTTGCAGGAGACCGCGCATTCCTGATGCCAGCTGGTGATGTTCATGGCCTGTCCAGCGGTGCTGGCGTAGCGCCTGCCGCAGCATATATACCGGTGCCGCGATTGGGTGACGAAGAAGCAACCAGCGCTGCAGGGGACGCGGGGATGTTGCGCCTACCGCTCGGTGACGGACTTTTGGGGCGTGTTGTAGACGCACAAGGCATGCCCATGGATCGTTTGGGTCCCATCGAAGACGTTGTGTCCCGGCCCTTGGATCGCAAGCCCATCAACGCCATGGACCGTGCACCGGTGCGGAGACACCTGGACACAGGGGTGCGGGCCATCAATGCGTTGCTCACCGTTGGGCGCGGGCAACGCATCGGGCTATTTGCTGGCTCGGGCGTCGGCAAAAGTGTCTTGCTGGGCATGATGGCCCGTTACACCAAAGCAGATGTGATTGTGGTGGGGCTGATTGGCGAGCGGGGGCGAGAGGTTAAAGAATTCATTGAAGACATTTTGGGTGAGCAGGGGCGTGCGCGTTCGGTTGTTGTGGCCGCACCGGCTGATGCGCCACCACTATTGCGCTTGCAGGGTGCGTCCTATGCCACAGCTATTGCGGAGAGCTTTCGGGACCGTGGTCAACACGTGTTGTTGCTGATGGATTCGTTGACCCGATTTGCCATGGCCCAGCGTGAGATTGCATTGGCGATTGGCGAGCCGCCTGCTACCAAGGGCTATCCGCCGTCATGTTTTGCAAAACTGCCACAGTTGGTGGAGCGTAGCGGCAACGGATTGAATGGGGTGGGCTCCATTACAGCGTTCTATACCGTGTTGACCGAAGGGGACGATCAGCAAGATCCGATTGCGGACGCGGCGCGGGCTATTCTGGATGGGCACATCGTCCTGTCACGCGCCCTGGCGGAGGCCGGTCACTATCCTGCCATTGATGTCGAGCAGTCGGCGTCGCGCGTCATGCACAACGTGGTGTCGCGCGATCATTTTGAATTGGCAAGGCGTTTCCGCGCCATCTATTCCCGGTATGAGCGGGGTCGCGATTTGATTCAGATTGGTGCTTATGCACAAGGGGCAGATCCAGCCCTCGACGAGGCAATCAATCTGCACGATGCAATGACCCAGTTCCTGCAGCAAGACATGTATGAGGCCGCGCCCATTGACTCCGTGTTGGATGAAATGGACGCCGCAACCAATCTCAATTTCGGGACGGTATAGCCATGCAACCCCGTGAAAGCCATCTATGTCTGCGTTAAAAAGCGTTCAGCTGGCTATTGAACATGCGTCGCTCCAGCGGGACGAGTTGGTCAAGATTGTGGCGCGCATTGAACGAGGCTTGACCCATGCGAAGGGTCAGATGGCGCAGTTGGAAGGCTATGCATTGGATACTGATGCCCGCTGGACAGCGTCTGCCGCACGCGGGTTGTCCGCGGAGTTGGTGCGCCACCAATACCAATTTATGGATAGATTGCAACATGCGATTGGCATGCAGGCCGGTGTGCTTGCCAATACGCAAAGCCAGCTGGCACAGGCCAAATCCAATTTGCTAAGGGCAGAAATTCGCCTCTCGGGCCTGAACCAGGTTTTGAAGGTACGACAAGCAGTGGTTGTTCGCAAGCAACAGCGGCGCGAACAACGCCACACAGACGAATATGCAGCGCTGCAATACACGCGCAACCGCGCACGACCAATGAGTGGAGAAAGCCATGACTATTGAAACCGGATCAGCACAAAACACCTCACGACCTGCATCCAGCGCGGATGGTCAGCATGCCCGCAACAGAGTGGGTTCATCGGACGGCCAGGGGCAAGGATCATCCGGCGGGTTTATGGCGGTACTCGCATCAATCGACAACCCTGCGCCCGCTGTTGCAACTACGCCCGCGCCGGTCGATCCCATGGCGCAGGCCGGCATAGCGCGCGACAAAAAACCAACTGCCATCGACAAAGATGCTTTGGGGTTGTTGGGAGCAAGCGCGGAGGATGCATCTGCCAGCGAGTTTGAACTTGGATCTGCACTGGACGATGCAATCGGAAAGCTATTGCAGGGAACAGGATCTGAAAGCGATGTCAAAGCCAACCCGCTGGTGACTGATGCGGCAACTGCCGCGGCTGCATCTTCCGCATTGGATGCTACGAATCAGTTGACTGAACTGCCACCACAAGCTACAGCATTGTTGGCGCAGTCGCGGCAGTGGGCGTCCGGCACTGCGACAAAGCTAGAGGCGGGCAATCCGGAGTTGAAAGCGGTCGTCGCTTCGGGTGCATCGTCTGGTGGGAAGCCTGCGACCAGTATGGAAGCACAGCTGCGCGCCATGACGGCTGCGAATGGGGAGAGCGATACAGCCTCTGAAGCAATTGCAAGGACCGGGAGATTGCACAAGGAGTTGGGCGAAAAGACCAATTCACTTCAAGCTGCTCTAGTAGCAACCGTGCAAAGTGCAGAAAGACCAGATGCGCGCAGCACTGCAATGCTTTCTGCGCGTGCTGTTGAGCAACTGCAAACACCACTTGCGACTGCCTTGACGATGGCCAATGCGCCGGTGTCTGTGCGACGCGAGGAGTCGACACGCGAACACACAATCTTCAAGTCCAATGCACCGGAGGGTGGCTCCGCGGTTCAGACCTATGCGCCCACAGCGCAATCCGTACAAACCGCAGGTTCAATTGAGCCCGTGACGCCGACAGACTTTTATGTTGCAGAAAAGGTTGCCTACTGGATCAATAACGATGTGCAAAATGCAGAGATGAAACTGGACGGCATTGGACTCGATCCCGTGGAAGTCAGCATCCGCATGCATGGCAACGAGGCAACCATCGCTTTTCGGACGGATGAAGCCGTAGCTCGATCGGCTTTGGACGGCGCAAGCGCCCACTTAAAGGACTTGCTGCAGCGCGAGGGACTGGTATTGACCGGCGTGTCGGTGGGTACCTCCGGCTCTGGTGACGCTGGCGACTCGGAACGCAGGTCACGGCAGGGGCTGCGGCAGTCGGTTGTTGTTTCCCAACAGTCTGGTGTTGCAGATAGGATGGCTGGTGGGAACCGTATAACCCGGGGCGCACTGGATCTTTTTGTGTAAGAGCTTGGAATGTGTCACTATTGGCGCTATTAGGGTCGAGGGATTTGTGTTCTTATCCCTTATAGAGGCAATGGCGGGGCTGACGAGTGGCCTTACTTTCAATTGAGGAGTCGATGTGTCTGCGAAACCTGATGCCACCGAAGATGGTGGGGCTGCCAAGGCGCCTCCCAAAAACAAAAAGCTGTTGGTCATTATTATTGGCGCGGTGGTTGTACTTGCGCTTGGCGGTGGCGGGGCTTTTTTTTACATTAGCAAGCAACGTGCAGCAGCTGAGGAAGGCGAGGATGCCCCAGTGGCAAAGGCGGCAGACCATGGCAAGCCTAAAGCGCCCCCAGCGTATTTGCCCTTGGACAACATGGTGGTCAATTTGGCAGATCCAGGCGGCGAGCGTGTCGCGCAGGTTGGCATCACTTTGGAGGTAAGCGATGCGCAGGCCGCTGATAAAGTGAAAGCCTATTTGCCAACGATTCGCAGTGGAATCTTGTTGCTACTGTCACAGCGCACGGCAGAAGAGTTACTCAAACCAGAAGGTAAACAGCAGCTCGCAAAGGATATTTTGCGCGAAACCTCGTTGCCATTTGGCGGGGGGGAAGAGGATCATGATGAAGCGGCTGCAGCCAAGAAAAAGAAGAAGGCCAAAGCCAAATCAGACCATGCGGAGTTTCCGGTGGTTGGTGTGTTGTTTTCGAGCTTTATTGTTCAGTAGCGAGTTCACAGGTATTGCCATATGAGTGAGTCGTTCCTTTCCCAAGAAGAAGTTGATGCCCTTCTTGAAGGCGTTACTGGCGAGAGCCAGAAGACGGTCGAAGACGCGCCAGAGCATGGCGAGGTGCGGGCATACAACATATCCAGCCAGGAGCGGATTGTTCGCGGGCGCATGCCCACCATGGAAATCGTCAACGAACGATTTACGAGAAACCTGCGCGTCGGCCTGTTCAATTTCATCCGCCGCAGCCCGGAAATTTCAGTGGGGCCGGTTACGGTCCAACGCTATAGCGCGTTTCTACGGGAGTTGGCAGTCCCCACTAATTTCAATATTGTGGCGATTCGTCCATTGCGTGGAAGTGGTTTGATCGTATGTGAACCGGCTTTGGTTTTCGGTGTGATCGATACGCTGTACGGCGGTATTGGAAAATTTCAAACCCGCATTGAGGGACGAGACTTTTCAGCGACCGAGCAACGGGTAATCAACCGTTTGGTCGACGTTATTTCGTCTGAATACAAGAAGGCGTGGAAGGGAATCTACCCGCTGGAGTTGGATTACCAGCGTTCGGAAATGCAGCCGCAGTTTGCAAATATTGCGACCCCTAGTGAAATCGTTATCTCGACGTCGTTTCAGTTGGAGATTGGCGATATTACAGGTGCCATCCATTTTTGTTTTCCTTATTCCACGTTGGAGCCGATCCGTGATGTGCTCTACTCGTCCACACAAGGCGATTCCATTGAAGTGGATCGGCGGTGGGTCAACGTGCTTACCCGGGAGATACAGGCTGCAGAAGTCACACTTGTGGCGCAACTTGCGAAGGCCGATGCGACAGTGGAGCAACTGTTGTCCATGAAAAAAGGTGATTTCATTGAGCTGGAGCGCGAGCCAAGCATTCAAGCGACGATTGACGGAGTGCCGATTTTTGAATGTCAATACGGCACGCACAATTCCAAGTACGCCATTCGCATAGACAAGGCCTTGCGAGGCAATGACCAAAACTGGTTGGGAGAAAGAAATGGCATCTGAAGACAAACCTGATGAAGTTGCCGCCGACGACGGCATGGCCGACTGGGCTGAAGCGCTCTTGGAGCAGAAGGCCACTGAACCCGGAGCCGGTGATGGGCAGGGGGGGGTGCTGGCGGGAGACGGCCCCAAGCCATTTTCATCCATGGTCGGAGGAGGGGGAGATGCCCCCATCCACGACATCAACATGGTTTTGGACATACCGGTTCAATTGTCGGTAGAACTAGGCCGGACCAAAGTGCCGATCAAGCACATTTTGCAATTGGGCCAAGGCTCGGTGGTGGAGCTTGATGCGTTGGCGGGTGAGCCGATGGATGTATTGGTTAACGGGTATTTGATCGCACAAGGTGAAGTCGTGGTTGTCAACGACAAATTTGGTATACGACTGACAGATGTGGTGACGCCGTCCGAAAGGCTGCGTCGTGTCAGCAAGAGCTAGCGAAAATCTATGACAGGTTCACTCGTCTCGGTCGCTCTATTTCTTGCGTTATTGATTTCTTTGCCATTCGTCTTGAAGTGGCTAAAGCTACGCGTCGCCAATGGCACCATCGCTGATACGGGTCAATCACGTTTCATTTCGGCAGTGGCAGTTGGACCGCAACAACGGGTCGTGACAGTCGAAGTGGGGCCCGAAGGGCGGCGGGTATGGTTGACGCTCGGTGTGACAGCACAGAATATTACCTGTCTACATCGCGCTGAATTGGATCGGTTCCATGAGGACGGAGGCATTGAATCTTCCGCACAGCTGCCTCGTGGTGTTGATGATGCGCATACCGTGTCCAGCGAATTGAGGGGATCGGCGTGAAACGTGTTGCATTTGGCGGCAGGGCACTGGCAGCCGTCTTGTTGACTGTCTTGCACGGCACAGGCATCGCGCAGACTGCTGGGCAACTGCCGCTGCTGGTGGGTACAGGTGGCTCTAATATGAGTTTCTCTGTACCGGTGCAGACATTGGTATTCTTTACTGCACTATCGTTTTTGCCAGCAGTATTGTTGATGATGACCGGCTTTACCCGCATCGTGATCGTGCTATCGCTTTTACGACAAGCCTTGGGAACGCAGTCGTCTCCGCCCAATCAAGTCATCGTCGGGCTGTCACTTTTCTTGACACTCTTTGTCATGGGGCCTACTTTGGACAAGGTGTATGACGATGCCTACTTGCCGCTGACGAAGAACGCTATTACGTTTGAACAGGCGTTGGAGCGGGGTGAGGGGCCTATCCGCGGATTTATGGTCAAGCAGACCCGGCAGTCCGATTTCGCACTATTTGCCAAGTTGGCAAAGTTGGGGCCTGACGCCAAAGCGGAAACTGCCCCAATGCGGGTATTGGTCCCATCGTTTGTTATCAGCGAGCTCAAGTCCGCGTTCCAAATTGGATTCATGATATTTATCCCCTTCCTGGTGATTGATATCGTGGTTGCAAGCGTGCTGATGTCGCTCGGAATGATGATGTTGTCACCCGTACTGGTGGCTTTGCCATTCAAATTGATGTTGTTTGTATTAGCCGACGGGTGGAATTTGCTGATTGGTTCGTTGGCTGCCAGTTTTGTGATGTAGCGGGGGAGATGTGCGATGAATTCACAAATGGTCTTAACGATGGGTCAAGACGCGCTGCTGATGTTGTTGATGGTATCTGCCCCAGTGCTGGGAACAGCGTTGGTCGTAGGTCTTTTGGTCAGCCTGTTTCAGGCGGTGACGCAGATTCATGAAGCGACTTTGGCGTTTGTACCCAAACTGATTGCTGTGATTGCCGTCTTTGCGATTGCGGGTCCTTGGATGCTCACAATGCTGGTTGAATATATTCGCCGGACCATTGAGGCTATTCCAGGGGTTGTTGTCTAGTAGTGCCAAACCCATCGTGATCTCCGTCACCGAAGCGCAACTGGCTGCGTGGATCTCACCTGTATTTTGGACTTTCTTGCGGGTCATTGCTGTCTTTACCGCTGCGCCGGTATTTTCTTCACGCGCTTTCCCGGTTCGCGCAAAAATCGCACTGGCGTTTTTTGTTGCACTGGCGGCGCAGGCAAGCTTGCCCAATATGCCCGTGGTTGGCTTTAATGACCCGATGGCACTGGGTGTCGCCGTTCAGCAGGTCGGGGTTGGTCTGGCAATTGGGTTTGCGGTGCGGGTGGTCTTTGCGGCGGTTGAACTGGCGGGCGAAGTCGTTGGCTTTCAGATGGGACTGAACTTTGCAGCATTTTTCGATCCTACGATTGGGGCCCAGACCAGCGCCGTTGCCCGGTTTTTTGGCCAGATGACTTCACTTTTATTCTTGGCAATGAACGGGCACCTCATGGTGCTTTTTGCCATCGTGCGGAGCTTCCAGTCGTTCCCGGTCGACCAAAGTTTTTTAGACACTCTCAAGCACATGAAGCTACAGACTTTGGGGGCAGATTTGTTTGCAAGTGCCCTGTGGATTGCTCTGCCCATGGTTGGCATGCTCATGTTTGTCAATATGGCGCTGGGTATCGTTTCGCGCGTTGCACCCCAAATGAATATTTTTGCGGTGGGCTTTCCAATCACACTAGGTGTCGGAATGGTCGGTATTGCAGTAACACTCCCCATGCTGGATCAGCCTTACATGGTGCTCATGGAGCGGGCTATCGACATATTTGCTGCTCGCTAACGAATGAAAGGGACTTCCCCGTCCCAAGCGAGCCGCGCGCCGTCAGGGTTG
>CAYXWW010000024.1:0-30290 GCA_964468905.1 uncultured Rhodoferax sp. | reverse complement strand
GACTCAATCTTGCTCAGCCCAATCCTTTGGGCTGCAATGGGACCATGCCTGCGCCCTATGCGGTGCAACGACAAGCTATCTGGATGAAATGATTGTCGATGACGCAGGCAGCCGTCTGTTTGTGTGCTCTGACAGCGACTACTGCGAAGACCGTCGCAATGCTGGCGAAGTGGGTGACCAACAGGCTGTCACTGTGAATGATGTTCTTGGTCAACAGGAGGCTGCATGACAACGCCTGCTGTTCTGCTGTCGGTACGCGATGCCGGCAAGTCTTTCATCCACCAAGGCAAGCCGCGGTGGGCCTGTCGTGGTGTCAGTTTTGATTTGTACCCTGGCGAAGTGCTGGCCGTCGTTGGCGAGTCGGGCTCCGGCAAAAGCACTTTGTTACGGCTATTGGCTGCACGCCATGCCTGCGATGCGGGATCGGTTCATTACGATGTGCGCTCAGAGGATGCCGCCGAAAGTTCGCAGCTGGTTGACCTGGCCGACCTGTCGGAGGCACGTCTGCGCTGGCTGGCACGTACAGACTGGGGCTTTGTGGAACAGCATGCCCGCGACGGCCTACGCATGAACGTATCGGGTGGTGCCAATATCGGTGAACGCTTGATGGCCCTCGGTGCCCGCAACTACGGGCGATTGCGCAGCCAGGCGGTGGACTGGATGCAGCGTGTCGAACTGGACGCGAACCGCATCGACGACCTGCCAGCCACCTATTCGGGTGGTATGCAACAGCGCCTGCAAATCGCCCGAAACCTGGTGACGCACCCCCGACTGGTATTCATGGACGAGCCCACCACGGGGCTGGATGTCTCGGTACAAGCCCGCTTGCTGGACTTGCTGCGCGAGTTGGTGGATGAACTGCAATTGGCCGCCGTGGTGGTCACCCACGACCTTGCGGTAGCCCGCCTGCTTGCCCAGCGCATGCTGGTCATGAAGGATGGCCTGGTAGTGGAGCAAGGCCTGACCGACCGTGTGCTGGACGACCCGCAGCACCCCTATACCCAACTTCTCGTTTCCTCGGTACTCACACCATGACCGATCACACAACCGCCGCTATTGAAACCATTGCCCTGTGCAAGACCTTTACGCTGCATGCACGCGCAGGGCTGGAACTACCTGTCTTCTCCAACATTGACCTGCATGTGCAGCCGGGTGAATGCCTTGCACTCACGGGGCATTCCGGCAGCGGCAAAAGCTCCTTGCTGCGTTGCCTGTACGGAAACTATGCACCCACCAGTGGCGACGTACGGATTCGCCACCACAACAATTGGGTCAACCTGTCAACGGCCCTGCCACGCGAGGTTTTTGATGTGCGCAGGCGCACCATGGGCTACGTGTCGCAGTTCCTGCGCACCATACCGCGCGTATCGACGCTCGACATCGTGGCTGACCCTCTGCGCCGCCTCGGGCACAGTGCCGCGCAAGCACGCGCGCAGGCCGCGCACTGGCTCACGCGATTGAATTTGCATGAGCACCTGTGGCATTTGCCACCCGCCACGTTCTCTGGCGGCGAGCAGCAGCGCGTGAACATTGCCCACGGCATGATCACCCAAGCACCTGTGCTCTTGTTGGATGAACCCACGGCTTCGCTTGATGCCGACAACCGCCGCGTGGTGGTCGAGCTGATCCACGAAGCCCGCTCCAATGGCAGCGCCATCGTTGGAATTTTTCACGATGACGAAGTGCGCCACGCTGTGGCCACCCGCTGCTTTGACGTTGAACGCCACCGCATACCCCCAAGTTTGTAAGGACCACGATATGACCGAACACATCATCCGCAATGCCCGCATCGTCACGGGCGAAGAAGAATTTTTAGGCACTGTATGCCTGCAAGACGGCATCATCCACTCTGTAGACCGTGGCGACTCGGCACTGCCCGGCGCGCAGGACTGGGGCGGCGACTGGCTGCTGCCCGGCCTGGTAGAGCTGCACACCGACAACCTGGAAAAGCATTTGGTACCACGCCCTGGCGTCATATGGAATGCTCACTCTGCAATGATCGTGCACGACGCCCAGTGCGCAGCGGCCGGCATTACGACGGTGCTGGATTCTGTGGTGCTCGGCGACCTGGACGCCGGCGGCGCGCGCTGCCAGACCCAGCACACCTCTATTGCCGCGCTGCACCAGTGCCGCGACGAAGGGCTGATGCGCGTCGACCACTGGCTGCACCTGCGCTGTGAGGTATCGGCCCCCGACATTCTGGAAGTCTTTCACCAGTACACGGACGACCCCTTGCTCAAGATCGTGAGCGTCATGGACCACACACCCGGCCAGCGCCAATGGCGAAACCTGACCAGCTACCGGCGCTATTCTGAGCGCAACGGCAGCTACTCCGACGCCGCGTTTGACGCCATGGTTGCCGAACGCCGCGCCGATCAACAAGCCTATGCACTTCCGCACCGGCAGGTCATCGTGAAGGCCAGCAAAGAGCGCAATGTTCCACTGGCCAGCCACGACGACACCTTGCTCAGCGATGTGAGCCTAGCAATCTCGGAAGGCGTTGGAATATCAGAATTTCCCACCACACTCGAGGCCGCGCGTGCGGCACGTGCTGCGGGCCTAGCCATCGTCATGGGCGGTCCTAACATGGTCAAGGGCGGGTCTCATTCTGGCAACGTATCGGCAGCCGAATTGGCACAGCACGACTTGCTGGACATTTTTTCATCGGACTACGTTCCCAGCAGCTTGTTGCTCGCCACCTTTATGTTGGGCCAACTGGATGGCTGGTCCTTGCCCAAGGCTGTGCAAACCGTAACACGCAATGCTGCGCACGCCATCGGCATGCAGGATCGCGGCGAGGTAAAGGCGGGCCTACGTGCCGATGTACTGCGTGTCCGCATGACGCGCGTGGGCACACCCATGGTGTTGGAGACCTGGCTGGCAGGCCATCGCGCACATTGAAATGCAACCGAATTGAAGAGCACGCTTGCCATGCAGTACACCCATATTGAATCCCACAACACTACACCCGCCGTGCGGTTAACGCTTGAGCCGACGATTGCGTCGGGTGCCACGGTGCGCGACTGTCGCTTTGGCCGATACACCCAGGTGGGTGCTCATGCGCGCATGCGAGACTGCTTGCTGGATGACTACGCGTATCTGCAAGAACATTGCGACCTGATGTCTACTGACATAGGCAAGTTTTCCAACATTGCGGCCATGGTGCGCATTAACCCTGGCTTTCACCCCATGGAGCGCCCTACACTGCACCACTTCACCTACCGGCCCGTCATGTTTGGCATGGCTGAGCAGGATGAGTCTGATTTCTTTGCATGGCGGCGCAAGCAGCGGGTCACCATTGGCCACGATACCTGGATCGGCCATGGTGCCGTCATCATGCCTGGCGTGCGCATTGGCAACGGTGCAGTGGTTGGCAGCAACGCAGTCGTGACAAAAGACGTGCCGCCCTACGCCATTGTTGGCGGTGTGGCCGCCAAGTTGATTCGCTACCGGTTTCCACGCCCTATTGCCGAGGCATTGGAGTCCACCGCTTGGTGGGATTGGGATCACGAAACCTTGACCGAGCGGCTGCCCGAATTCCGGGATCTCCGGGGGTTTCTGGCCAAGTACGCAGCTTGACCGGCGCATGTCTCAGTCGTGCATCGCGTAGCTTGCCTCACGCTGGTCAATGTGCTGCTCTACTGATTTCCATGTGGAATATAGCTACTCTTTTGATAGCATATAAGGCATATTGCACGAGGGCTTGAGGCACTTTTTGCCAGTAGTCACTCCGCAAAAGCCCATGGTCTTGCCCGCGGGCCCTCTATCGTGATTGGCAAAGGCGGATCATCTCGCTAAGATGCCAACATCAAGAGGGGGCAGCACATGAAACTTCGTAGCCAAATTTTGTTGTTGGGCGCGGTGGGGCTATTGACCACTGCACTTGTCGGTGCCACCGGCCTCATGAATGCTTCCAAGCTTTCTGTGGCCTTTGACAATTCCATCAGCATGGGCTTGGCTCTGCAGAAAAGCCAAGAGGCCGACATGATGCACGACGCGATACGCGGCGATGTATTGCTCGCGCTGCTCAGCGCACAAACCAATAACGCAGAAGACCTGGCGGAATCGCAGAAAGACTTGGTAGAGCATGCCAAAAATTTCAACAAGGCGCTGCTCGACATGCAGGCGTTGCCGTTGACTGACCATGCCAGAAGCGTGGCCGTCAAGCTTGGCCCCGCACTCAAGGCCTACGTTGAATCCGCCGCGCACGTACAACAGCTCGCCACGGTCAACGCCACGCAGGCGCAAGCGTCGGTAGCCGATTTCCAAAAGGCCTTCAAGAATCTGGAAGTGGTGATGGAGGAGCAAAGCAGTGCCATTGAAAAAGACGTGGAAGCATTCAGCGTTGAAGTGACCTCACGGGCCAGCGCAGCCAAGTGGCATGTAGGAATTGGGCTGGGTTTGGCAGCAGCTTTGCTGGTCTTCGCATCGGTGTGGCTTGCAAATCAAATGGCCGACCCCATGACGCAGGCCGTTCGCGTAGCAGATCGTCTGGCGGAAGGCGATTTGACATCCGTGGTGCATCCGTCGGGCAATGACGAGACCATCAGTCTGCTGCGGGCCATGCACCGCATGCAAGTCAGTTTTGGGGGCATCGTTCAGGTTGTTCAGAGCAATGCAAACAATGTGGCTACCGCCAGCGCCGAAATCGCACAAGGCAACAACGATTTGTCGGCACGTACCGAGCAACAGGCCAGTGCACTGGAGAAAACCGCTTCCAGCATGGAAGAACTGGGGGCAGCCGTCAAGCAAAATGCCGACTCGGCACGCCAGGCCAACCAATTGGCACAAAGTGCATCGTCCATCGCCGTAGAGGGTGGCTCCGTGGTGGGCGAAGTGGTCGAGACCATGAAAGGCATCAACGAATCATCGCGCCGTATCTCTGACATCATCAGTGTGATCGACTCCATTGCTTTCCAGACGAATATCCTGGCGCTCAACGCTGCAGTGGAAGCCGCGCGTGCGGGTGAGCAAGGGCGTGGGTTTGCTGTCGTTGCGTCGGAAGTGCGCAGCCTGGCAGGTCGCTCTGCAGAAGCCGCGAGGGAAATCAAGGGCCTCATTGGCACGAGCGTGGAGCGTGTGGAGCAAGGAACTGCCTTGGTCGACAAGGCGGGCTCCACCATGGCCGAAGTCGTTTCTTCCATCAAGCGGGTCACCGACATCATGGGCGAAATCAGCGCAGCCAGTTCCGAACAAGCCACCGGTGTCGCGCAGGTGGGCGAGTCTGTGTCCCAGATGGATCAGGCCACACAGCAAAATGCAGCCTTGGTCGAACAGATGGCCGCGGCAGCAAGCAGCCTGAAGTCACAGGCCAACGAACTGGTCCAGTCCGTTGCCGTGTTCAGGCTAAATGGTGACGGACATCGGCCTTCCATGGCAACACTTGCACTGCGGTGACACACTGCCGCCAACGAGAACCAGAAGAGCAGCGTCAACCGTAGCGGTTTTGCCGCATCCACTTGGTGGCGATCCACTTTTCTCCAGCGGTCACCGGCGCGCCGCCGTGCAGCGTCATGGGGTCGACTTGTCCGTGGCTATTGCAGTATTCAAAATAAACTGCAGAACCCTTTTTGGGTGTTACGGTCAGCCCAATATCCGGAAAGATGGTTTCCCCACCCGCTTCCACGTCATTCAGGTACATGATCAAGGTGCTAACCCGCTGGCCACCCTTGAGCAGATGCTCGCTGCTGCCAGGATCGTTTGGCGGAAAGTAATCAAAGTGCGGTTTGTATTCGCCGCCCACCTTGTAGTTCAGGATTTGGATGCCTTCACCATTGATGACGGGCCAATGCATGACGCCTGCAATACGGCGGTCAAGCATGGCGACAAATTCATTCTCGTGGAGGGCGAAAAACGTTCCGTAACTGCTGCGGTCCGGGATGACCTCTGCCCGACCAGTGACCGGATCAATAATTGTCGAGCGCTTGAGCTTGATGCTGGAGAGCCTAATCAATTCGTCGCATTCATCCAGCGACAAGATGTCGTCAAAAACTGTCACCACGGGTTTTGCCATCCGAAACGACACACGCACGTCCCGATCCAGCGTCGTGATGCGGTTGCCAGTCTGCGGCAATCGAGGCGTTTCGTATACATACTCTGATTGAAATGCAGCACCGCCTGGCGCACCAACGTTGTCGGCGAATGGTGCACTGCGCTGCATAGAAAGTTGATAGACCGAATCGCCAGCAAAGACCGGGTCGAAATTCTGTTTGACCATCTCCGCAACCAGCGACTCCGTCGAACAACCGCGAGCCAGGTTGGTTTGAATCCATTGTTGCCAGTCGGTCGATAGATACCTGATGTGTGGCTGCGGTCCCATTCCACTCAGTCTCCAATTTGTTCTATGGGGATGGCAAAGCCGATGCCTTGGGTGTCGCGTAGGATTGCCGTGTTGATACCAATCACCTCACCGTTTGCGGTAATCAATGGCCCACCGCTATTTCCAGGGTTAATGGGGGCATCGGTTTGCAGGTAGCGCATATCTTTGCGTTCACGGTACCCGGAGAAAATTCCCGAGGTCACGGTATAGGTTAAGCCGGAGGGGCTGCCGATCGTAAACACACGCTCGCCCTGGATCAGATTTTTGCTACTGCCGCGCTTGATGAAAGGGCAATTTTTGTCGGGCAGTGTGAAGAAAGCCAAGTCCGTCGTCTCGGAAAAGCTAACCTGCGAAATCTCATAGCTCGTGCCATCCACGAGGGAAACCTTGTAGCTCTTGTTGCGGTTCTCGGAGGCCATGCGGTCCGCGGCAGATGCAATTTGCTGTCGAAACGACTCGCCCAGATTGGCAATCTCATTACTCACGACGCTAATTTTTTCCGCCAGAGCAATCGACTGCGCGCTGTTACGGCCGCCCTCTCGAACGCTTTCAGCATATTGCATTCGAAGCACCTGTAGCTCTTGTGTCAGCCGATAGTGCTCGTCGCGAAATTTGCTTTCCAATGCCGGTGAATTTTCGAGCCCTTGTCTTATTTCCTCTGCGTTGTAGGCCATAACGTGCTTATTCGTCACAACTTTGCAATCAGCAGAAACAATAAAACCTGAGCCCGAGGTATTCCATTTGGTTTCGATAAACACAGTCGCGTTGCGTGCGGATTCGATAGGACTGCGGGGTGCATGAGACTTTTGCAACCGCGTGGCAACGCCGTCGGTTGGGGTTTCGACCTTGACGTCACTTTGCTCAGTAGCAGCCGTGGGAACAATCACTTTTGGCTTATGCCGCCGTGTAACAAAAAATACGACGGCGACAATGATCAGCAGCACAATCGCAATTGCGCCATATCGCATCGGTGAAGTCGTTCGACCGTCGTCCGTGTGCACCTCGTCATCCGTAGCGTCTTCACTGTTCTTCTGTGCCTGCAGGTATTGGTTGTACTTGGCAAAGTAAACACCACATGTTTGGCAGCGGACTTCATCGGATTGCTCACTGGAGCACTTGGGGCAAATCATCTTTCTATCCTGCCGTGGAGTTGTGGGTTAAACCTGCAATGGCTGCAGCTGGCGCGGCCAACTGCATTCGACAAGTCTAACGCCACAGGCGGCAGTCTTGCCCCCCGACAAAGCAACAAGATCCGAGTGTTTCCATTCACGAACCCGCCAATAGTGGAAAATCCGCTAACAACCCCAGCTCTCCTAGAATCTGAGCCATGAAAAGAACCGATTTCCACCCCGACCAAGTTCCCAGCATTCTGCAAAGCTCCGGACTGTTCAAGGGGGTCGACTTGGGCAGCTTGGACGTCGAACTGCGTGAGAGCCGGGTGCAATTGATCGAACCCGGCCACGTGCTGCTGGACCCCAAGCACATCAACACCCATATCTACATCGTATTGCATGGTGAATTGCTGGTCTGCCTGGAGCCCAAGATCGCCAACCCGCTGGTACGCCTGGGCCCCGGCGACTGTGTCGGCGAGCTCTCCATCATCGACGCCAGCGCGCCTTCGGCCTATGTGGTCGCATCCGTTCCGACCCATCTCCTGGTCATCTCCAAGCCGGTACTATGGCGCATACTGGCCGTGCAGCAGGTCATGGCCCTGAACCTGCTCCACGTGTTGGCGCGTCGCATTCGTGAAAACAATGCCGTACTGCTGGGCAGCCTGGAACTGCAGCGCCAATACCGCAGCAAGGCCGAGACCGATGCACTGACCGGCCTGCACAATCGCGCCTGGTTTGAAGATGTTTTTCCCAAGCAGCTGGAGTTATGCGAGCGCACCGGCCAGAGCGTGACCTTGCTGATGGTGGATATCGACCACTTCAAGAAGGT
Organism: uncultured Rhodoferax sp.; assembly: GCA_964468905.1. Classification (GTDB taxonomy): domain Bacteria; phylum Pseudomonadota; class Gammaproteobacteria; order Burkholderiales; family Burkholderiaceae_C; genus Allorhodoferax. The sequence goes on along the minus strand of CAYXWW010000024.1, from coordinate 22,030 downwards.
CAACGATCAATACGGCCACACGTGCGGCGACGAGGCCTTGCGCCACATGGGCCGCCTGCTGCGCCGAAACCTGCGTTCCACCGACCTCTGTGCCCGCTACGGCGGTGAAGAAATGATTGTGCTGATGCCCGGCACTGAAATCCTGCACGGCCACTTGACGGCTGAGCGCCTGCGCGAAAGCGTAGCCGACACACCCTTGCGGCTGCATGACGGCCGTGAGCTCGTCATCCAAATTTCGGGGGGCATTGCCCAGTGGCAACCCGGCGCTACGCTCAACGACTTGATTCGCTCTGCCGACCAGGCGCTTTACAAAGCCAAGGAAAGTGGGCGCAACAAGGTTGTAATGCACGCGATGCCGCATAGCATGGACTTGTCGTCGTGACATTCATCCGTAACTACTCTGGCATACAAGCTGCCAGAGTAGTTGGATAGCTAGTAAGAGTCTGGTGCTTTTTTGCTCTTTAATTGATAGCAACCAACGCACATTCCACGAGGGCTACAGCCAGATATTGCGACTACACAGGAGTCCTTAAGCCTTATTCAAACTACGAAATAGGGGCCAGGAATTGTCAGACTGACAGAGTTGGTGCCAATTCACACACGTCGGCGCAACTCAAAAATTGCCTCAAAATGTTTCCCAGTCATCTTCGCCACCCTTTGGGGTAGGTGCATTCACTACAGGTTTGGCCGCCGGTGCAGTTCGTACTGCGAGCCGCATAGGTGGCACCTTGGAGAGTGGTTTGGCAAGCGGTTTGTTTGGCGCTGGCTTGTAGTTATAGGTATTCGCTGAAGCGGGGCGCGATAGACCTAACCCACGCGCAGACGAATCGCCCGCGCTGACATGAAACACCGCTACCACTTGCACCAAATCCTGCGCCTGGCTTTTCAGGCTGCTCGCCGCCGCGGCCATTTCTTCGACCAAGGCTGCGTTTTGCTGGGTAGTTTGGTCCATATGGGTCACCGCTTCACCGACCTGCGCGACACCTGCCGCCTGTTGGTTGCTGGCCGCACTGATCTCGCTCATGAGATCGGTCACGCGGCGAATCGAGTCCACCACTTCTGACATGGTGGTTCCTGCCTCGTCGACCAGAGCGGTGCCATGCTCCACACGCTCGACGCTTGCGTTAATCAGCGACTTGATCTCCTTTGCAGCGTCTGCACTTCGCCCAGCGAGTGAACGCACTTCGGACGCCACTACCGCAAATCCACGGCCTTGCTCACCGGCACGCGCGGCTTCCACGGCTGCATTGAGCGCAAGAATGTTGGTCTGAAAGGCGATGCCATCGATCACGCTGATGATGTCGGATATCTTTCTGCTCGACTCGTTGATCCCCTTCATGGTTTCCACCACCTGCGCGACGACAGCGCCTCCTTTAACGGCAACGGAAGACGCATTCATGGCCAACTGATTGGCCTGCAGCGCACTGTCGGCGTTTTGCTTGACGGTGGCGCTCAGTTCCTCCATGGATGCAGCGGTTTCTTCTAGCGCGCTGGCCTGCTGTTCGGTGCGCGCACTCAGGTCGTTATTGCCTTGGGCAATTTCCGCACTGGCGTTGGCAACGCCTTGCGAACCCTCGCGCACGTTGGACACCACTTTCACCAAGGACTGACTCATTCCCCGCAAAGCATCCATGAGCTTGGCGATTTCGTCTTTGCCTTCACTGGCGATGGTCTGGGTCAGGTCGCCCTTGGCTACTGCATCGGCCAGATCAACCGCACGGGTCATGGAGCGTGACAGGTTGCGAATCAGAGCAAAGGCAATGCTCTCCCTAGTGCACGTTACTAGAAACGGACAGGCATTTCAACTTTTTCACCATTTGATTGCCGCTGTAGCCACAACACATTGCGCGTAGAGAGCATAGTTTGCTTGCGACTGTCCGCAGGACGTACTGCAATCGCACTATCCGGTAGCCTTACATCCAATCCGACCGCAAATGGCTATTGAAAATTTCAAAATTGCTCTCGAAAAGTGGGCCATACTTAGAAAATCAAGTTCAATTGGCCAACGCGTTGGTTGAAAGGGAACCTTAGACCATGTCTTCTGGAGTTGTCTTGTGTGTCGATGACGACACCACAGTGCTTAGTGCCCTTCGCACCCTGCTTTCCAAATCGCTCGGAAGCGCCTATACGATTGAAATTGCAGAAAGTGGCCAGGAGGCGCTGGAGATCTGCGACGAACTGCGTCAAGAAGGGCGCGAAATTGGTGTTGTTGTTTCGGACTTCATCATGCCGTCCATGCGCGGCGATGAGTTTTTGGTGCGCTTGCACGAACGCAGCCCGAACACTTTCAAAATCATGCTCACCGGTCAAAGCGATCTGGATGGGGTAAAGCGCACCATCAATGAGGCCAATCTTTACCGCTCTTTGGAAAAGCCCTTTGACAACGTCGACTTAGTGATGACCACCAAATCTGCACTGCACGCCTATAACCGCGAACGTGAGTTGCTGGCCCGCTGTACTGAACTGGAGCGTCTTAACGCTGAATTGACGCAACTGCTCGAAACCACCAAATGAAACGCAATACACGCGGCCTGCGAATTGGGGTATTGACGAATGAAATATCCGACGTCATCGCGGTTGAGGTGTTGCGCGGCATCGTCGAAAGGGCAAAAGAAGAGGACCTTCATTTAGTGTACTTCTTCGGTCGACGCTTGAATTCGAGCAAATACGACGAGCGAGCTTTCAATATTATTTTCCAACTTGGCGAAACCGAACAAATGGACGCGTTCATCAGCCTCACGACGTTCTTTCAAGGTTTTGCATCAGACGAAGTTAACAACAAATTCCTTGCCCGCTACGCGCACCGCCCTCTTATCAATGTTGGATTCGAAACCGCTGCATTCAAGACTGTGATGCTTGACAACGAGTCAGGCATGCGCGATTTGATGCAACACCTCATACATGACCATGGCTACCGACGTCTGGCGTTTATGAAAGGCACCGACAACAATTCTGATGCAGATCAGCGCTTTGCTGTTTACTGCGCAAGCTTGGCTGAGGCAGGTATACCGTTTGACGATCGCCTTGTCGTGCAGGGAAATTTTGTCAGTGCGGATGGTCGCATGGCCATGGAGCAACTGTTGAACCGCAAGGTCCCGTTCGAAGTCTTGGTTGCGGCCAATGATGGTATGGCAATGGCAGCCATGGCGGTAGCCGTTGAGCACGGCTTACGCGTTCCTCAAGACATCGCGATTACTGGTTTTGACGACATCGAGGCCGTTTCCAAAAATGGCCCAGGGCTCACGACCGTTAATCAACCCGGATATCGAATCGGCCAGTGTGCGGTGGACGTCTTGTTAGGCGTCTTGCGCGGAGACGATGTTGTCCAAAGAGCGACTGTCCCGGCGGAGATGGTAGTTCGCCGCTCCTGTGGCTGTTTGGCGCGACTGCATCACGAACACCCCATCAACGCGAACGATGATTCACCGAACTCGTTGCTAAATTCGCTCTTAGACCGGTTGATGTTGCCGCCGTCTGTGGTCCCGCAGTACCGGCACTATTTGGAACGAATGGAATCAGCTCTACTCAAGGGTGATACTGCCTTCGAAGACACGCTAAGCGAGGTCTCCGGCGACTGCTTACGCACGCAGGGAAATGTCTCACACCTTCAATCGCTTCTACCAGGACTTTTCGATATCGTTGCCCGTACACCTGGGGTGAGTCTTGCGCGCGTGGAAACAGCAGCGCGTTGCCTTCTGGGCAGTCAAGTCATCTTGTCGAATGCACAAAATGTGTTTCACGTCAGCAAGATGTCGATTCAAGACAATAGTGACTTTGCCTTTCGCGACCTCAATTTTCTCAAGAGTCGGATGTCTGGCTTTGATGACACCACGATGACGGACTTGATTGAGGAGGCCATGCGTGAATTTTCCATTCCATCGGCCTATATAGCGCTCTATAGCGCACCCACGGTCTTCGAATCACTTGCTACGCACACCTTGCCTGAGACTTCACGATTGGTGTTTGCAATGTGTGACTATCAGCGGCAGCCCCATATTCTGGAGCAGCCATTCCCCACGCACGACATATTGCCAGGCAAGCTATTCACGGAGAAGTTGCATCAGGTTTTGGCCATATTCCCTGTGTTCCAAAACGCGCTGCATTATGGCTATATGGTTTTCGACTTGACCGTGATGCCAACTTGTCGACTGGAAACCGTGCGCGATGAAATTTCGTCGCGCCTTATCAATAGCATCATGGCCTCCGAGCTCGCACGGGCACGAGACCTTGCCAAACATGATCTGGCAACACTGCAGTCCGCCCAAGCCCAACTCATCCAATCCGAAAAAATGGCCTCGCTGGGGCAACTGGTCGCTAACGTTGCGCATGAAATCAATACACCCATCAGTGCCATCAAGTCCAGTGGCATGAATATCACGGATGCACTTGAGCATGCAATGCAGGGGCTTCCAACAGTCTTGCGTTTGCTGGATGAACCATCGCAAAGACTTTTCATGCAACTGATCGGAGCTGCCAAGCATCGCAACGATGTGCTCAGTTCCAGAGAGGAGCGAGCGCTAGTAAGGGATGCCACCCTCAAGCTTGAACAAGCAGGCGTCGACAATGCCCGACACACAGCCAGCGTTTTGGTGCAATTGCACGCGCATACAGCACCACTGGACTACCTGCCGTTGTTGCAACATCCTGAAAGCGCGCAAATTTTGGATGCCGCCTCTAGTCTTGCATCGGTGGTCAATAGTGCGGACAACATCAACACTGCGGTGGAGCGCGTTTCCAAAATTGTATTTGCTCTCAAAACCTATTCACGGGTTAACAACGCAGACGAAAAAATACGGTCTGACCTACGTGAGGGGTTGGAAACGGTATTGACCATTTACCAAAACCAGATCAAACGGGGTACAGAGCTGGTTCGCCACTATGAAGATATTCCAATGCTGTTGTGTTACCCGGACGAGCTCAACCAAGTATGGACCAACCTGATCCACAACGCATTGCAAGCCATGCACTTCCAAGGCACTCTGACTGTTGGCATTCGCCAAGAGAACAACGAGGCGGTGGTATCCATCAGTGACACCGGTAGTGGCATACCGCAAGAAATTCGAGACAAAATTTTTGATGCATTCTTTACAACCAAGCCTGCAGGCGAAGGCAGTGGTTTGGGGCTGGACATCGTCAAGAAGATTGTCGAGAAGCACCAAGGCCGCATTGATGTGCAAAGCTCGGTGGGAGTTGGTACGACATTTAGCGTGCGTTTGCCACTGAACGCAGTTCCCAGCGATCGTTAGGCTGCACACACGCGCCAGCAACACAAATGTGGTTCATTGATGTTCGCGCAGTGTTGGGCAGCGTACAGAGCTACACGGTGCATGCGCCTTAATCTGTCGCAACTGGATCTCTTTACGAATGAGGATTGAATGCTATGAGCCGTATGATTTGTTTTGGAGCGCAATCTGTCGCAGAAACCGAATTGACCGCACCGCGGCCTAGAGTCGAAATGCAGTGCCGGCGTGATGGTGCCGATGACCAGCACCGCACGTATATCACCGCCCACCCAATGGATGACAGCCAAGCACTTTCTGCACTGCAGCTGTCACTTTTTGAGGAACCGGTTAGCAACGAGCATTGAATATGCCCAAGACCGCAGTTTTGGAGAAGCGCCGCCTCTAGATCACGGACGGGCAATTCATCCCCTCCAACCCCGCAAAAAGCACAATTCCGGTTGCTTGCACCCTCACCCATTGACGCTCTGGTCTCCATGATCACAGGCCGGTTGTACTTCTTATGAGGGCTTGTGTTTACTCCTAATTTGATAGCTGCTCACGCATATTCCACGATGGCTAAAGCCCTATTGTTTACAGACTCCCCCTACGCTGCACCACCCGGTACGGCGGCAGCCCCGCCAACATGCGCCGCCCATAGGCCGTTTGCGTCAAGCGCTTGTCGTAGCAAATCACCGCTGCGTGGTCGTCTTCAGTGCGGATGGCGCGGCCGGTCCATTGCAGCAGTTTGATGCCGGTGGCGGGGATGACGAGTTCATTGAACGGGTCGCGCCCCACGCTGCGCAGCCATTCGGCGCGGGCTTCGTCCACCGGGTCAGAGGGTGGAGCAAAGGGCAGCTTGGTGATGTACACGGTTTCGCACAGCTTGCCCGGCAGGTCCAGGCCTTCGCCAAACGACTGCATACCAAAGATGACCGATGGCAGGCCTGACTCCACCCGCGCCATGTGGCTGCCCAACAGCCGCGTGCGCGATTGCGTGCCCTGCACCAGCACCACTTCTTGCAAGCTGTCCGGCAGTGCTTCGGTGGCCACACGCATTTGCGCGCGGGATGTGAACAGCACCAGTGCGCCGCGCGCCACCTGGGCCAGGTCTTGCATCAGCTCGGCCACCATCTCGCGGGTGTAGGCGTCGGCCTGTTTGGGGTCGGCGGTGGTTTGCACCACGGTCAAAGTGCCTTGGGTGGCGTAGTCGAACGGGCTGGCTACTTCCAATGCCTGCACATTGGGGTTGTGAATGAGGCCGGCTTCGTGCAAGAAATAATCAAAGCTGCCGCAGCTGGTGAGTGATGCGGAGGTCACCACCGCGCCACGCACCTGGCTCCATAGAAACTGGCGCAGCAGGTCGCCGGGCACGATGGGGCAGGCATGGGCCGTCATGGTCAGGTAGCCGTGTTCGCTCTCCGCTTGCAGCCACTTGGCCAGCGGTTGCTCGCCATGCTCCAGTAGCAAACTGGCGGTGGACACAATGGCACCCAGGCGCGGTGCCAGGCCGCCGAGCTTGGCATACAGCTGGGCGCACAGCGTGGCCTGGGCAGGGTCCTCTTTTGCAAGGGCTTTGACATCCACACCCAGTGCCTCCAGCACCTTGGACAGACCGCTGGCCTGGGCATGGATTTGTGTAACCGGCTCGGTCAGCGCTTCGGGTAACACGCCGTGGGCAAAACGCAGCGTACCGTCTCTACCGTCGCCTGCTTCGTTCTGCCCCGTTTGCGCCCAGACCAGGTCCATGGCCATACGAGCCAGCTGGGTCAGCGCGCCTTTAAGCTGGCTGGTGACCGTAGCCACGTCTTCACTGGCGTGCAGTTGCAGGGTGTTGCTGACCTCGTGGATGATTTTGGGCAGCTTATCCAGCCAGCGCAGGTTGCTCATGTCCATGCTGCTGGAAAATTGATCCAGCGCTACGGCGGGCAGGTGGTGGCCTTCGTCAAAAATCACCAGACAGTTGTCCAGATCGGGCAACGTCTTCATGCCCAGCGATGCCAGCACGAGATCGTGATTAGCCACGATGACATTGGCCTCACCCAACCGGGTGCGTGCGCCGTAGTAGCTGCAATCCCGAAAGCGCGGGCAGTGGCGTACGGTGCAGGTGTGGCGCTCGGCGGCCACGGTAGACCAATCGCGGCCATCGGGGGCCTCGGCCAGGCTGTCGCGGTCGCCGTCCCATGTGCCCGCGGCCAGCGTGTTGGCCATGGTTTCGTACAGGTGCATGCGGCGTTCTTCGGCTTCTTCTTGCGACAACTGCGAGCCAAACTTAGCGGGCTTGGGCGCATCATCATCCGCGTCAAACAAGTCTTCTGCCACGCCGCCATTACCCACCAGGCGTTCCAGTTTGAGCTTGCACACATAGCGTCCTCGCCCCTTGGCCAATGCAAAGACAAACGGCGTGTCCATGCTCTGTGCCAACGCAGGCAGGTCTTTGGCCATGAGTTGCTCTTGCAGCGCTACGGTGGCGGTGGAGATGAGCACGCGGGTCTTGCGCTCCAGCGCCAAGGCGATGGCCGTAGCCGCATAGGCGGCCGACTTACCCACACCGGTGCCAGCCTGGATAACCGCAATCGCTTTGGTGGGCGCGGGGTGCTCCCCCAGGTCGGCACTGGCCAAGGTAGCGGCAACACAGGCGGCCATGTCATGCTGGCCGGGGCGGGGGCGAAAGCCTGGCGTGGCACCGACTACCTTTTCAAAGGCGGCCAGCGACAGGTCGGCCAAATTTTCAGGGCTCAAGAAAGACCATTCAGGAAAGTTGAGGGAAAGAGGCAGGGTCTCTAAGGAGACTGCAGTGGGCCAAATATACCGTGTGCGGCAATCCTTAGACAGAGTTCCCGCATTTCTCTAGGTGCTTCTCCCGGTGTCAGGCCGTGTTGCGATGGGGTATCCTTTGGCATTCAAAACAAGGAGACATGCGGTGCCTCAACCCAAACTGATTCTGGACTATGTTTATGAACACGAAGAACATCAAGCGGACCGGATTTACCTGACACAGCCAACCGGTGGCGGGCAGGTTGTTGAATATTCATGGCACCAGACGCTTGATGAGTCGCGCCGCATGGCCGCATATATCAAGGCACAAGGCCTTGAGAGCGGCGCGCGCATCGCCCTGTTGTCCAAAAACTGTGCCCATTTTGTGATGGCCGAGCTGGCAATTTGGATGGCTGGTTGCACCACGGTGGCCATATTCCCGACCGAGACCGCAGAGACGATTCGCTACGTTTTGGACCACAGTGGTGCCAGCATGTTGTTTGTCGGCAAGCTCGATACCTGGGCGCAACAGAAGCCAGGCATCCCAGACGCCCTGCCCTGCATTGGCTTGCCGTTGGCGCCGCAGAATACCTATACGCAGTGGGATGCCATTGTTGCCCGCACGCAGCCGCTCGCTGGGCACGTTGCGCGCGACAGCAAGGATATTGCCATCTTGTTGTACACGTCGGGCTCCACCGGCACGCCCAAAGGGGTGATGCATAGCTTTGAACGGGTTACCAAGGTCGCCGAGTCTGTTTCCAAAGAACTGCAGTCGCGCATCGGCAAGGTGCCAGAGAACCGCATGCTGTCATACCTGCCACTGGCTCACGTGTATGAACGCGCTTGGCTGGAGTGCATGTCGATGGTGGACGGCAATACCCACATTTACTTCGCAGAAAGCCTCGATACCTTCGTGGCCGACCTGAACCGTGCGCGACCCATTATTTTTCAGTCGGTACCGCGCCTGTGGCTCAAGTTTCAACAAGGTGTTTTTGCCAAAATGCCTCCCAAAAAGCTCAGCTTGTTGTTGAGCATTCCTATCCTGAGTGGCATCGTCAAGCGCAAGATTTTGAAAGGGTTGGGTCTGGACCAAACTTTGCTGGCAGCCAGCGGATCAGCACCGATTCCCGCTGAGCTCATCGATTGGTACCGCCGCCTGGGCCTCAACATGATTGAGGGCTATGGCATGTCGGAAGACCTTGCTTACTCCCACAACTCCACGCCCAAAATCAATGCGCCAGGCTGCGTGGGTGTGCCTTTGCCAGGTGTGGAAGTCAAGATCAGCGATGACGGCGAGATATTGATCAAGTCACCCGGCCAGCTGGTGGGCTATTACAAGCGCCCTGACCTGGATGCAGAAGCATTTACTGCAGACGGTTTCTTTCGCACCGGCGACCGCGGCGAGCGCCGTGCCGATGGCTTGCTCAAGATCACTGGTCGGGTCAAGGAACTGTTTAAAACGGCCAAGGGTGAGTACGTAGCACCCGCTCCCATTGAGAATAGCCTCAATGCCCATCCGCTGATCGAGATGAGCATGGTGTCGGGTTCAGGCCAGCCTGCTGCCTATGCCATGGTGGTGCTGGGCGAAAACGGCCGTCCCAAGCAGCTTGACCCTGCATTCCGCCAACAAGTCGAAACCCAACTCACGCAATTGCTGGCGGACGTCAATGCAGAACTATCCAATCACGAAAAATTGCAGATGATTGTGGTGGCAAAAGAGCCGTGGACTATTGAAAATGGATTCCTGACGCCCACCATGAAGATCCGCCGCTCGCGCATTGAAGAAAATGTCAGCAGCAAAGTTGATACCTGGTACACCGGCAACAACAAGGTCCTCTGGGACTAGGCGAGCGCCAAGAGCCGCTGCGCACTTTCAAATGCGCGGGGCTGACCCGTAAAGGGGTCGGTAAATGCGATGGACTTCGCCAAGAGTTGCAGTGGGCGACTGTAGTCAGCACTGCCTTCTGGCGTAAGCACGGGATACATGCCGTCCCACCGAATCGGCAAACCCAGTGCAGCCATGTGGACCCGCAGCTGATGCCGTTGCCCGGTGACGGGCTTGAGGCCATAGCGCGCCCAAGCCCCCTGCACTTCAATGGGTGTGATGTGGGTCAAGGCATTGGGAGCACCCGCCACTTCTGTCTGCTGCATGAAATGTGCAGATGGTGCTATGCGGCTTTCACGCGTCATGGGCCATTGCAAGTTTGCATTCCACGGCGCAATGCACTCGTAAGTCTTGTCTACTTGGCGCGCACGAAACAGTGCCTGGTACGCACCGCGGCTGCCCACTTGTTTTGAGAACAACACCAAACCCGCAGTGTCCCGGTCGATCCGGTGCAAGGGCGACAAGGCTTGCAGTCCCAGCGCGTTTTTCAAACGGACCAGCACGGTCTCCTGTAGGTACTTCCCTGAGGGCATCACCGGCAAAAAATGTGGCTTATCCACGACCAACAAGTGTTCGTCTTGCCACAAAATGACCGCCTCAAAAGGAATGTGCGGCTCCACCGCCACCGTGCGAAAGTAATACAGGCGCTGCCCCGCCGTATAGGGTGTGTGCGGCGCGATGACCCGCCCAATATCATCCACCACATCGCCAGCCTGCAGTCGCTGCAGCCAGATCGACGGCAGGACACCAGGAAAACGCGTACAAAGGCCGTCAAACACGGTCAACCAGGGACCAGGTGGCATGACCACACAGCTAGCCCCAACACCGCTGCGTGCAGGTGGCGGATTGGGTCGGTACAGGCTCATTGCGACTGCACCGCAAGCTCTTGCTGCAATAACAATGCAGCCTCGGTGGCTTCAAACTGTCTAGCAAACAATGGGATGGCAAAGGTAAACGTTGCTTCTTCACGCTTGAGTACGAACGCCAGCTGCAAGCGATCCAGCGCACGGCGCAGGGCCTCTGGTTGCGGTGCGCAGCCATGCTTCTCCAAAAGCAGCATGAGTTCAGCCAAACTGGTTTGGGTGTGCAATGCCGTGTGGTAGACGACAATTCGATCCAGTCGGCAGGCCGCCTCATCCGCGCTCAACCGGCCCCAACCCGCCAAGGTGTCGTGCACCTCCTGTGAAGACAGTGCTTGCGCCAAGTGCCGCGGTTCAATCACCCGCTCGCCGGGTTGCAGCGCCTCCAGGCACTCCTGACACAGAATCGCTACCAGATTGGCGCGCTGACCGCTGGCCTCTACCAACTGGTCAACCAATCGGTTGTTGGCAAAGCCCAGACGCAGGCGCGACAGGGGTACGGTCGCCAGCTCCGCGCAGGCCTCACGCTCCAGCCCACCGATCGTCAACACCTCCCCAAAATTGCGCAACGGTGACTGATAGTCCAGCACAGCGGTGGCGTACAAATCCCAAAATCCGGCCAACATAAACCAGCAGCGCCCTTCATCGCTCAAGGCGCGTAGTGCGGCAAGTTGGTGGTAGCCGTGCAGGGATTCATCACGGAAAAACAAGTCGGCCTCATCAATCAATAGAAAGAGTCGCTTGCCCTGATAGCTGGCCTGGAGGTGCGCAATGATTTCGTCCAACGAAGTATTCGCATGCAAGCCAAACTGCAAAGCCAAGCGCGGTGCCAGCCGGTGGTCGCGCAGCGACACATAGTGGCAGACGACATGCGGGTGGCCATCCAGCCGACGCTGCACGGCCTTGAGCAAACTGCTTTTGCCCAGTTGGCGCCCGCCAACAACGAGGTAGTTCGCTGGCTCACGATTGACCACCCGCGCCAGCAATTGATCGCGGCCGAAAAAAACCCCAGAGCGCGTAACACCGCCCCGTGTTTGATAAGGCGATATCCGTGTAATGCGCAATTGCTCAGCCAGTAGGCGCAGTAGCACAGCAACGGGTGTGCGGCTGAGCATCCATTCAGTCTGACTTGGACTATCGATCATCACGATCATGTTGCTGCGGTCATTGCAATAGGCGCGTAGCAGCGCCAACGGTGCATCTACCGTGTGTGGAGTAAGAACCAACATAACGTCTGCACCGACCTGCAATTTTTGCAACTGGCGCAGGAGATACGCCTCATCCAAAGCGTCCAATGGAACGTACACCAAACAGCGGTCCAGCGAAACCGGTAGATCGGTTGGAAAAATCCATTCAAACACCTGGCCGGGCAATTTCCAGTCTTCACTTGGCGCGTTGCGGGCGCGTACCTGTTCGGCCAGTAGAGAGACCCGCTCTACATCAGTCTCACCCGCAAACTGCACGGCACGAGACCAATCGGCAAGTGGTATGCCGGCTGATTGCAAAGTGGACTTTCGCCGGCCCAACCATCCCAGCAGCCGGTCAAGCTTTGGCAGCAGTTCATGGGGGGTTCGGCGCAGGCGTTCGGGGCGCAAACGCCCCTCACGCAGTAGCGGATGGCGCCACACGGCCCAAGCGCCTGCTACAACAATAAACGCGATGCATGCCAGAATCAACTTGCGTAGCCAACGCCCAAACGCCCCCTCACCCTTCGGGTTGTCTGGCTGGCTGGAAATACAAGTCTGCGGCATCAAGAGCGGTGGCAAAGGTGGATTGCCTGCGCTACAGGTCCAGGAATTGTTGGTAGAGTTGTAGTCCAAAATGATTTGGGTTCCAGCGATGTCGCCCAAATCCGGCATGTTGGCGATATCTGCTTGCAACCGAAAAGGCCGGGGTGAGGTGACGGTCAAAAACACCAACGGCTTTTGCGGCACATACTTAGAGACATCCTGGGGCCAGCCCCCTTCACGTTCATACGCTTCGGCCATGCTGAACCGCCACTTACCGATCTCACCCCATACCAGTGCGAGGTATTTTGTGCCCGTCATGGTGTCCCGCGCGAGCGGATTCCACTGTGGAGCCATAACGGCGCTGGCAATCATGTAGGTCACCAGCGCAATCACGACTGCGCGCAGCACTTTGCCGGACGCGCCTTGCGTTAAGTGTTCAAACATGAGTCCAGCACCATGCGCCCAGCATCACGCACGGTGTCGCTGCGCCAATACAGTCGCGCCTGGTCACCGTGGCCTCGGACGTGAATCAAGTTACCCCAGAACAAACGCCGCAAATTATCATCTTGCAAGTAGGGGCGAGCGCGCCCCAGATCAGCATTGCACAGCTGATCGTGCAACCAAGTCTGCGCGCTTTTAACTTGCGCTTGCGCGATTGGCAGAAACGTTTGCCATAGCCGTGCACTGTTGACCAAGTGCACACGCAAAGCTGTCCAATGGCTGTCTTCAAGCCGGCCAAGCAGGCCTGCCCCGTTGGCAAGCCCTTGCGCAACCATCCACTGCATACCCTCTTCAAACAAAGCCGGATGCCCACCGCACAAGGCTTGCAGTTGGGTCAGCACCTGCGGCGACACAGCGTGTTCGGGCCAGCGCTGCCGCGCCAAAATGGCCATGTCTTCCAGCGTTAGCTCAGGCCAATGGTTGACATGAGCAATATTAAGCAGTGACAGATCGCCACTGCGGTATTTAAGGTCAGCCAGCGCCTCACCGCCACACAACAGCAAGTGCAGCCGTCCACTGTGCATTTCACTCAAACTGCGCAAGATGCCCGCAAGGGCCTCACGCAAAGCTGGCGTACCCTGCTCGAAGCGGCTCACCAGACAAAACAAGCGCGAACCGGACATGAGCTTTTTCTCCAGCGCCGCTTCAAACTCATAGTCCGAACACACATCCGAAAATCCGCACTGGCGGGCAATGGCGGCAAAGTACTCACTGCTATCGGCACTCACACTAAAGGGGGGCTGGATGTGCAACACCGATGCATCGCCATACTGGCTGCGGGCGCGCTGCAACAAGGCTTCACGAAACGGTGGCTGGCCCCAATGCGCTTGTGAGAGTAGCAGGCTGATAGGGTATGGCATAGCCTGTGCTAACTGCGCAAAGAGACCTTCAATAAACCCCGCGAACGCTTGGGAGGCAGCTTGCGCACCAACCTGCTCTTGGTGCAGGGGATATTCGGGCGCAAACCGGGCTGCGCCCAGCAGGCGATTGGTCTCAGCCTCTGTGAGGCGCAAATAACGTGCGCACGCAAGCAACTTGTCGCGCGACCGTTCGCTGGGCAGGGAAAGGCCGTTGCGCCAGTTATTGACAGCCTCGCGGCTAAGCCCAATCTCTGTCGCAACGCCCGCTGCGCTGGCACGTATGCGCCGCATATAGCCGGTCAACAGGGCTGAAAAAGGCTCGTCGGTCATCGTCACCCTATTCATGTAACAGTTGTTTGGTAACGCAATGAACACAACATTTTATGCAATCGCTGGCATGAAAGTTCTCCAACCAATCACCCTTCAGCAAGACCAGCAACCCTGTGCTGATCCTGCTGCAGCCCCATGGAGGCTCACATCAACTTCTATTTCGACACATAGACATCGTAACTGCCGGTGTTGTCAGACGTGTCAACTTGTTCAGATTTATCGTTGACAGCAAAAATGAGTTCGCCAGGGCGATCTGCCACCAAACTGTAGCTACTGCCCACAAACGTCCAGCGACCGTAAGCACCGATCTTCACCAGCAGCCCGCCCACTGGAGCGCCAGGCAACAAGCATGTGCTCGATGCTACACACGTTTGAACCCCTCTGGGAGTTGATATAGGGTATGAAACGTTCGCAGGCCACACATTGACATTTCCGGTGGCCGTAATGTACACACGTTCATTCTGGCTCACTTTAATTCCAGACTTGGTATTCACGCTGACACCCTGAATCTGAAAGTGGTAAGGCAACAGGCGCGGCTTTCGTTCGCTCGCAATAAAGTTGTAGTCGGCGCTTGCTGAATATGTCTGCCCTCCAGTCACAATGTCGACGCGCAGCGTATTCAAGCCGACGGTAAACGGCGAAGTATCCAGCACCTTGCACAGCAATATGCGAATTTGAGAGCCAACCGTACGATGTTCTTGCATGCACTCGCTAAACCAGGGCGTGACATCGCGGCCATTCACAAACGCATTGATTTTGACAGTAGCGCCCCCAACCCCATACGGATCGTAATACGGTGCTGTCAAGGCCTCTGGCAGCGCAATAGACGGGGGGACATTGACTGCTATGTCAAACCGTTGTGACGCAATATATTGCCCCGTGGCCGGCGTGATAGTAACCGGCAGTAGTTGTTGGGCGTGCGCTACCACAGCCACCATGCCCACTGCCAAGGCGGATACAAACTTCAAGAGCTTTTCGCGATTCATATTCATTCCTCGTAAGTTAAATTAAAGGTGTGTTGCACCCGTTACCAATGGCCTGGTGGCCATATCCCTTTGCATTCGGCCAGGTGTACCGGCACGTTTGCATTGCAAACCATGGGTTCAGAAGATCCCGCTAACCAGGTAACACGACCGGCATCAGCTTTTGAACCATAGGCCACGCCCTGTAACAACCCAACCCACACGCGGTGAGCACAGGGCCATAGAGCAAGGCATAGCCCAAGACATCAAACACACCATTGCCACCGGACTCTTCGGATGTAGCTTGCGCCGTGGCCGCTGCATCTCCATCCGTCCCTTCCGAACTGTCTTCTGAGCCATCGCTCGTGAACTCTTGGTACGCGTTTGCGAGCATGACGATCAGCGCGAGTGCCAAAACACCAAGATACGCATACTGCAAGCCTTTGCTTTCCAAAGGGTAGAAATACGCGGCTAGCAGCGCGGCGGGCAAGAGGGACGACAAGTGCAGTTGGATGCGATACCAGTCAAACCCCTCCTCCTTTTTGTGGAGTGAGAGAGACATCCAGTAGGTCACCGCGCCCAAGACAAAGAGTACGCCGCACCACCATTCAATGTGTGTCAACATTTTCAGACGACTCCTTGAGGTCAGGGGTTGGCAACGGCGCTGCCGTCTACCGTGTCACCACTATCATCTACACCCTTGAGTTCGCCATAGGTGGCGGTCATGTAGTACAGGGGCAATGCAATGGTCAAGATCAACCCCAAGCTCACCCACAGCCACAATCCTTTGAACAGGAGTACGGTAATGACGGTAAACGCGAGGCCTTGCAAGAGGCCCTTGATAGCGGCGCGCAGCACGAGCACGCCGACAAGTCCCTTCACTCCCCCTAACGCATGGGACGCTTTGGCCAGTTCCAGAAAGTCTTTTACATTTTCTTGCGCCTTCTCTTTGCGTGCGATTTCTTGCTGACGCAATAGGGCGATTGCAGTCGGCTTGCTAGGGTCTTTCACAACCGGATCGGCGCCCTCATGATCTGCAAACAAGCCAGCATCCGTCGGCTCCACGATCGAACGCCATTGCGCGTGCTGCTCAATAAACGCTTGGCGAGACACCCATTGCCCATTGGAAAAGTACATGCGCATGACTTCGCCCACTTGGTCGTAAAACACTTCCAACACTGCTGCATCCATGCCCTGCGCAAACAGTGTTTCCAGTGCCAGCAACGGCAGGTCATCGTGCGTACCGGTGTCAAAACACAAGCGCACATGCCCCGGCTGCGCTGAGGCCGCTTGGTTGAACCACTCGGCGTCCCAGACTGCCGATACATCCTCGATGCCCAACTTCATGGCCCAGCGTTCGGCCTCGTCGCTTTGGTCAGCTGCCAGGTATTGATACATCAATTGGCAGTACTTGAGCTTGATTGGGTCTTCAACAAACAAATAGAGGGTGTGTGCGTTTTGAGACATGGTTCACTCGCAAAACATTGACTTAGCGCACGCAGTTGTAAAACCCGGGTTCATCCAGGGTGTACTTGCGGTTGAACTTGCCACTCTTGTGGGACTCGGAAAAGTCCTGTAGGCACTGTTGGAACTTTTGCTCTAGGCTCGCCAGACACGCCGCGTCAGCCTGGCAGCGTTGCACCGCGGCAGTGTGCACACCCTTGGAAAAACTGTCCTTTTGATCCGAGCGCAAACCGGTGATGAAATTGACAAGAATCAGCACAGCGACGAGCGTAATGCCCCACTTCAGTAGCTTTCCTATCCATGACGCTTTCGGCGCTTCGTACGATTCAACGTGTGTCTCTGACATGCCAATACCTTTCAAGTGCTTCTCGACAGCCCTTGAAAGTCAGGTGCCAGGTGTTGCTACCTGCAGAGTCCGGCGGACATCGCCATGATGGGCTGTGAGTGAAGGAATTTTGGCGAACAACGTCGCTTCGAACAATGCCAGAGTTGTCCAGTCAAGGCTGCGCAGCGGTTGACAGAGCGTCAAGTGGGATTGGTGTCCATCCGCTCAAACACCAGATCCCACACACCATGCCCGAGCCTAATGCCCCGGTTTTCAAACTTGGTCAGCGGGCGGTAGTGTGGCTTGGGCGCATAGCCGTTGAGTTCGGGATGCGCCCCCAAGGCGCGATTCTTGAGCAAGGGCTCAGCGCGGAGCACTTCCAGCATTTGTTCAGCATACGGCTGCCAGTCGGTTGCGCAATGCAGGTAGCCCCCCACTTTGAGGCGCGCAGCCAGCTTGGCCACGAGGGGCGGTTGGATCAGGCGGCGCTTGTTGTGCTTGGTCTTGTGCCAGGGGTCTGGGAAGAAGATGTGGATACCGTCCAGACTGTGCAGTGGCAGCATGTGGTCTATGACTTCCACCGCGTCGTGCGCGCAGATGCGAATATTGGTCAGGCTGTTCTCGCCAATGCGTTTGAGCAACGCGCCTACGCCGGGCTCATGCACTTCGCAGCACAAGAAATGGGTATCGGGCAACGTAGCTGCAATCTTGGCCGTGGCCTCGCCCATACCAAAGCCAATTTCAAGCACGATGGGGGGCTGTTGGGCAGAAGCCGCTGGCGGGGTTGCATGTGGATCAAATTGGCCACTAGCCCTCGCAGAATGTGCAAAGGTAGCTACCAAATCTATAGCAGATGGTTGGTAAGCTACCAAAAACTGGGGGCCCAAATCTTCAAATGCCTTGGCTTGGCCCAGCGTGGTACGACCCGCGCGTTTGACAAAACTTTTGATGGTGCGCATGAAAGGCGCAGAACCATCTGGGCGCAGCTTGCGTGGGGTGGGTTGCGCGGGTGTATCCGGCATATCGGTGGGGATCGTCTCGCGGGTCATTCAGGATTTCTCAAAAAATGCGGCCGCGGCGGGGACTTTAGCGCGAACCGCCACGATTCTAGGGTAACGGCCATTGGCGACGTCAATGGGGTGCGACGCATCGTAAGCAGACTGCGCCGCAGCACATACAGAATGGAAGTTTTCCCGTGTGGCATTCAACTTGCTACATACTTGGCAATCTTTTTAATCCTTGATACCCCTCACGCTATGCACCCCACGCCCACCACCGCACTGTCCAAAATTCACCTCATCGGTGGCGAAAAAGGTGGGGTTGGAAAATCCATGGTCGCCCGCCTGCTGGCGCAGTACTACATTGACCAAGACATCCCGTTTGTGGGCTTTGATACGGACCGCTCGCACGGTGCACTGCTGCGCTTTTATAGCGACTATGCCTCCCCAGTGCTGATCGACCGCTATGAGGCGCTCGACCATATTGTTGAAGCGGCGGTTGAGCTGCCCGGAGTGCGCGTGTTGGTTGACCTGGCTGCGCAAACCCATGAACCACTGGTGCGCTGGATAGACGATTCGGGTGTTTTGAACATGGCCAGTGACACAGGCTTTACCCTGCACTACTGGCACGTGATGGACGCTGGTCGCGATTCGGTTGATTTGCTCACGCGTTTGCTGGATCGCTATGGTGACCAGTTGAACTATGTGCTGGTGCGCAACCAGTTGCGCGGGGACGATTTCGGCATGCTGGAGCGCTCGGGACAATTGGAGCGTGCTATCGGCATGGGTGCCAAGGTCATCTCCATCAAGCATCTCAACGATGGCGTGGTGCAAAAAATTGATGCCAACAACAGCAGCTTTTGGGCTGCCAAAAGTGCGTCAACCGTCACCGGTTCCAGCCTTCGCCTGATGGAGCGTCAGCGCCTGGCCATGTGGCTGCAACACGCCTATGAAGAGCTAGCGCTGGCAGACGCGTAAAGCTGGCCACCATTGGCATCGGTTGACAGCGCGTCATAGCAGTGGTGGGGCAACACCGCCCCCAAGGTAGAGTCCACTACGGCCCACGAACGCATGACGGGTGCGTGTGCCTGCACATTCCCGAAGATGGTAGCAAAGGCAACGTCCGCCGCATCACGCCCGGTACCAAACCGCACCAAGCCCATCGGAATAGCTGTGCCAGATGGATCAAATATGTACCAACGGTCACCCACATAGGCTTCCACGTAGGCATGAAAATCGGGTGGACCTAAAACAGGGTCTGCGCCATAGTCGGTTCCAGTCGTAAAGCGGGCCGGAATATTGAGCGCGCGGCAAAACGCCACCATCAAGTGGGCAAAGTCCCGGCAAATGCCCACCTGGCCAATCAGTGTGTCAACTGCGGATGTATTGCTGGTAGAGCTATTGGATGTGAAGGCCACATGGCGGTGGACCCAGTCGCGCACGGCCTGCACCCGGCTATACCCTTGCGGCAAGTGGCCAAACTCATTGTTGGCCAGTTTGAGTAGTCGGTCGGACTGGCAGTAGCGGCTGGGGTAGATGTAGCCCATGACATCGGGCGGCAGGTTTCGCACCGGCACTTCATGGATAAACCCGGGCTCGGCAAAGTGGTGAGTCAAGTCCACCGTAGCCGCGTACGACACATTCAGCTCACCCGGCAGTGCACGTAGCCGCATGTAGCGGTTGCCACTGATGGGGTCCGTGTGGATCGTAGTTTCAATGGCCTGACTTACGGTCAGATTCTCAAACACAATTTGTTGACTGGGTGTCTGTGCGGCGTGGATGTTGAACACAAAATCAGCACCCTGCTGGTCAATTTGGTAGTTCAGCGCAATTTGTAATTCAATTCGGATCATGGTGGCCTTGAGTATCGAATTGCTGCGCGCAATCGTCCGTGCGTTGGCGCACGCACAGTGCAGGCAACGGGTGGCCGTCAGCCCAAGCTGGCGTGAATCATGTCCCGCACGCGGGGGTAGATCTGCTGGTTCCAGCGCTTGCCACTGAATACGCCGTAGTGCCCCACACCGGTCTGAATATGGTGGGTCTTTTTGTAGGGGCGAATGCTGGTACACAGGTCTTGCGCAGCCACCGTTTGCCCCACGGCACATATGTCGTCACGCTCGCCTTCAACCGTCATCAGTGCCGTGCGACGGATGGCTGCCGGATTGACAAGCCGCCCGCGGTATTGCAGTTTGCCCAAGGGTAGATCGTAGGTTTGAAACACCTTCTCCACCGTCTCCAGATAAAACGTGGCGGGCAAGTCGTTTACCGCCAGGTATTCGTCATAGAACAAGCGAATCACATTGGCCTTTTCCACGTCACCATCGACCAGGTGCTGGTACATATCGCGAAAAGACTGTTTGTGCCGATCCAAGTTCATGCTCAGAAACGCACTCACTTGCACAAACCCCGGGTACACACGGCGCATATAGCCTTTATGCGGCAGCGGCACATGGCTGATCAGGTTCTTTTCAAACCACGCGATGGGCTTGCTGATGGCCAGCCGGTTGACCTCCGTCGGGTTCACACGGCAATCGACTGGCCCTGCCATCAAGGTCAGGCTCAGGGGTTGTGCGGGGTCGTCATCCTCGGCCATGATGGCTGTGGCTGCAAGGGCTGCCACGCACGGCTGGCACACGGCCACGACATGCGTACCGGGTCCAATGGCCTGCGTGAACCGAATCATGTGGTCAATGTAGTCGTCCAAGGCAAAATCACCGTGGTGCAGCGGAACATCGCGTGCGTTGTGCCAGTCGGTGATGTAAACATCGTGGTCTTGCAGCAGCGTCCTGACAGTTTCACGCAGCAAGGTCGCGAAGTGGCCGGACAGCGGGGCGACCAGGAGCACCGGTGGCTGGTACGCCATGTCGGGCGTCGGTTCTTTGCAAAAGTGCAGCAGCGTTCCAAAGGGCAAGGTCAAGACCACTTCTTCGGTAACCGCAATATCCTGCTCCGCGATTTTGACCGTATGGATGCCATAGTCAGGTCGCGTGTGGGTGAGGCGCAGGCGCGAGAACACATCCATCGAGGCGGGCAGCTTGCGCCATTGATTGGCCTCGGGCAGGCTTGACCATAGCGCTGAACTGCCAGCTTGCGCCAATAGCCGCAAGGGAGACATCCAATCCGCATGGTTTTGATAAGCCTGGTACAGCATGGTGATCCTGGTTGAAAACGGGTATTGGCCTCGACTCCGCCACTACAGGCAAGTTATGGGCCACATTGCGCCTTGGCAGTTTGAAAGTGTTGGCACAACCCTTGCGAATGGGTTCAGCAAACCATTCCACATCAGGAGCGACGCCATGGCGAAAGCGGTATTGACCATCAGCAGCAAAAACTATGGTGCGTGGGCACTACGAGGATGGTTGACTGCCAAACTGGCTGGGCTCGAATTCACCGAAAAAGTGATTGCCAGCGACGATCCGGCCATGAAGGCGGAGATGCTGTTGCTGTCGAGCAGCATGTTGGTCCCATCGTTGCAGCACAACGGCATCAAGGTCTGGGACACGCTGGCGATCGCCGAATACCTCAATGAAATCAAGCCCAAAGCGCAGCTTTTGCCGGCAGATGCCAAAGCCCGCGCCCATTGCCGGGCCATCTGTGGAGAAATGCATTCTGGCTTTGCATCGCTGCGCAGCGCGCTGCCCATGAATATCCAGGCCCATTTTCCCGGCTTCAAAGTCTGGTCACGCGCGCAGGCCGACATTGACCGCGTGCTGGAAATCTGGACCGAATGTTTGGCTACCTACGGCGGGCCCTATCTTTTTGGCAAGCAACCCTGTGTGGCCGACGCCATGTATGCGCCGGTCGTCACCCGCTTCTTGACCTACGACGTGCCCATCAGCATGGAGTGTGCTGCCTATGGCAAACGCATCATGGAGCTGCCCGCCATGAAAGAGTGGGTGGCACAAGCCAAACTGGAGCCCACCGATATTGATGAACTTGATGCCGAGTTTTGAACCGACGAAGAAACACCCAGCCCATCAACCCTGCCTAGCGTGATTGCAAGCGCTACAAAAACAATAGCTCGTCACGCAAATTCTACGAGGGCTGGATGCACTTTTCGCTTGCAATATTTCGGCACACACCGTCCAGGCGGGTGGCGTGGCGGGCGGGCGCAGGCCGCACTTGCGGTTGCCACAGAA
>CAYXWW010000023.1:7726-30641 GCA_964468905.1 uncultured Rhodoferax sp. | reverse complement strand
CCCACGCTCCCCCACTGCGTGTGGGTTGCTGCCCCCAAGGGGCCCGCATCTCGCCTTGGGGCGGCCCTGCGGCGAGATAAGTTATAATCTTGGGTTTACGCGAAAAGTACGCTAGATTGGCTGGCGCGGCTATTGCGACTGATGGAGAAGAGTATGAAAGAAGGCATTCACCCCAATTACCGTGAAGTGTGCTTTATGGACATGTCCAACAACTTCAAGTTTGTGACACGTTCTTGCGCCAACACCAAGGAAATGATCAAGATGGAAGACGGCCGTGAGTTGCCGCTGTACAAGCTTGACACCACCAGCGAATCGCACCCTTTCTACACTGGAACACAAAAATCCGTGGACAACATGGGTGGCCGTGTGGAGAAATTCCGCAACCGTTTTGGCAAAACCGCAGCCAAATAAATTGACTTCAGGTTTTCACCTGATTCGTCTCACAAAAGCAGCCCGGACTACCGTGCTGCTTTTTTTATTGCAACAGGTTCCGTGAATCATCCTAACCCCGCCATCGTCACACAAGCTGGCGCGCGGCGCTTTCCGCGCTGGGCCTTGCTGCTCCTTTGCATAGCCTACGTGTTACCCGGTTTTCTGGGGCGCGACGCGTGGAAGAGCGAAGACATGGCTGCTCTGGGATTTATGGCCGAGCTGGCTAGCGGCAAATCCAACTGGTTTTCGCCGACGCTGATGGGCCTCCCGGCCGAAAACCCTGCCATTCTGCCGTACTGGCTGGGTGCCTGGGCCATACAAATCACTCCAGCCTGGGCCAGCGAAGAGCTGTTCGTACGCATTCCTTTTGCGCTCCTGATTGCCCTGGCGATGGTGTCCACGTGGTACGCCATTTACCAGCTTGCGCGCAATCCATTGGCGCAACCCGTCGCATTCGCCTTTGGCGGAGAAGCCTTGCCGGCAGACTATGCACGGGCGATGGCTGATGGCGGTCTTCTAGCGTTTATTGCCTGCTTGGGCCTGGCGCAGCTCTCCCATGAAGCGACAGCCGCCACCGCGCAATTGGCTTTCACGGCCCTCTTCTTCTATGGCATCGCTGCCCTACCCCACCGACGCCGAGGTCCGGCCATAGCTGCCGCGCTCGGCCTCACGGGATTAGCTCTGTCGGGCGCACCGTCCCTAGCTATTTTTTTTGGCCTAGGTAGTGCCGTACTGCATTTTGCAGACCACTCCAGCATAGACGCAGTCTCAAGTAAAGCTCGCCTTCGACGGGAGAGCTTGGGCATTTTCATTGGCACACTTTTAACAGCAGCTCTGGCACTGTCTCTGGGCTTGCTCCGATGGAAGATTGCGCTGCCGCAGGCAAGCTTTTCCGAATGGAGCGGCTTTGGTCAACTGCTCATTTGGTTCACATGGCCTGCGTGGCCACTGGCGCTATGGACGCTATGGCGCTGGCGATACCAGCTCTTCAATCGTACAATCAGCCGTCACATTACCCTGCCGACCTGGCTAGTATCGGTTTGTATTCTGGCAACGTTTCTAACTGGCGCATCTGACCGCACACTGCTGCTGGCACTGCCAGCCCTAGCGGCACTGGCAGCATTTGCCTTGCCTACTTTGAAACGACAGGTTGCTGCGCTCATTGATTGGTTCACCTTGCTCTTTTTTTCCGGCTGGGCGTTCACCATTTGGGTCGTCTGGATCGCCATGCAAACAGGCTACCCAGAGCAACCCGCTGCAAATGTCGCACGGCTGGCACCTGGCTTTGAAGCCAGTTTCTCATTCACAACCTGTGCGGTAGCCATTGCGGCCACACTGGCCTGGGCATGGCTGGTGCGGTGGAGGGTTGGACGCAATCGCGCGGCTATTTGGAAGAGCTTGGTGCTGCCGGCTGGCGGCATTACCTTGTGTTGGCTACTCCTGATGACGCTGTGGATGCCGTTGCTCAACTATGCGAAAAGCTACTCATTGCTGGTGCAACGGACCCTTCAACAAATGACCGTTGCAGGTTGTGTTGAGACCTATGGGCTGGGGCCAGGCCAAGTTGCCGCATTTCAGTACTACGGAAAGCTTTCGTTGAAGCAATCTCAAGCAGAACCCACATGCCCCTGGCTTCTGGTCGAACCACTTCCCGATGGCTCTACTCCTACCGCTGCAGATACTTCAGCTTGGAATTTGATGGGCGAAATCAAACACCCCGCTGACAGTGGTGAATCTGTCTTAATCTTCAAAAACAAAGCTGATGGGCATTGATTGCACTGGCGCCGCGTCCATTGCGTAGCGCACCCGTAAGGGTGGGAACATGACGGAGAACGTAGAGCCCTTGCCAGGCACGCTGTCTATCGTCAATTCCGCACCATGGCGTTGGGCAACATGCTTCACAATTGCCAGCCCCAGACCCGTGCCGCCGGTGTCGCGCGAACGGCTTCGGTCTACGCGATAGAAGCGCTCCGTCAATCGTGGGAGATGTTCTTGCGCAATGCCATGCCCTTCATCCTTGACATAGAAGACCGCACTGCCATCTGGTAGCCGTTGCAATCCGATTTCAATGCGCTTTTGCAGTGGTGTGTAGCGTATGGCGTTGCCTATCAAATTAGACATGGCGCTGTGCAATTCCACAGCAGATCCTGCAATCTCACACCCCGCAGTCCATGTGAAATGCATGTCATGCGACTGCGCCCACAATAAATTGGAAAGATCATGGGCATCTTGCTCGCATTGCTTCATCAATGTGTCGCACGACACCCATTCATGGGTCGAAGGCAGTGGACTGCCCTCCAACCGGGACAGTGTCAGCAAATCACTGACCAAGGTCTGCATGCGTTGCGCCTGCTGTGACATGAGTCCAAGGTAGCGCTGGCGCGCTTGTTCGTCCAATGGCAAAGTCTGCAAGGTTTCAACAAACCCTGCGAGCACCGTCAGTGGGGTGCGAATTTCATGCGAGACGTTTGCAACGAAATCTCTGCGCATAGCCTCGGCCTGCTCAACTGAAGTGATATCGCGCGAAAGCAACAAAAGCCGTCCATCGCCATAAGGATGCAAATTTACGGACAACGTCACAGGTTTCGCTGAACTATTTTCCCGACCGGGCATGGTCACGTCGTGCAAATAATCACGGGCTGACAAATATGCAGTAAAGCCTGGATCGCGCACCAAGTTGCCAAAATGCTGCAGCAAATCACGTCGCACATCAAACCCGAAATGGTCCGCAGCAGTTTGGTTAAACCACTCGATCCGGGTGTCGGCGTCCAGTAGCACCACACCATTGGGAGATGCCTGCAATGCTGCCAGAAAATCTTTTAATCTCCCCTCGCTCTCCACAGTCAAACGAGAACTCGCGCGGAGCGTACGACGCATGCGGTCATAGGCTTCTCCCCATAAACCATTGCCTAGCGAAATATCCGATGACGCGCCCAGCCTTAACCATCGCAACAAGCGCAAACCGCGCAGGCTGTCCATTGCAAACCAGAGATAGCCACCGACCAGCGTAGAAACCAGCGTCAACTGCCACGTCTCAGAAGCTGGCGCAAAATACCATCCCGTGCCAGCTGCAATAGCTTGGCACAGCACAAGGGTCACTAGTCGCCACAGCATGCGTGAGGATGGAAAGGCCTAAGTGCCCGTTCTATACGATTCGACAGACACCGCTGGGGTTGCGGTCAGACGATAACCCGCACCGCGCACAGTCTCAACCATGCTCCCAGCGTGAACCAACGCCTCGCGGAGTCGCTTGACATGCACATCTACTGTTCGCTCTTCGATATAGACATGATCACCCCACACTTTATCCAGTAGCTGGGCGCGGCTGTGCACACGTTCAGCATGCCCCATGAAATACTGCAATAGCTTGAACTCGGTAGGACCCAGTTTTAGTGCACGGTCGTCATACGATACACGATGCGTTGCAGGGTCTAGCACCAAGGCACCCACAGTCAGTGCCTCACCCGCCTGTTCGGGCGTTCGCCGCCGCAACACAGCCCGAATGCGCGCCAGTAGTTCTTTGGTCGAAAATGGCTTGGCAATATAGTCGTCAGCACCAGCATCCAAGCCTGCTACACGATCAGCCTCATCGCCGCGGGCCGTCAACATGATGATTGGCACGGCTTGGGTCCGAGGATCAGAGCGCCAACGCTTTGCCAGCACCAAGCCACTCTCACCGGGCAACATCCAGTCGAGCAATATCAGATCGGGCACGCCTGCGTCCAGATCCTTTTGCGCCGTGGCACTGTCCATTGCCCAAATGGGACGAAAACCGTTGTGCCTTAGGTTTACAGCAATGAGCTCAGCAATGGCAGATTCGTCCTCTACCACCAAGACGGATGGCATGTTTCTCATGCTACCTCCCGCGCACTAAATACTGCGACGTGCCGTACAGCCACAGCCACAGCCAAAGTTAGGAACGAAACGGACACAGCAATTGCACTCATCTCACAACCGATTCAATCTTTTCCATTGTCGTGTGGCGAACGTCCTCACCCTTGACTACATAAATAATGAATTCAGCAATATTCTTCGCGTGGTCGCCAATTCGCTCGATCGCTTTTGCCAAAAACAGCAGGTCCAAACTAGGAGAGATCATGCGTGGATCTTCCATCATGTAGGTGATGAGTTTGCGCACAAAACCATCAAACTCCGCATCAATCAAGTCATCTTCTTTCAGGATCGCAACGGCGGCCGTAATATCCAACCTAGCAAAGGCATCCAAGGCCTTGTTAAGCAGCCCTGAAGCGAGATCGGCTGCAACCCGCAGTTCCAACGATGGCAAAGCCCTTGGCGTGCCACTTTGAATAATGGACCGGACCATGCGCGCAATCTTTTCCGCCTCATCGCCCACGCGCTCAAGGTTCGCTGTGGTCTTTGAGATTGCAATCAAGAGCCGCAAATCGCGTGCAGTCGGTTGACGACGGGCAATGATCGATGACAAATCTCTGTCAATCTCGATCTCCATGGCATTCACACGTGCTTCATTGGCTGACACTTCATTTGCAACCTCTACACTAAATTGCGAGAGCGCAAAAATGGCGCGTCGAATCTGCGACTCCACCAAACCACCGAGCTCCATGACTTGTGAGGAGACGGAAGTCAGCTCGCTGTCAAACTGTGTCGACAAGTGTTTGTCAGGCATAAATTTCCTCTTCGTCTTTTGCTAACTGGTAAAGCGATGCGGCCCGTTGGCTTTAGCCAAACCTGCCTGTGATGTAGTCTTCCGTTTCCTTGCGGGACGGTTTGAAAAACATTTGTTCTGTGGAACCAAATTCGACCAGGTCACCCAAATACATATATGCCGTGTAGTCACTGCATCGAGCCGCTTGCTGCATGTTGTGGGTGACAATGACAACGGTGTAGTCGTTTTTCAATTCGACGATAAGCTCCTCGACCTTGGCAGTCGATATAGGGTCCAACGCCGAGCACGGCTCATCAAGCAACAACACTTCAGGTTTGATCGCAATGCCCCGTGCGATGCACAGGCGCTGTTGCTGCCCACCCGACAGGCTTGAACCATTTTGATGCAACTTGTCTTTGACTTCAGTCCACAAAGCAGATTTGCGCAAAGCCCACTCCACCCGCTCCTCCATGTCAGTCGCATTGAGTGACTCAAACAACTTCACGCCAAACGCGATGTTATCGAATATGGACATTGGAAAAGGTGTTGGCTTCTGAAACACCATGCCAACCTTGGCTCGCAATAGCGCAACATCTTCCTTACTCGTCAGCAGGTTTTCGCCATCCAACAAGATTTCACCCTGGGCACGTTGTTCGGGATACAACTCAAACATGCGATTGAAAACGCGCAACAAGGTTGACTTCCCGCATCCAGAAGGCCCGATGAAGGCAGTGACTTTGTTCTCAGGAATCTCAAGATTGATCCCCTTGAGCGCATGGAATTTGCCGTAGTAGAAATTCAGATCTTTGACCGAAATTTTTGTCTTCTCGGGTGCAGACGGTGTGTTCAACATAATGAAGTTTTTCTAAAAAGTGGAAACGAACGCACTTAGGTCCTGGAACGGGTCAATACACGCGCCAGAATGTTCAAGCCCAGTACGGCAACCGTAATAATGAAAACACCGGCCCATGCGAGCTTTTGCCAGTTTTCATAGGGACTCATTGCAAACTTAAAAATCGTCACAGGAAGGCTTGCCATGGGTTCGCTGAGACTGCTGGTCCAGAACTGGTTACTCAGCGCTGTAAATAGCAATGGAGCGGTTTCTCCAGCGATACGGGCTACTGCCAACAAGACACCGGTAATCACACCCGTTCTCGCTGCTTTCAAGGTGATACTCAAGATAACTTTCCACTTGGGAGATCCCAAGGCATAAGCTGCTTCACGCAATCCCGCTGGCACCAATTGCAACATATTCTCAGTCGTCCGAATGACCACCGGAATCACCAACAACGACAATGCAAGCACACCAGCGTAGCCCGAAAAAGACTTGAAACGGGATACGACCACCGCATACACAAAGAGTCCAATCACGATCGAGGGCGCGGACAACAAAATGTCATTCACAAAACGCGTGGTCGCTGCCAACCAGCTTTTGGTATCAAACTCTGCCAAATAAATTCCTGCCATTACTCCCACTGGAGTTCCCAGCCCCGTTGCCAAAGCAACCATGACGAATGAGCCGTAGATCGCATTGGCCAAGCCACCTTCATCGTTGGGTGGGGGAGTCATTTGTGTAAACGTAGCCATCGAAATGCCGCCCAGCCCCAGGCGAACGGTTTCCCACAAAATCCAGAATAACCAAACCAAGCCAAAAGCCATTGCCGCCAGTGCCATACCCGTCGCCACCTGATTCACGCGCTTGCGATAGGCAAACTTCGCAAGCTTCATTTGATGTGTAGCTACGGTCATGTTTTTGCTCCTTCGCCCTTGCGCAACTGCGCAAGCAATAATTTGGACAAAGACAAGATCACAAAAGTAATAAAGAAAAGAACCAGCCCCAAATACATCAACGACGCTTGGTGTAGCCCCTCACCGGCTTCGGCAAATTCGTTTGCCAACGCAGAAGTAATGCTGTTGGCCGCTTGGAACAAACTCAACGAATCAAGTTGGTTGAAGTTCCCGATAACAAATGTGACAGCCATGGTTTCGCCAATTGCACGACCCAAGCCCAGCATGATGCCGCCAATTACACCGGTCTTGGTGTATGGCAACACGACCTTGGACACAACTTCCCAAGTAGTTGCCCCCAATCCGTAGGCAGATTCTTTCAACAAGGGTGGAGTGACCTCGAAAACATCCCGCATCACTGCTGCAATAAACGGAATAATCATGATCGCCAAGATGATGCCAGCAGACAAAATGCCGATTCCGACCGGTGGGCCAGACACAAAGGCACCCAAATACGGAATTCCGGAAGACGCCGCCTGCATGGGCTGCTGAACATAGGTCGCCAACACTGGACCAAAAACTAACAAGCCCCACATGCCATAGACAATCGACGGCACAGCAGCCAACAATTCAATGGCAGTACCAAGCGGTCGCTTTAGCCATGCTGGCGACAACTCGGTCAGGAACAGCGCGATACCAAAACTAACCGGCACCGCAATTAAGAGGGCAATAAATGAAGTAGCCAGGGTGCCATAAATCATCACCAATCCGCCAAACTCTTCTTTGACAGGATCCCAAGTCGTACTGGTCAAGAAGCTTAAACCATATTTATCAATGGCTGGCCATGCACTAATGGTCAGTGAGGCAAGAATGGCCACCAGCATAGCCAACGTAACCAGCGCAGCCCCTTTGGCCAGCCACGCAAACACGAGGTCAGCCCAAGGACCTGATCGGGCCTTCTTAACAGATGGAGGTTTAATCATGGCGCGAACAGTCGGAGTTGCGGAAGGGCCTGGCGAAAAATCGCCGTTTACAAGTGTAGTTGACATGTTTATTTTTCCGTCGTGACCCTATCCAACGCAACGCGCTCTTTACTTGACTGCCACTGGCTTGCCAGAGGTATCCTTGATGTCACCCCAAGCCTTTTCAATTGACGACACCACTGACTTTGGCATAGGTACATAGTCCAAGTCGGCTGCGATCTTGTCGCCATTTTTATATGCCCAAGAGAAGAATTTCAGCACCTCGGTAGCATTTGCAGGCTTATCTTGCTTGGCATGCATCAAAATGAATGTCGCTCCTGATATGGGCCATGCGTCTTTTCCAGCCTGATTCGTCAAGATGTGGTAGAAAGTTTTGCTCCAATCCGCACCGGCTGCGGCCGCCTTAAATGAATCGTCGTCCGGCTTCACAAAAGTACCCGCTGCGTTTTGCACCACCGCAAAATTCATTTTGTTTTGCTTGACGTAGGAGTACTCCACGTAGCCAAGCGAATTCGGCAAACGGGAAACAAATGCTGCAACGCCTTCATTGCCCTTACCACCAGCACCAACAGGCCAGTTCACTGCAGTACCTTCACCCACTTTTGACTTCCACTCTGCGTTAACTTTGCTCAGGTAGTTTGTAAAAATAAAGGTCGTCCCCGAACCATCGGCGCGACGCACTTGCGCAATAGCAGCATCTGGAAGCGCCAGTGTTGGATTCAAGGCCTTGATGGCGGGGTCGTTCCAACGCGCAACTTTCCCGAGATAGATATCACCCAAAACTTGTCCCGTCAGCTTCAGCTGACCAGGTTCTATGCCTTTGACGTTGATCACCGGAACCACGCCGCCAATCACTGTCGGAAACTGCATTTGACCTTTGGTTTTCAGCACCTCATCTGTCTGGGGCATATCTGACGCACCAAAATCAACTGTTTTTGAGTCAATTTGCTTGATGCCACCGCCAGAACCGATGGACTGGTAATTCACCTTAATGCCCGTGGCTTTGTGGTAATCGGCAGCCCACTTGGCATAGATAGGTGCAGGAAATGTTGCACCAGCTCCAGTAATTTCCTGGGCACTCGCAGCGCCAGCGTACCCGAATGCAGCGACTGCCGCCAAAGTCAAAACCGGTAATTTGAAAGCAAATTGCATGTGTAACCCTATTGAGTTGATTGATGAATGAAACGACTTTAAGAAAGTTTTATGACAACTCGGTGACATTTTTGGTAATTTCGGTCAAATTTTCATTCGGCATGAAATTTAGGCCAATCATGCTTCTCATTCATTGATTTGTCACATATTCGTCACAAAGGCTTTTTACGCTATCCCTTTTTGAACCACTTGAAGGAATACACCATGCATCCACGCAATGTTTTTACGCTTTCACGCCGTACTGCACTTGTCGCAAGTCTTGCGCTGGCAATGACTGGCTGCGCGACCCAATCTGGCCCAGTCAATTTGGCCGACAGCATCGCAGCCAATCCAGCCTTGAGTACGTTGAACGGATTGATTGCCCAAGCTGGCCTGACTGAAACCTTGAAAACCGGTGGCCCCTTTACCGTGTTCGCACCAACCAACGATGCATTTAAAGCCCTTCCTGCAACCGCATTAACGGACTTGGCCAAACAGCCTGCAAAACTAAAAGAAGTTCTGACTTACCACGTGATACCTGGAAAGCTCATGGCAGCTGACATCAAAAACAGCAATATCAAAACAGTCAATGGTGCCAATGTCGCACTAGCCAAAGCAGGTGACTTTGTCACCATTGAAAACGCAGCAGTCATTACGGCGGACATGGTGGCGACCAACGGCGTAATACATACGGTTGACACCGTCTTGATGCCTCCCAAGAAGTAATTCCCGCTTGTCCATAGCCACCCTCACCACAAGTGGGGTTGGCAACGATCATCTTGATTGCGCACGACGCGTCAACTCCACTCTCCAACCTTTACCAACAGGCAAAGGACTCAGACAATGCCCCCCCTCAATTATTGGAATCGTCGCGACGCAGTGCGCGCCTTAGCTGGCCTTGGCCTGGCAGCAACTACACCTCTGTGGGCGCAACCATCCCGCACAGGACACAGCTCACGCAGCCTTACCGTTGCCCAAATTGTCGACATGTCGACCAACCAAATTGATGTTTCCAAAGACTTTTTGGTCGGCTCTCGCACCGCGTGGCAGGAAATTAATGCCAGGGGCGGGCTGCAAGGCAACGCTGTTAAGCACCTCGTCCTAGAGGTCGACGGAACTGCCGCCAGCCTGCGTGCGGCCGTCGACACCCTCAAATCGATGTCTCAATGTGTCGCTGTTTTTGGCACTTCGGGTGACATGGCTGCGTCCCAACTCACAGGCATACTAAACCGCGAATTGCCGGAGATTGCACATGTAGCACCATGGCTGCAAAACGTCGATGCCATTACGTCAAACAATACATTTCCCATTTTTGCTTCGCGGCAAGATCAGATTGCACATGCCATCAAATCTCTTGCTGTGATGGGCATCAGCCAGGTCGGCGCTGTGTATGGCTCGACAGCTGAGTACCTCGCATACCGCCAAGATTTAGAAAAAATCGGCAGAGCGCTCAACCTCCCGATCGTTTCGTACAACGCAAATGCCGATCTGCGCGACCTGGCGAAATCTTTGACGGTGGAAAGTCCACGCATACTATTGTTCGTTGGTGGCACACCAGAGTTGGTGCGATTTTCTCAAGGTATTGAGAAACAAGCTGCGCAACGATACATTGTGGCCATGTCCGACGTAAACCTGCAAAGTATCCAACAAATGGGGATCTCCCGGTTTACCCCCATGATTGCAACCCAGGTTGTACCAATGGTCAACTCAACCCTACCTGTTGTCAAAGCGTACCGCGCCGCACTAAGTCGCCTGTATGACGAACCAGCGACACCCTTAAGTTTGGCGGGATACGTCGCTGCACGCTACACATTTGAAGTCCTTCAGAACATCGATGGGCCAGCCACACGCGCAAGTGTGATGCAGGCGTTCGCCCGCCGCAACAGCGTGGACCTGGGCGGGTTTCGTATCGCACCAGACACCCGTAGCCACGGAACCGCCTATGTCACGCAAAGCATGATTTCCACAGACGGGCGCTTGGTCGGCTAATCTTGCCCTGGCCCACGGGGTCTCCTGCGCCAGTGATATGCTCAGTGCGTAGCTTCATCTTTCATAGAACAATTTCAATGCACATGGGAAATCGCCTGGCCGCCGTAGATTTGGGGTCCAATAGTTTTCGTCTGGAAATAGGACGCGTCGAGCACGGAGATTTTCAACGTACAGAGTACCTGAAAGAAACCGTGCGTCAAGGCGGCGGACTGGACGATGATCGTAACCTCACGCCACATGCAATGCAGGCCGGATGGGACTGCCTTGCACGGTTTGGCGAGCGTTTGGCTGGATTCAAATCCAGCGAAGTCCGTGCAGTTGCGACCCAAACACTACGCGAAGCACGAAATCGCGATGAATTCCTGGACCGCGCGAATGTAATTTTGGGATTTCCCATCAACGTTATATCGGGCCGGGAAGAAGCGCGACTGATCTATCAGGGTGTTGCACACATGCTGCCCCAGTCAGACGAACGCCGCATAGTGCTCGACATTGGCGGTCGCTCGACCGAACTCATCTTGGGCCAAGGAGCAACGCCTTTGGTCATGGAGTCGTTCCGAGTTGGCAGCATCGCTTGGTCCAATCGCTATTTCCCAGATGGGCAATTCACCAGAAAGTCGTTCGCCATAGCGGAGATTGCAGCCAAAGCGGTCCTAGACGAAGCGCTCGACGCTTACCATCCAGACCGGTGGGACGTGGCCTATGGGTCAGCCGGTACCGTGGGTGCCATTGCGGACGTTCTCATCGCCAATGGGTGGCCGGAGGGAACTGTTACACAAGACAGTCTGGACTGGCTGATGGACAAATTGGTGACGGCGCAGTCCGCCGACCGCCTTAAATTGGCGGGAATGCGAGAAGACCGCAAAGCAATTATTGGTGGTGGGGTCAGCATTGTTCGCGCCATTTTTAACCTATTGGGAATCAATACGTTGCACCAGGCAGCCGGCGGATTGCGACACGGACTTATTTGCGACTTGATTGGAGCAACCGGCCGGGAAGATGACTTGCGTGTCAAAACCGTTCAACGTTTGGCGACCAAGTTCGGTGTCGATACAGTTCACGGTGAGCGTGTCGGAAGGGTGGCGACCCATTTGTTTCAGCAATTGAACGCCAATCCTGAGTTTTCAACGCAGCCAGATACTGACCGCCATTTAAGAAAATTGCGTTGGGCGGCTCAATTGCATGAGATTGGAAGCCACATCTCGCACAGTGATTGCCATAAGCACGGCGCATACATTCTTGACAATGCAGATGCCATGGGCTTCTCACTTTCCGAAATGCATCGGCTCAGCTTGCTGGTCTTGGGCCACCGCGGGAAATTGCGAAAGCTTGAAGCCGCACTGTCTGATCGTGACCTCGTCGCACAACTGATTGCGTTGCGCCTTGCTGTCATTCTTTGCCACGCGCGCAAGGACCCCGACCTTGATGGTTTGACTCTGACCTGGCAAGATCTGCCGGCCCAATACATGCAATTGAGTTGCAGGCCCAGCTGGGCTGAGTTGTTTCCGCAATCAGCCTATTTGCTACGCGAAGAAACACTGGCCTGGCAGAAAACCCCATGGGCTTTCCACGTGCAAGGCTGTTAGCGAATAGCCAGCACATCACCCATCAACAAGCACGAAGATCTCAATTCAATGGGGCACGAGCGGGCGAACAAATAACCCAACGTTAGCTCTTTTTGCATCGTGCTTGGCAAGCGCAGCCAGATTTGCAACATCTTCGGCGCGTGAAAATCGACCGCCATCTATTGCAACAGCGCCAATAGACACCGTAGTGCAAGGGAAGAAGCGCAGCATTCCGTGGCGATCTTCTGCTTCAATACCACCTGCCGTGCGCGCCTTTTCATCGAATAAATTTTGTGCTTGGTTGTTAAACGTTTCAACCAATTTTTCACATCGCGGGCGCCAGTCCGCACTTTGGAACAACAAAATGAAATCATCTCCACCCACATGGCCCACGAAATCGCATTGTGGGTCACAGCGCTCCATGGATAGTCGCGCCAACAACCGAATCATTTCATCACCACGCCAATAGCCATAGTAGTCATTGAAAGGTTTGAAATTATTAAGATCAGCATAGCAAGCAACAAAACATACCTGCTTTTTGATCAATCGCTCCATATGCTGGCTGATAGGAATATTGCCAGGCAAAAAGGTTAGCGGGTTGGCATGTCTAGCCGCCTCGATGCGTGTTTCCGTGACCGAACGTACCAGTTGATCACCCGTGCCCAGACCTACATAGTGACCATTTTCTGTCACGATGAATCCATCACTTAAGTAGCGCTGATCTTCAGACGTCAAAATTCCTATCAACTCGTCAACGCTATGGTCGCGTTCAATCAAACGCGGTTGCATATTGGCATGTGCCATGCATGACTTGCGCCCCCACACCTCTCGATAGTAGGACTTGCTGTATTCATTCATAAACGAAGTGCGATTGATCAAGCCTACTGGCTTTTGCTTGTCCAGTACTGCAACAGCGTGCAGGTTGGGTGCATGCAAGAAATGCTTGGCTACTGCGTCAATGGTGGTTTCTACGGTGACGGTCGGTGCCGCCACTAGTGCGATATTGCGCAGTAGACCATTTGGGGTCGCGCGACTCAATTCCGGGAAAACCACAACATGCCGTTCACCCAATACGCGCTGCACATCCACCCCTGCATACTGGACAGGAACGGCGTTTGGATGACCCAAAAAGTAGCCTTGCCCGTAGGCAATACCCAGGTCTCGCAATACCCGCAAATCTTCTTTTGTCTCTATGCCTTCAGCAACCAAAGAAGTTCCGAAAATATCGGCAATTTGCATCAATGCCTGTATCGTCTTGAGCTTGTCTCCGTGCTGGCTGATATTTATCGTGAAGTACTTGTCAATTTTGACTACTTCCGGCTTCAACTGCGACCACAATCGCAAACTGGAACGCCCATCACCAAAGTCATCTAGTGCGAGGGAAACGCCTGCCCCACGCACTTTTGCCACTGCCGCTGCCAATGCATCCATATCGTTGACACGCTCATGCTCCGTTATCTCCAGCACCAACATGCGTGACAAGACGCCCATATCACCTATCAGCTTCAAAAGCGCTTCTGATCCACGTGATTGGATCAATTGGGCTAAAACTGCCGCACTCATGTTGACAAACAAGCGGCCAGGAACGTCCATTTTTCCCCACGTTTGCAATGCCGCTAGCACACACGCGTATTCAAATTCATAGCCCAAACACTCTTGGGACGCCGCCCTCAGCAAGGCATCTGGCGTGTGCAAATTGGTTCCTCGTGGCCCGCGAATCAACGCTTCATGCGCATAAATGCTTGCATCCGCGAGATTCACGATGGGCTGGTAAACCGGATAGATGCCACCGTTTTGCAAAAGTATTTCAAGGGGTCCCTGCGCATTAATTGGCTGTCTGACGATAGTTGGTCGGGGCCAATACCGGTCACCAATAGCCTCAGAGTCACTCGACGGACCATCAGCAAAATGGTTAAAAAGGAGTGGCATATACAGTAACTTTCGATATGACTGGTTCTGTAATTTAGTCGCCACAGGTGACATTTCGGTGACCGCCGAGAAGAAATTGGACCGCTGGTTGCCAACCCGCAAGATGCAAAAGTGCATCGAATCAAAAGTCTTAAAAAATTCTAAACTTTATTTACAATATAAACTGTATATACCGTTTACAAAAAGGACCAACATGACGCCCAAAGACGAAGTCGCACCTGCAGCAAAGCGCCCCGCCGCCCCCGTATCTCCCGCAACTCCAAAGAGCGCCGTTAAGGCTCCCGTTGTCAGCAGCAAAAAGATGCCGACAAAACCAGCACCGAAGGCGAAGGCCGCCGTAGCGCCAAAGACCGCTGCCAAGTCTTTACCAAAGGCAACGCCAAAAGCAAGACCAAAGGCACCAGCGGCCAAGATTGAAAAGCCAAAGAAGCCCAAAATGGTTCGGGATAGTTTCACGTTTCCCAAAGCCGAATACGAGATTCTTGATGTATTGAAGTTGCGTGCCGCAAAGCTGGGGCATCCCGTCAAGAAGACCGAGCTATTGCGCGCCGGGATAAAGGCCATTGCAGCAATGCAAGACGCTGCATTCATTGCAGCCCTCAAGGTCGTACCAAACCTCAAAACTGGCCGCCCCGCAAAGGCCAAAGCGAACTAAGACTAGAGTACTTCGGGCGACTGGACCGTGACGACAACGGTTTGGCCGCCCGTTTCTCTCTCGCGAAAGCGCAACCACCACAAGGCACCCTTTTTGACAGAACACTCCCCAACTGTCAAACCCAAGAGTTTGGAAATCGTCTGGCCCAAAGTCGGCTGATGTCCAATGACCAACACACAACCTTTGGCGTGAGGCCAT
This sequence comes from uncultured Rhodoferax sp., assembly GCA_964468905.1. GTDB lineage: Bacteria > Pseudomonadota > Gammaproteobacteria > Burkholderiales > Burkholderiaceae_C > Allorhodoferax. The sequence continues at coordinate 15,407 of CAYXWW010000023.1, read as the reverse complement.
TGAACCAGCTCCAACAGCTGCTCGCTAGTCCCCATCGGCCCTAATGCAGGGCTCAAGCGAAACTTGCGCTCCAAAGCATGGGCTGTTTGTTCGGTTCTGCGTGCCGGACTCACCCAAATACGTGCACTGTCAGGCAACTGGCGGTCGAGCCAAGAAGCCATGCGTGCGGCTTGCTTTTCTCGTCGGGGCGTCAACACGCGCGACATGTCATCGTCACAGAGTGCAATGTCAACGGCTTCCGCATGTCTCCATAGAATTAAGTCCATGTAAGCCACCTACATACGGCTTTTGCCGCTATCACAATAACGTGCCATCAAGGCTGCTTGCGCGCCATGTACGGCTTTCTTGCCATCACCTTGGCAGCGGGTATAGGTACCATTCGGCCCCAATTCCCACGCATCAACCCTGTCATGCAGATACGCGACAAGGCACTCGTCGATCAACCGTTGACGCAGCGCTGGGTCCGTAACTGGCCAAGCCAATTCGACTCTGCGCACCATATTGCGGTTCATCCAGTCGGCACTCGATAGGTACAAATCTTCCGTATCACCATTGCGGAAGTAAAACACACGCGAGTGTTCTAGGAATCGCCCAATGACCGAACGTACGCGGATATTGTCTGTAGCCCCCGCCACTTGTGCCGGCAACATACAAGCGCCACGCACAATCAGATCAATCTTGACACCTTTGCGTCCGGCACGCATCAGGCTATAGATCAGTGTCTCATCCGTCAACGAGTTCATCTTGGCAACGATGCGCGTGTCTGCTCCCCCTGCGGCAGCCGCGCCCAATGCGTCAATCTTGTCAACCAATTTGCGGTGCAAGTGAAATGGCGCGAACCACAGCTTGCGCAAGGGTGGCAGTCGACTCTGGCTAGCCAAATGAACAAAGACATGTTCCATGTCAGTTGTCAGTGCTGTGTCTGCCGTGAGATGGCTTATATCGGTATACAGACGTGCAGTTCGCGGGTTGTAATTTCCAGTTGAAAGATGCCCATAGCGCTTGAGCAATTTACCTTCACGACGGGTCACGAGCATCATCTTGGCGTGCGTCTTCAGTCCAACGACACCATATAAGACCTGTGCCCCAATGGATTCCAGCATCTCGGCCCAATTAATATTTGCTTCTTCGTCAAAGCGGGCCTTGAGTTCCACCACCACCGTAACTTCTTTGCCTTGGCGCACTGCCTCGCGCAGCAACGCCATCAACTCAGAGTTGGGCCCGGTGCGGTAAATCGTTTGCTTGATCGCAAGGACTTGCGAATCATTGACCGCCTCACGCAAAAATGCCAATACGCCATCAAAGCTTTCGAACGGCTGGTGTATCAAGATATCACCCAGCTTCAGTTGTTCAAAGATTGATTGCCCCGACTGCATCTGGTGCGGAAAGCTTGGGCTGTACGGCGCAAAACACAGGTCGGGTCGATCCACCAAGTCAATCAGCTGCGTCAATCGAACCAAATTGACAGGGCCAGGAACACGGTACAAAGCCCTAGGCGGCAATTCAAACTGCTGCAGCAAAAAGTCCGACAGATACTCTGAGCATCCGGCGGACACTTCCAAGCGTACAGCCTGTCCGTAATGACGATGCACAAGTCCTTGCCGCAGCGCGGTTCGCAAATTCTTGACATCGTCTTCGTCGACCGCCAAATCCGAATGGCGTGTTACGCGAAACTGGGAAAACTCTCCAACATTGCGTCCAACAAACAAATCTGACAAGTGTGCCCGTATGACACTGGACAAAGAAACGAGTGAAGTCATCGTACCCGCCACTTTGGTGGGCATGCGAATCAAACGCGGCAAAACCCTGGGAACTTTGACGATGGCAATTTCATTTTCACGGCCAAACGCATCACGTCCACCCAAGCGGACAATGAAATTCAGTGACTTGTTTGCCACTTGCGGAAAAGGGTGTGAAGGGTCGAGACCAACAGGAATCAGCAATGGCCGGACTTCCCGCTCAAAATACTGTTTAACCCAATGGCGTTGGGCGGGCGTGCGATCGCCATGGGCCACGATCTTGATTCCCGCAGCCTCAAATGCCGGGGTCAATTTTTCGTTGTACAACGCATACTGGCGGCCAACGATGTCGTGCAATGACGTCGCCAACCGTTCAAATGACGCGACAGAGTACGCGCCTTCATGATCGTTGGCGCGGTTGGCCGTAAGGTGTGGTTCTGCGCGTACCTCAAAAAACTCATCCAGATTGGACGACACGATACACAAGTAGCGAAGACGCTCGAGCAAAGGGACATCGTCACGAATGGCCCAATCCAATACACGCTCATTGAAGGCTAGTAAGCTGTGATCGCGATCCAAAAGGCTCGGCCCCGACAGAGGAGCCTGCAATGCAGGACTGCGAAGAAAAGACAACATGGAATCAACCTTCACTGTGACAAAACTGTGACGTATTGTTTACGCACTTGATGACAAGTTTGTGACAATATCATGCACTAGTGGATGTCCACCGAATTGAGCCCCCTTTCGAGCGGGCACCAAGAAGCGCAAAAACAAGTGTGAGGCATGGGCCCAGCTGAAGTGTTTGGCTCGTGCGCGTGCCTCGTGGCGCGGTATGGAAAGTGCCTCATACCAGGCGGTGACAAGGTTTTCATGGAGTGCGCCGCCAGATGCGTTTGCACCCACTACTTCGAGCGGCCCCTCAACAGGATAAGCCGCAACCGGTGTACCGCTGGCCATAGCTTCCAACATGACAAGGCCAAAGGTTTCAGATTTGCTGGGCATGACGAACACATCCGCTGCACCATACACTTGCGCTAAAACCTCACGTGGCAGGACTCCCAACCAGCGTACATGCGGAAATCGCTCCCGCAGATCAGTCTCCAGTGGTCCAACGCCACACACAATCTTGGTTCCAGGAACATCCATTTGCAGAAACGCAGCAATGTTTTTCTCATACGAAACACGGCCAACGAAGAGCGAAACCGGCCGCGCCAACGCTCCGAGCGGCGGGTAGACCTGCGGTTCCTCTTGGTAACTAAAAAGTTTCGTATCAACGCCATGTGTCCAACTGCGCAAATTCCGGAATCCACGCGCTTCCAGCATGCGCAGTACGCTCGGGGTAGGAACCAGTACACCGGCCGATGGCTTGTGAAAATGCCTAAATAGCGCGTAACCCATCCACAACGGCACCTTGAGAGCAGCTTTGAGGATCTCAGGAAACCGTGTATGAAATGCCGTCGTAAATGACAAGCCCTGGCGCAAACAATAGCGTCTGCCTGCCCAACCCAATGGACCCTCCGTCGCAATGTGTATCGCATCGGCGTCAATGGAGTCGAGGCGTCGGGCCAATGCTTTCGCAGGACGAATGGCCAGATCAATTCCAGCGTAACCCGGACACGGCTTGGTCTCAAAGAGTCCTGGATGGATGACTTCGACCCGATGGCCTAAAACCTCCATCTCCCGAACCAGCTCGACCAGTGTGGTTACTACGCCATTGACTTGCGGTAGCCATGCATCAGTAATGAGTGCTAGTTTCATGCTGCAACCTCTTGCTGTGCGTGTGAAAGAACACCACTTGTTTGCTCAGCATTCCAGTAAACCAACTCCAAGTGACCATCCATATGTTCAACCAGTGCGCTGCGACTTTCAACCCAGTCACCATCATTGCAATAAAGAGTGCCACCAATATCACGCATTTCTGCACGGTGAATATGGCCACACACCACACCGTCATGCCCCAGCGAGCGCGCAGCATTGGCGACAGCAACCTCAAAATCGGTCACATAGTTGAGTGCGGTCTTGACCTTTTGCTTGAGATAGGCCGACAGTGACCAATACGGCAGGCCCAGACGTGTTCGCATGGTGTTGAGATGCCGATTCAGTTTAAGGGTGAATTCATACAAGTTGTCGCCAACAATGGCCAACCACCTAGCACACTGAATCACACCGTCGAAATAGTCGCCATGCATAACCCAAAGTTTGCGGCCATCTGCAGTGGTATGAACAGTATCTTCCCGCACCTCGATGCCACCGAATTCATGCCCCAGAAAGCCACGCGCAAACTCATCATGATTGCCAGGAATGAACACCACTTTGCAACCCTTGCGCGCACGACGTAGCAGTTTTTGCACAACATCGTTGTGCGATTGGGGCCAGTACCAGCGTCGGCGCAGTTGCCAACCATCGACGATATCGCCGACGAGGTACAAGTAGTCACTTCGATGTGCCTTCAGAAAGCTCAGGAGCGCATATGCCTGGCATCCGGCAGTACCCAAGTGGATATCCGAAATGAAAATGGCTCGGTACCGACGCGTAGGATGTTGATCGTCATCATCGTGAGGCGCACTGTCCACCATGCCCCGCATCAGCGGCGCAAAAGCATCGGGACCGACCCGCATCAGGCCCCCAAGAAGTGTTTGCGATAGCGCGCGGGCAGATCCGCAATGCGCATCAGCATGGGTAAATCGGCTGAATTGAAGTCTGGATCCCATGCCGGTGGCCCCAATACTTTAGCCCCGCAACGCAAGTAACCTTTGATCAAGGCGGGAGGCTCTACGGCCAGCGAGTCATCAAGCTGCTCAATCGGCAACGGCAGCCGCGGACGGACATGGTATTCAATGGGCGCCAAATGGGTAGCCTTTACTTGTCGCCAGATACTGGCAGCAACGTCGCCACACACTACTCCGTTGTGCAACATGGGCACACTTGCGCAACCAATCATGGTGTCGAGCTGGTTGCGTACCATGAACGCGCCCAGCGCTCCCCACAATGCCATGATGACACCACCATGTCGATAGTCTTTGTGCACACAGCTGCGGCCCAACTCGACCATACGTTCACGCAGACCGCGCAAGCGTGTCAAATCAAACTCGGTGTCACTGTAAGTACTGCCAACGCGCTGGGCTTGCACAGGAGTCAGAACGCGATAGGTTCCAATAACTTGACCGGTTACCTCATCGCACACCAACAAGTGCTCGCAAAAATTATCAAATAAATCGATGTCATGGCCCGGCAACGTGGTGTTCAGACGCGCGCCCATTTCACCCACAAATACGTCGTACCGAAGACGCTGCGCGGCACGCACTTCATCCAAATGCTTTGCCCACGACACAGTGATACGCATCGGCTCCGTGGCAACCAAGTGCAGACTGGAATTGCGCGCAACCGGCGCTGATTGACCCTCTTCGTGCGCGACCGCAAATGCAAGGGTCGAGGTTGTCTGCAACTGCTCTTTCATTTATTACCCTCCCCGTTGAAATGCCAGCGCCATGTCACCACGCCGATCGGACAATGCATCCAGCCAAGGGCGAGTTCCTGCTTTGAATTTCAGCCCCCCAGGACTATTTGCCAACGCATGAGCGGTACACCGCAGGATGCGCAAGCACTGCTGCTGCATGGCCTGTGCTGTACCTGCAGCTGGTAGCGATATTGCTTTCCCAAGTTCAACCGCCGCATCGAGATGTTTACCCATTTCGTTCTCCATCGTGCTTTGTTATGCCTAGATTTTCAAAGACCAACGTGACAGGTTCACGGCAGTTCTATGGCATTTTTATGTCAGCAGGAACGCAGCTTTAGCGGCGATTGCGCCACACCTGATAGCGTGAGCGTTGCAGGGCGAGCAATTCAACAACGCCCCAGGTAATGCTGGTCAGCACATATATTCGTCGCATACTCTTACGCCCTGACAATGCGTTCAGTGGGTAGACCCAGGCTGACCCACCCATCGTCAAAAAGATCATCCAACTTCTTCTGCAGACCTAGGAGTTTCCAGACCATGGTGATTTCCTCATAAAAGGTTCGGTGAACCCTGAGGCTATCGCCCGAATGTGACAGTACTGCGTCAATTTGACATACCCCTGCGCTAGGATGTGCCATGGTCAAGTTCATATGGATGCAGGCTATGCTCACACCACATCACTCTGCCCATCAGGCAATCCTTACGTGCTAGCCACCCATCTACCTGAGCTCGAAGCTCTTGAGCGCATCCTGGACTTGGGAGCGACTCACCTGAATGTCAAAGTGGCACACCAAGTCACCACACCGGCAGGGTCAACTCTGCCCATTTATGCCATTGGGTTGGGCAATCCCAGCCCACAGGTACCGGCCATTGGTTTTTTTGGTGGGGTACATGGTTTGGAGCGCATTGGCTCGGAGGTTGTCATTGCATTTCTGCAGAGTCTGGTCATGCGTTTGCAGTGGGATGAAACGCTTCACCGACAACTCGAATCGGTACGCCTGGTGTTCATGCCCATCATCAACCCAGGAGGCATGCTCATGGGTACCCGCGCCAATCCAATGGGCGTTGATCTCATGCGCAATGCACCGATCGAAGCCGTGGACAAGGTGCCCTTTATGTTCGGCGGGCAACGTCTCAGTGCCACCCTGCCCTGGTATCGCGGCCGTGCGGATGCGGTCATGGAGGCCGAAAATGTGGCGCTGTGCGCCGAAGTTCGCAATGAACTGCTTTCGCGCCCTTTCAGCATGGCGCTGGACTGTCACTCTGGTTTTGGCGCCAGCGATCGTATTTGGCTGCCCTACGCCCACACCCGCAAACCGATTACCCACTTGGCCGAGATGCAGGCACTCAAAGGCGTGTTTTTGCAAACCTATAGCCACCACCCCTATGTGTTCGAACCGCAAAGCTTGCAGTACTTGGCCCACGGTGATGTTTGGGACTATCTTTACTTGGAAGCATGCACTGACCCTGAGCGCATTTTCTTGCCATTGACATTGGAGATGGGCTCGTGGCTGTGGATCAAGAAGAATCCGCGCCAAATGTTTTCGCTCAAGGGAATTTTCAACCCGCTGATTACGCACCGCCAGCACCGCGTATTGCGTCGGCATATATCGCTGTTGGATTTTCTCGCGCGTGCCGCTGCAAGCCATGCCCGCTGGGTGCCCACTGGCGATATGCGAGCCAAGCTGCACGCGGATGCGCTCAGGGCATGGTACGACTAGAACGGTCGTTAACTTTCTAGTGTGTCGGCAATGCGTTGCGCGCAGGCGAGGGCCTGTTCCGCATCGCGCGCCTCCACCATGACACGCACCAGTGGCTCAGTGCCACTCGCGCGGATCAGGACGCGGCCGGAATCGCCCAATTCCGCCTCCACCGCGCGGGCTTCCGCATCCAACTGCATATTGGTCTTCCAATCCTGACTTGGTTTCAGTCGGACATTGATCAGCGTCTGCGGGAAAAGGATTACCTGGGCCAACAACTGCGCCATAGTTTTACCGCTGCGCTGCAGGGCTTGCAACACTTGCAACGCGGAAATGAGTCCATCGCCGCCCAAAATCCATTTGTGCTTTTCCAGTTCTTCCAGCACATAACGGTCACCCACCTTGGCGCGCACAAACTGCACGCCGCGGGCCTTGAGGGCCACTTCTACAGCCATATTCGTCATGAGCGTACCCACCACGCCAGGCACGTGTTCATCACGGCCCAGGCGATCGTCTGCCATCAGGTACAGCAGCTCGTCGCCGTTGTACAGGCGGCCCTGTGCATCGACCACTTGCAGCCGATCTGCGTCACCATCGAGAGCAACACCAAAATCGGCCTTGTGCTCTTGTACCGCTGTGACCAGTGCCCCAGGATGTGTGGCACCCACATTGTGGTTAATGTTGAGTCCATCGGGTGCGCAACCGATAGCAACGACTTCGGCACCTAGTTCATGAAAGACCTTGGGCGCAATGTGATAGGCCGCACCGTGTGCGGCATCGACCAC
>CAYXWW010000023.1:0-7716 GCA_964468905.1 uncultured Rhodoferax sp. | reverse complement strand
TCAGTGTGAGGTCATTGGCAAACGTGCTCTTGCAAAATTCGATGTAGCGGCCCGCAGCATCGTCCAGACGCCGGGCTTTGCCAAGTGACGCGGAATCAGCCCACACAGGCGGCTCCGCCACTGCAGCCTCTACCGCCAACTCCCAGGCATCGGGTAATTTGGTGCCCTGCGCACTAAAAAACTTGATGCCATTGTCTGCAAATGGGTTGTGACTGGCGCTGATCACCACGCCCAGTGACGCCCGTTGTGCGCGGGTCAGGTAGGCCACACCGGGTGTAGGCAAAGGCCCCAACAGCACAACGTCAACGCCAGCAGAGTTAAAGCCACTTTCCAGCGCGCTTTCCAACATATAGCCCGATATGCGCGTGTCTTTGCCAATCAAGACCGTCGGCCTGGATTCCGTGCGCTTGAGTACCCTTCCTACGGCATGCGCGAGGCGCATGACGAAGTCCGGAGTAATGGGTGCTTGTCCAACCGTTCCACGAATGCCATCGGTACCAAAATATTGTCTTGTCATGTTGGTGATGTGCCCTCAATCAAAATTCAACTGCCATACTGCTGCATGGCAGCGTAGACCTTCAGTGCCTGAACCGTTTCCTTCACGTCATGCACCCGCACAACATGAGCGCCGTTTTGCACTGCCAGCAAGGCAGCGGTCACGCTGGGCACCAACCGATCGCGTATATCGAGCGTGGCAACCGCTGACAAAGAACGCTCCGTCACTGCGGCCAAGGACGACTTGCGAGACCACCCCGTCATCACGGCATACCCCAGCGCGACAAGCGCTGACTGCTGTCGCAACAACGCAAAATTTTGTTGCACAGTTTTGCCGAACCCAATACCGGGGTCAATACAAATTCTAGTCTGATCAACCCCTAGCCCTCGCAAATCAAGCGCATACTGCTCTAAAAATGAGAGCACCTGCGGCATCACATCGCCTTCCATTGGCATCACCTGCATGGTTTGTGGGTTGCGATGCATGTGCATCAGGCAAACGCCACACCGCGGATGACCGGCAACGATCTGACGACCCGTCAAAACGTTTTCATCGGAAGACCAACGCAACGCCCACACGTCATTGATGATGTCGGCACCCACGTCCAGTACTGCTTGCATCACTTGCGGCTTGTAGGTATCGACAGAGACTGGAACACCCAATGTAACGGCATGGCGAACGACGGGCAGTACCCGTGCAAGCTCCTCGTCCACTGGCAACGCTAGCGCACCGGGGCGGGTGGACTCGCCACCAATGTCCAGAATATCTGCGCCGTCTTTCAGCAATTTGTCACAGTGCGCCAGCGCTGCATCGGGGCTTGCATACATGCCACCGTCGGAAAATGAATCCGGTGTGACATTGACTATCCCCATCACCTTCGGCGCGCGTAAATCCAGTTCAAAACGACCGGTTGTCCACTTCATGTTGTTTCCTCCCCTCACTTAACCAGTAAAAACGGGGCCCGTGGCCCCATTTTTGAATCTATCCGCTTGGCATTGGTCGTAGCCAATGCGCGCTGCAGCACCCGCTGCACTGCACCAGTGGCTAGACCACTGTTGGGGCTGGATCGGTCACCGGAGCGGCACCAGCACCGCCACTGCCGTCACTGCTGCCACCTCTGCTTGGCGCACGGGGTGTCCAGTCCTTGGACGGGCGTGGCTCTCTTCCAGCCATGATGTCCAGCACTTGCTCACGGTCAATGGTTTCCCAATCCATGAGCGCCTTGGTCATGGCCTCAACCTTGCTGGCGTGCTCACGCAGGATTTGTTCGGCCACCGCGTACTGCTCATCCAAGATGCGACGGATTTCCTGGTCCACCTTGAGCATGGTGGCTTCAGAGATATTGGTGGTTTGCGTCACACTGCGCCCCAAGAACACTTCACCCTCGTTTTCCGCATAAACCATGGGGCCCAACAGTTCACTCATGCCATAGCGGGTAACCATGTCACGTGCGATCTTGGTGGCACGTTCGTAGTCGTTGGAGGCACCAGTGGATATTTTCTTGACGAAAAAATCTTCTGCAATACGGCCACCAAACAAAATACTGATTTCGGCCAGCATCTGATCACGGTAGCGGCTCAGGCGGTCACGCTCTGGCAACTGCCACGTCAGACCCAATGCACGGCCACGCGGCATGATGGTGACTTTGTGCACAGGGTCGGTGTTGGGCAAGGCCTCAGCCACAACCGCATGGCCGGACTCATGGTACGCAGTGGCACGCTTCTCATCGTCGGTCATGACCATGGAGACACGCTCGGGGCCCATATAAATTTTGTCTTTGGCCTTTTCAAAATCCTGCATTTCAACCACGCGGGCATTGCGGCGTGCTGCCATCAAGGCTGCTTCGTTGCAAAGGTTCGCCAAATCAGCACCCGACATTCCGGGCGTACCACGGGCAATAACATTGGGGTTGACGTCTTGGCCCAATGGGACCTTGCGCATGTGGACGGCCAAAATTTGTTCACGTCCACGGATATCAGGCAGCGTGACATACACCTGACGGTCAAAACGGCCAGGGCGCAACAAGGCGGAATCCAGAATATCGGGGCGGTTGGTGGCAGCCACCACGATCACACCCACATTAGTCTCAAAACCATCCATCTCGACCAGCATCTGGTTGAGTGTTTGTTCGCGCTCGTCATTTCCGCCGCCCAAGCCAGCGCCACGCTGGCGACCAACAGCGTCAATTTCATCGATAAAGATGATGCACGGCGCATTTTTCTTGGCGTTATCGAACATGTCGCGGACGCGGGACGCACCCACACCGACAAACATTTCTACGAAATCGGAACCAGAAATACTAAAAAATGGTACCTTGGCTTCGCCAGCTATAGACTTTGCCAGCAAGGTCTTACCGGTTCCAGGTGGTCCAACCAACAGCAAACCGCGGGGAATGCGCCCACCAAGTTTTTGAAACTTTGCGGGATCTTTCAAGAAATCGACGACTTCTTTGACTTCTTCTTTTGCCTCGTCGCACCCAGCGACATCAGCAAACGTAACAGGGTTGCTGTTTTCGTCCAGCAAGCGAGCCTTGCTCTTGCCAAAACTGAACGCGCCGCCCTTGCCGCCGCCTTGCATCTGGCGCATGAAATAAATCCAGACACCCAGCAGTAGCAGCATCGGGCCCCAGCTGACCAACAAGGTCATCAAGAGTGAACCCTCTTCGCGCGGCTTGACATCGAATTTGACGCCGTTATTGATCAAGTCACCCACCAAACCGCGGTCAAGGTAAGTCGCAGTAGTACGGATTTTGCGATCATCGGTGGTAACGGCCAAAATCTCGGTTCCACCCTGGCCCTCCTGGATGAGGGCGCTCTTGACGTGCTTGTTGCGCACTTCCTCCAGAAAGTCGGAGTAACCCACCAACGTCGCACCGGAAGTGCCGCGGGAGTCGAATTGCTTGAACACGGTGAAAAGCACAAGGCCAATCACCAACCACACTGCAACTTTAGAAAACCACTGATTATTCAAGCGAAACTCCAATAGGGGCACAAGTAGGGATGCTGTGCATATCTGAGTCGCATTTTAGGCCTTTCAAGGCCTGCGACTGAGGTTTTTCCCTTTTTAGACCACATATAGCGCAAGCTTATGTAACCGGTATGACCTAAGTCACGTCGATGCGTCCGCGCTAGCGTCCTTGTTGCTTCAAGCCAAGGCCCACCAAAAACGTTTCGGACGAGCGGTCACGCGAGGCCTTGGGCTTAAACGGCTTCACAATGTCAAACGCGGCCTTGAAGCGCAAGACCACGTCGTTGTAACTTCCGCCGTGAAAAACCTTTGCCACCAGTGCACCACTAGGCTTCAAGTGATTCTGGGCAAACTCAATCGCCAGCTCAACCAAATGCTCGATGCGCGCGGCATCTGCCGATGAAATGCCAGACAAATTGGGCGCCATATCCGACACGACAATATCGGCCTGACGCCCCTGTAGCGCTTGTTCGAGCTGTGTCAGCACGTCGGCCTCACGAAAATCGCCTTGAATAAATGTCACCCCTTCGATAGGCTCCATGGGCAACAGGTCCAGCCCAATAATGGTGCCGTTGAGATCGCCGACTGCCGCGCCGGAAGGTGACATCTTGCGTCGCGCATATTGACTCCAGGCTCCTGGGGTGCACCCCAGGTCTACCAACAGGTCTCCGGGTTTGATCAAACCAAAGGTTTCGTCAATTTCCTTGAGCTTGTAGGCCGCACGCGCACGATAGCCTTCGCGGCTCGCCAATTTGACGTAGGGGTCATTAATGTGGTCATGTAACCAGGCCTTATTGACCTTTTTGCCCTTGTTGGGTGTTTTCATTCTGTCTTTCCGCGGATGCAGACCTCGTGCGGTCCATCCAATCAACCGATAATAGCGACATGCCTCAAATTCAACTGACTCCCGCTCAACGCAAAGATCACCGTTCTGAAGCCCACCACCTGGACCCCGTCGTCATGGTTGGCGGCGATGGCCTGACGGCCAACGTCAAAAAGGAAATCGATGCCGCATTGAACGCCCATGGCCTGATCAAGGTTCGTATCTTCTCCGATGATCGCACAGCCCGCGAAGCCATGTTCCAGCTATTGGCCGATGAATTGTCAGCGGCACCCATTCAACATATTGGCAAACTGCTAGTCCTGTGGCGCCCCAAGGTCGACAAGGAAAAAACCATCGACGAAGACCGCATGGCAGGCCCTCGCGATGTGAAGGTGCTGAAGTACAGCAAACGTGCGGGTCAGCGGCCTGAGGTCAAAACGCTGCGCGTTCTGGGCAATCAGCGGCTTACCGCTGGGGGAAATGTGAAGCGGGCGAAGCCGAAGCCAAAGGTTAGTGTCAAAAAACGCAGCCAGACATGACAATCGTTCCTGGTGCGCCTCAATAAACTGTGTTCATTCGCGGTGTTTGGCCAATTTTCCGAACACCACCGCCGCGCAAATCCACTGAACCACATACATCGCCGTACCCACGCCGTGCCATAGGGCCAGGTTGTCACGGGCAACGATATGCGGGGTGACGCCAAACTCCACCAAGAGCGCCAACAACACGCCACCCACTACAAAAAGAGTAGCAGCTTGTGCAACGTCTGCGAGGGCCAGAGCCTTATTTGACCTAAACAGCATCAGCAAAACCAGACCGCATGCGGTGGAGATGGTGGTTTGAACCGTGAACAGCTTCGCCGCCAAATTGCCCGCCATGGCAGGCGTTGGCAGGTGCATAAAAAGCATGGGCACGACGAAGAATCCGAGCGTGCTGAGGCTACCCCACCATGCGGCCGCAACCCAGACTGACACATTGCGCATGGCGGTGACCGACCTGGCTAGATATACTGCACTGCCACGATTTCGTAGGCCTTGATGCCACCAGGCGCTTGCACCTCGGCTGTGTCACCCTCAGACTTTCCAATGAGAGCACGGGCAATCGGAGACCCAATATTGATGCGACCAAATTTCAGGTCGGCTTCGTCTTCGCCAACAATTTGGTAGGTGACACGCTCGCCGGTTTCCTCTTCTTCGAGTTCCACCGTCGAACCAAAAACGACCTTGCCATCCGCGTTCAGTTCCGACGGATCAATGATCTGCGCGGCCGACAACTTGCCTTCTACTTCCTGAATACGGCCTTCGATGAACCCTTGGCGGTCTTTGGCCGACTCGTATTCTGCGTTCTCGCTCAAGTCTCCTTGCGCGCGCGCCTCCGAGATCGCAGCGATCACTGATGGCCGTTCTACGGTCTTGAGCTTGTGCAGTTCAGCCTTCAGAATTTCAGCGCCACGTTTGGTAATTGGAAGGGTTGCCATATAGAAACTACAAGTCAAATTGATAAACAAAGGTCCAATGGGGACCGTATAAATGATAAGGACAGGGCAACGTCTGCACGTCGCACTGTCCTTTACAACTGGCTGAATTATGCCAATGTTCTGACCAGCCCCCACGCTTGCCACTTCGTGTGCTGCGCTGCCCCCCAAAGGGGCGCGTTTTGCCTTGGGGCGGCCCGGCGGCAAAACACGTTCGCGACACGCCTACGCTTGCAACTGCGCGTGCATTTCCTGCACGGAAATGACTTCCAGTTTGTCCAGATACTTCATGCCTTCCACCGCTGCTTCCGCGCCCGCGATCGTGGTGTACGTCGTGACCCGGGCCAGCAGCGCGCTGGTGCGAATTTGGCGGGAATCGGCAATCGCATTGCGGCGCTCTTCCACTGTGTTGATGACCAAGGCAATTTCCTCGTTCTTGATCATGTCGACAATGTGCGGGCGTCCTTCGGCAACCTTGTTCACGACGCCGCAGGGTACGCCCGCAGCATTGATAGCCGCCGCTGTGCCCTTTGTTGCCACGAGCGTAAAGCCCATGCCAACCAATGCCCGCGCCACACCAATGGCACGCTGTTTGTCGTTATTTTTTACCGTAAGGAAAGCCTTGCCGGAGCGGGGCAACTTGGTGCCCGCACCCAGTTGGGACTTCACAAATGCTTCGCCAAAGGTCTTGCCAACACCCATCACTTCACCGGTGGACTTCATCTCAGGCCCCAAGATCGTGTCGACGCCCGGGAATTTTACGAATGGGAAAACAGCCTCTTTCACGCTGAAATACGGAGGTGTCACCTCTTTCGAAATGCCTTGTTGCGCAAGCGTTTGCCCAGCCATGCACCGTGCAGCCACTTTGGCCAGCTGAATGCCTGTTGCCTTGGAGACGAATGGCACTGTACGGCTTGCACGGGGGTTCACCTCGAGCACGTAAATGATGTCCTTGCCGTCCACGTTCTGAATGGCAAACTGCACGTTCATCAAGCCAACAACCTGCAAGGATGCGGCCATGGCAGCCGTTTGGCGCTTGATCTCCGTCACTGTGGCTGCGCTCAGGCTGTACGGTGGCAAAGAACACGCAGAGTCACCGCTGTGTACGCCCGCTTGTTCGATGTGTTCCATTACGCCGCCAATAAATGTCACGCCGGTGGCATCACGGATACAGTCCACATCACATTCGATCGCATCGTTCAAGAAACGATCGAGCAGCACCGGTGAATCATTGCTGACCTTGACCGCCTCGCGCATGTAGCGCTCCAAATCGCGCTGTTCGTGAACAATTTCCATTGCGCGCCCGCCCAGCACGTAGCTGGGGCGCACAACCAATGGGTAGCCCAGCGCTGCAGCCTTCTCCAGCGCCTCAGGCTCGGCACGCGCAGTGGCATTGGGTGGCTGGCGCAGTTTCAACTCGTGCAGCAGCTTCTGAAAGCGTTCGCGGTCTTCCGCCGCGTCGATCATGTCGGGGCTGGTGCCAATGATGGGGACGCCGTTGGCTTCCAGATCCAACGCCAGCTTCAAAGGCGTTTGTCCGCCATATTGCACGATGACACCCAAAGGCTTTTCTTTATCTACGATCTCCAGCACGTCTTCCAGCGTCAGTGGCTCAAAGTACAGACGATCACTGGTGTCGTAGTCGGTCGACACGGTTTCCGGGTTGCAGTTGACCATAATGGTCTCGTAACCATCTTCGCGCATGGCCAAGGCCGCGTGAACACAGCAGTAGTCAAACTCAATACCCTGGCCAATGCGATTGGGCCCTCCACCCAACACCATGATCTTTTTGTTGGTGGTTGGCGCAGCTTCACACTCCGCGCCGTCTGCCTCATAGGTTGAGTACATGTAGGCGGTGTTGGTGCCAAATTCGGCCGCGCAGGTGTCCACACGTTTGTAAACCGGGCGCACGCCTAAAGCACGGCGCTTTTCACGGATGGCCTTGTCGGTAGTCTT
>CAYXWW010000022.1:13995-31017 GCA_964468905.1 uncultured Rhodoferax sp. | reverse complement strand
GACACACGGCACAGGCGGCAACGCCGCACTAATGGGGCTTTACGAAGGTTTGGCAGCAGGGGCAAGCCGTGGCGCAGAGCAGCACGAAGCACAGAAACAAAGCCAAGCCAGAGAACAAGCCGCCATCCAGCGCCAAGGCGCAGAGATGGAGCGTTGAAAGTGCTAGAATTCAGGCCAAGGGGCGCTAGGTGTCATTACTTGGTGTCATTCAAAAACCCACCTAATTTTTGAATTTTTCCTTAAAAATCAAACGGTTAGGCTGATGGGTTTTCGATTCCTGCCAGCCGCACCAAAAAGTAAAGGCCTGTGACGTAAAGTTACAGGCCTTTTTCTTGTTCGACGTTTGGCTTAAAGCAGGCCACCGCCTGCAAATTCAACTGTAATCCATGAGCAAGGCTTTTACGAAAGAGGTCGCAGACGTTGATGACGACGACCTGCAGCTCCCTCCCATTCCCCCAGGTGGCAAAAACTACATAACGCCCCAAGGTTTTGCGCGTTTGCGCAACGAATGGCTGGACCTGATGGACAACGAACGGCCCAAGTTGGTCGAGACGGTGTACTGGGCAGCGAGTAACGGTGACCGTTCAGAAAACGGCGATTACCTTTACGGCAAAAAGCGTCTGCGTGAGATTGACCGCCGCATCCGATTCCTGACCAAGCGAATGGAAATTGCCGAAATCGCCAATCCTTCGGTCCATTTTGGCAATGATCAAATATTCTTTGGTGCTACTGTGACATATGCTGATGAGGCAGGGGCGACCCGGACTGTCACTATTGCCGGGATTGATGAAGCCAACAGCGCACAAGGGGAGGTGAGCTGGGTCTCACCGATTGCGCGTACGCTGCTCAAGGCGCGCACGGGTGATACGCTCAAGTTGGTCATGCCAAACCGAATCGAGGAGATCGAGGTTTTGTCGGTCAGCTATCCGGCGCCGCCGCTGGCGGAAGAGTAGCTGGGTGTAGCAACTTTTCGGCGTTCCGCACGAATGACCGAAGGCGTACGATTCAGATTGCGCAGCACGGTTGCCAAATGGGCCGTGTCGCACACGCCGACGACAAAGCGGAAGTCCACGTCTTCATGGGGACCATCCTGGCCCATATCAATGTGCACAATGTCCGCTTCTGCAGCGGCCAGTGAAGCCGCAACTTTGGCTAAAACGCCTTTTCCATTCTTTGCCGTGACCATGACACCGGTTTCAAAGGTTCGCACGGGCTCATCTGCCCAATCAACATTGATAAACCGTTCACTGTCCTTGTAGAGGAGTTTTTTGGCTGCCGGGCAGTCGTGAACGTGAACGACCAAGCCCTCTCCACGTCCCAGGTAGCCAACGATGGCGTCACCCGGAATGGGGCGGCAACATTTCGCAAACTGCACGGATGCGTTTTCGCTGCCGTCCAGCGTGATGGACCCTTGAGACGTGGATTCGTGGGCGGTAAATCGTTCGCGGGTCAAGAGCAGAGCATTCGGGCGCTGCCCACTGTCAGCCAACAAGTTCACCAAGCGCTTGGCCACAATGTGTGCAATCCGTTTGCCAAGTCCAATGTCGGTCAAAAGTTCGTGCTTGTTTTTGCTGCCGGTAAAACGCAATAGTTTTTCCCAGATTGGCTCATGTATTGCGCTGGCATCCGGGAAGTTTTCAATACCCTCGGCACGCAGGGCTTGATTTAACAGCTTTGCCCCTAGATCCTCTGACTCGGTATGGGCCAAAGTCTTGAGGTGGTGGCGGATTTTTGAGCGCGCGCGGCCTGTTCGTACAAAGCCCAACCAGGCGGGATTAGGCGTAGCGGTTGCTTCAGTGATGACCTCAATAACATCACCGTTTTTGAGCTCAGTGCGCAGCGGCACTTGATCTCCATTGATGCGGGCAGATATCGTTCGGTCGCCCACGTTGCTGTGAATCGCGTACGCAAAGTCAACAATGGTTGCGCCACGAGGCATGGCAAGGATTTGACTTTTAGGCGTAAAAACGTACACGGCGTCTGGGAACAGGTCGACTTTGACATGGTCCCAGAACTCACCTGCATCGCGGGTCTCATCCTGGATATCCAACAGGGACTGCAACCATTTTGTGCCCAGTCTGTCAGAGGGCGCGTCGTCTGGGTTGTTGACCTTGTACAACCAATGTGCAGCGACGCCCGATTCTGCAACCACGTGCATGGCTTCGGTCCGCATTTGGAATTCCACATTCACCCCAGATGGACCCACCAGTGTGGTGTGCAGAGACTGGTAGCCATTGAGTTTGGCAATGGCGATGTGGTCTTTGAATTTGCCAGGAAGAGGCTTGTAGAGTTGGTGCAACACACCCAAGGCCGTATAGCAGTCAATAACGGAGGGCACAACAACCCGAAACCCATAAATGTCCGTCACCTGCGCAAAGCTGAGATGCTTGCTGTCCATCTTTTTGTAGACGGAATACAGCGTCTTCTCGCGCCCCGCGATACGGACTTGTATACCCGCCGCTGCAAAGGCTGATTCAACTTCCTTTTGTACTTTTTGGATCAGGTCTCTGCGCCTGCTGCGCGCCTTGGCGACCGCTTTTGAAAGAACCGTGTAGCGCCAAGGACGCTGGTAGCGGAACGCCAAATCCTGAAGCTCGCGGTACGTTTGGTTCAAACCGAGCCTATGCGCAATGGGTGCGTAGATGTCCAATGTCTCGGATGCTATGCGTGTCCACTTTGCGCGGGGCATGTCGGCTAGCGTGCGCATGTTGTGTGAGCGATCGGCCAGCTTGATCAAGATGACCCGCACGTCGCGCGCCATTGCCAGCAGCATCTTCCGAAACGACTCTGCCTGGTTTTCTTCTCGGGTGTTGAACTGCAACTTGTCAAGCTTGGTCAGTCCATCCACCAGTTCTGCCACCGGCGACCCAAAGCGTTCAATCAGCTCAGCCTTGGTGACACCGCAGTCCTCCAGGGAATCGTGTAGCAGCGCTGCCATGAGCGCTTGTGCATCAATTTTCCATTCAGCGCATTGCGCAGCGACGGCAATGGGGTGGGTAATGTAGGGTTCGCCATTGTTTCTGAGCTGCCCCAAGTGGGCTTCATCTGCAAACCGATAGGCCTGCCGGACCTTTTCAAGGTCTTCGGGTGACAGGTAGTCTAGCTTTGAAGTGAGTCCGGCAAAACTGGCTGCTGCCGCATTGATGGCTGCAGGGTGCAACCCTGGGCTCTGCGCGCCCTTGGGGTGTGGAGTATCTTTATGCAATGTTGGATTGAGAGGGGTACCCATGGCTCAAATGTAGCGCGCGGTGAAATTTTCGGCGTTGATGGGTAGAAAATGTGCCAAAAAAAAGCACCGCGAGGGGTGCTTTTTAGGAGCGCTAGCGCTCAGAGCGGTACTTTTTTCAGCATTTCAATGCCAATTTTGCCTGCCGCAATTTCGCGCAATGCTGTTACGCCTGCCTTATTTTTGCTTTCAATCTTGGGCGTATGCCCCTGGTTGAGCATTCGGGCACGATAGGTTGCAGCCAAAACCAACTGGAAACGGTTGGGGATCTGCACCAAGCAGTCTTCTACGGTAATACGAGCCATGAAATTCTCCGAAAGCCTAGGGGATGTGCAGCGCTCTGAACGTTTCGGCCCTGGCGCGGCGCTGCGCCGCAAATTTGAGCCGTTGGGAGTGAACGATGGCTTTTAAGTCAAAAAGCGCACGGTCAAACAACTCGTTGATTATAACGAAGTCGAATTTGCCAGCTTGGGCTACTTCGACGGCAGCATTTTTCATGCGCAGATCGATAACATCAGGTGCGTCTTCGCCACGACGATCCAGCCGTGAACGCAGCTCTTCCCAACTGGGGGGTAATATGAAAATACAAATGGCGTTGGCGAAGACATTCTTGATTTGGATCGCGCCTTGGTAGTCGATTTCCAGAATTACATCAGCGCCTTGTGCCATGCGATCTTCGATGGCGCGCTTGGATGTCCCGTAGCGGAAATTGTGCACATGGGCCCATTCGACAAATCCATCGGCGGCCACCATCGCGTCAAACTCTTGTTCGGAAACGAAAAAATATTCGCGACCATGCTTTTCCTGTCCGCGCGGTGGCCGCGTGGTGTGCGAAACCGAGGGTTGGACGTGTGAATCCAGCTCCAGCAGGGCTTTTACCAGGCTGGATTTCCCGGCCCCACTGGGGGCGGCAACGACAAAGAGGTTCCCGGGGTATTCCATAGTTAGGGGCTCTGGACGGCAAGTTTGAGGATCACGCTATTCTATGTTCTGTACCTGTTCACGCATTTGTTCAATCAGGACCTTCATATCAACAGAAATGTGGGTTAACTCCAATGCTGCGGACTTGGAACCCATCGTGTTGGCTTCGCGGTGCAACTCTTGAATCAAAAAGTCCAAGCGCTTGCCAATTTCACCGCCCTTTTTGACGAGACGTTCAATTTCGTCCAGATGCGAGCCAAGCCGGGTGATTTCCTCGGCAACGTCAATGCGGATGGCAAATGCGGTTGCTTCGGTCAGGGCTCTGTCTTGTGCCGCGTCAGGCAGCGTGCCGCCATCGGTCAAGGCCATGGCCTCTTTCCACCGCGCTAGAAAACGTTGTCGATTTTGCTCAACCAACTGTGGAATCAGCGGCACAGCCTGCTGCGCCAGCGCGCGTAGCTGTGCCAGGTGATCGATCAACATGGCTGCCAGGCGACTGCCTTCGCGCTCGCGTGCTTCCAGCAGCGATTGGAGCGCAGTCTTGGCCAGTGGCAGCACCAAGGGGCCCCAGTCGGTACTTCCGGTCTGTTCGGATGCCGTTAAGCGTATGACATCTGCAACAGACAAGGGGGCTGCTGTCGGCAGCCAGGCCTTCACGTTGTCCTGCACTGCATTGAGGCGCTGGAGCAGACGTGTGCTGGGTTCAGCAATAGCGGGTGCAGAGCTCATTTCGATCGAGGCGCGCACCTCTACTTTTCCGCGTTTGAGCGAGCCGACCAGCAAATCACGCAGCACCGGCTCGAAAGCGCGAAGATCTTCCGGCAGTCGGAACGACAAGTCCAGAAAACGGCTATTGACAGAGCGTATTTCCAGCCCCAACTGGCCGCTGGGTGGGCTTGTGCCGCTTTCTGGCGAATTTCTGTCGACGCTTTGCTGTGCGCTGGCGTAACCTGTCATGCTATAAACTGGCATTGCGTGTTCTCGGTTCGTGAAACGGCCCTGAGAATAACCCGGTTCAACCGGATCTGACGAAGGTGTAGCTCTTAATTTATGTCGAAAGTCAAACCAGCACCCCTGCCACCGGATACAACGATCGGCGGTTACCGTGTTATTCGCAAAGTCGCGGCGGGCGGATTTGGCTTGGTCTATCTCGCATTGGATGCTGATGGCCAACAGGTGGCGGTCAAAGAGTATCTGCCGTCATCACTTGCCTCACGGGCGCCGGGTGAATTGTTGCCGCAGGTGCAGCCCGAGAAGCTTTCACTGTATCGCTTGGGTCTCAAGAGTTTTTTTGAAGAAGGCCGATCACTTGCGCAGATCTCGCACCCATCGGTGGTGAGTGTTTTGAACTTTTTTCGCGAGAACGAAACGGTCTACATGGTGATGAATTACCTGGAGGGCGCGGCCTTGCAGGACTTTATCGTGACAGCTCGCGACTTGAAGCAAAGCAAGGTGTTCCGCGAATCCACCATTCGATCGCTGTTTGATGAAATCCTGCGCGGTTTGCGCATCGTGCACCAGCACAAAATGCTGCACCTGGACATCAAGCCGGCCAATATTTTTATTACCGATGACAACAAATCGGTGCTGATCGACTTTGGCGCGGCCCGAGAGGTGCTGAGCAAAGAAGGTAACTTTATTCGCCCCATGTACACGCCCGGTTTTGCTGCGCCCGAAATGTATCGGCGTGACTCATCCATGGGCCCGTGGACGGATATTTATGCCATAGGTGCTTGCATCTATGCCTGTATGCAGGGCTATCCGCCCAACGAAGCGCCGCAGCGTCTGGAGAAAGACCGTATTGCGGTCGCCCTCGCACGGTTGCGTGGCGTTTATTCAGACAATCTGATCGAAGTGGTTGAGTGGTGTATGTCGCTTGATCCCCTGTCCCGGCCGCAATCGGTTTTTGCATTGCAAAAAGAGTTGAGCCGCGAAGGCGAGCGCCGCTATACCAAGTTGAGTGTGGGTGAGAAAGTACGTATGCAGTTTGACACCATGGTGACTGACACCAAGCGTAGTGTGCTCGGGGTCTCCAACGTGGGTGCCAAACCAAAATGAAATTCTCTGTATTCCAGATCAGCCGCAAAGGCGGCCGGGAGAAAAACGAAGACCGCATGGGGTATTGCTATACCAAATCATCGGGACTTTTTTTGCTGGCCGACGGTATGGGCGGGCACCCCGAAGGCGAGGTTGCCGCGCAAATGGTGTTGCAGGCCATATCGGCCCTGTACCAAAAAGAAGCCCGACCGGAGATCGAGGATCCGAAGGCCTTTTTTAACACTGCCATCATGGCGGCGCATCGACAAATTCTTCGCTACGCTGCTGAGCAGCACCTGATGGACACACCACGCACAACGTTGGTGGCCTTGATTGTTCAAGGCGGTGTTGCGCATTGGGTGCATTGTGGCGATTCGAGGCTGTATTTCGTGCGCCACGGAGAGTTGTTGGCACGTACCCGTGACCACTCCTATATTGAACAACACCAAGCGAAAACGCCCGAAGTGCCGCTGCCTGATAAGTTCAACCGCAATGTGTTGTATACCTGTTTGGGCTCTCCCACCAAGCCGGTTTTCGATGTGACCGGACCCGTGCCATTGTTGCAGGGCGACAGAATATTGCTGTGCTCGGATGGACTATGGGGCAGCCTCGACGACGCAGAAATCGCTTTTCAGCTGGGCCAAAAGCCTGTTGGAATTTCGGCGCCTGATCTTGTTGAACGCGCGCTGATCAAGGCGGGCGCGCAAAGTGACAATGTCACGGTGATTGCCATGGAGTGGGAAACGCCAGATTCGTTTGAATCCACACGCGGCAGCATTTCGACCGACATGATTGAGGACGGCGTTTTTGCCTCCACCGTGCAGGCGGGTTGGCTGGATTCTGGTTTGGATGACCTGGATGACGCCGCTATTGAGCGGTCCATTGCAGAGATCAATGAAGCGATTCGTCGATCGGCTGCGCGCAAGGCTTGACCCTGTACTGACATCCTGCCGTGGCCACTTTGGCCAATCTCAATTTGTTTACCCTGGGGTTTTATGACTAATTTTGTTCGCGCCAACGCGCGCCCGGTTGATGCATTGCGCCCAGTGCGGATCACCCGCGGCTATACCGTCCATGCCGAGGGCTCGGTACTGATTGAATTTGGTGGGACCAAAGTGCTTTGCACAGCATCTGTTGAAGAGCGCGTGCCACCTCACAAGCGCGGAAGCGGCGAAGGTTGGGTAACCGCAGAATATGGCATGTTGCCGCGCGCTACGCACACACGCAGCGACCGCGAAGCAGCGCGCGGTAAACAGAGTGGGCGCACCCAGGAAATCCAGCGTCTGATCGGGCGCTCCATGCGGGCAGTCTTTGATTTGAAAAAGCTTGGCGAGCGCACGATTCAACTGGACTGCGATGTTTTGCAGGCAGATGGCGGAACGCGTACAGCTGCGATTACTGGGGCCTTTGTGGCCGCGCAAGACGCTGTTAATGGACTCCTCGCCTCGGGCAAGATCACTGCATCACCCATCATTGCGCCAGTGGCCGCGATTTCTGTCGGCATTGTGCAAGGGACGCCCCTCTTGGATTTGGAATACACAGAAGACTTTGCTTGCGACACCGACATGAATGTCGTGATGACAGGTGCCGGGCATTTTGTGGAAGTGCAAGGCACGGCAGAAGGTGTCGCGTTCTCCCGGGACGAGATGAATGCCTTGCTAGCTTTGGCTGAAAAAGGTATTTCAGAACTGATGGTGATGCAAACGCAATCACTATCAAAATAATAGCATCTTGCGCACATTTCACGAGGGCTAGAGGCATATTTTGCTCTACATGTTGATATGAAGATCGTTCTTGCGTCCAACAATGCTGGCAAGCTGGCAGAACTGCAGGCCATGCTGGTGCCACTCGGTTGCACGCTCGTGCCGCAGGGTGAACTTGGGGTGCCAGAGGCGCCGGAGCCGCACCGCACGTTCGTAGAGAACGCGCTGGCCAAAGCACGCAATGCGGCCCTTCACACAGGGCTGCCGGCACTCGCTGATGATGCTGGCTTATGTGTTGATGTTTTTGGCGGATTGCCCGGCGTCGATACGGCCTACTACGCCACCCAGTTCGGCTACCCCAAAAGTGACGACAACAACGTCCGTGCATTGTTGGAGCAAATGCGTGGCGTGGACAACCGCCGTGCAGCCTTGGTCAGCACGCTCGTGGCGGTTCGCTCAGAAGATGACCCCGAACCTTTGATCGCGATGGGCCGGGTTGTCGGGCAGATTGCGCATGAGCCGGTTGGCAGCAATGGTTTTGGATTTGACCCTGTCATGTGGATTCCAGCGTTCGGTCAAACCTTTGCGCAACTGCCCGTTGAAGTGAAGAATGCCAACAGCCACCGCGGTCGTGCGGCAATGGCCATGTCCACACTGATTCGCGATCACTGGCTGCCAGCAAGCCAGCGATGACACGACCCACGATTCCCGTGGTGTCGAGCAATGGCACCGCTGCGGTGCAAACACCCGCCGCACAAAACGACATCACCCACTACATGCGTCCGGGTACGTTGCAGTTGGCTGCGCTGCCGCCACTTGCCTTGTATGTGCACCTTCCGTGGTGTTTAAAAAAGTGCCCCTACTGCGATTTCAACTCGCACGAAATGCGCGCCCAGGAGATGCCAGAAGCCCACTACATGCGTGCAGTTGTGGCTGATCTGGAGGCCGCCTTGCCGCTGATCTGGGGCCGTACCATCCACAGCATCTTTATCGGCGGCGGCACTCCGAGCCTTTTCTCACCCGCTTCGATCGACCAACTATTGGGCGACATTCGTGCGCGGCTTCGATTGGAGGCCAATTGTGAAATCACAATGGAAGCCAACCCCGGCACATTTGAAAAAGATCGCTTTCGAGCGTACGGCCAAGCTGGCGTGACGCGCTTGTCCATTGGTGTTCAAAGCTTTAATGATGCGCACCTAAAGGCACTCGGGCGTGTCCATGATCGCGCCCAAGCATTGGCCGCAGTTGCAGAGGCGGCTGATGCCTTTGATACATTCAATCTCGACATCATGTATGCGCTGCCAGGCCAAACCATGGAACAGGTCGGGGAAGACATGGCAACCGCGCTGGCCTTCAAGCCGCCGCACATTTCCATCTACCACTTGACGATTGAGCCCAATACGTACTTTGCCAAGTACCCACCGGTCATTCCTGAAAGTGATACGGCATACGCCATGTTGGACCACATCACCGAGATCACCGGGGCGGCTGGACTCGATCGCTACGAAGTGTCAGCCTACGCGCAACAGAATCACCGCTGCAAGCACAACCTGAATTACTGGCAGTTTGGTGACTACTTGGGCATTGGTGCCGGAGCCCATAGCAAGCTCAGCTTCGCGCACCGCGTGGTTCGACAGGTTCGCTTTCGTGATCCGCGCTTGTACATGGAGCATGCCTTGGCGGGGAATGCTGTGGCACAAGATGAGGAAGTGTCCCGCCAGGATTTGCCATTTGAGTTCATGCTCAATGCGCTTCGCCTGCGCAATGGTTTCGGCCTGCGTGATTTTTCGGAGCGCACGGGTTTGGGGCTTAATGCCATTGAAGCAGCACTTCAGGAAGCTGAACGCAAAGGTTTGCTGGAGCGAGACTTCTCCCGCGTCCGGCCCACACAACGCGGGTTCGATTTTCTGAGTGACTTGCAGTCGCTTTTCCTGTCCAATGCAGACTAGCAAGCGTGCCAACGGTGCGCACAAGGAGCCGATGCGATGTTTTCGGTTTATGGCAAAGCAGGGCGTATTTTTCGCGGTGCGATGGAAGAACTGCGCCATGTAGGCCCCATATCCAGGGTTAGTCGCACGCAAGCGATTGCCCCTGTAGGCCTTGAGCCGCAAGACCAAAATCCGCAGCGATCTTTCGATAGCGCACCACTCACACCAACTGACGCCGCACACCGCCTCGCCTTGTCCGCGTATGAACAAACGCGCAAGCCGGGCTTGCCACGCCAGCCACTGACACGGGTGGAGTCAGTGATGTCGCACCCCGTAGTGACGATTGCCGAAACAAGTTCTGTGGCGTACGCGTGGCAGCTGCTTGCTGACCATCAAATCGGTCAGGCACCTGTCGTCACCGAACATGGTGTGCTGGTCGGGTTGATGACCCGTTCGGCCCTTCTGCCCGACGAAAGCAGTGTTGGCGCCGCGGGGCATGCACACGTGTGGGACACGCGGCTACTGCAAAAAGTTGCCGACGTGATGTGGTCACCTGTGCCAAGCGTGTCAGTGGAAACCGATATACGACGTGTGGCACGCGTACTGTTGGACACGGGTCTGCCGGGTCTACCCGTCGTCGATGAAACGGGGCATGTCAGTGGTTTCGTATCCCGTTCCGATATTTTGCGCGCTGTTGTGGCGGACCCACCACTTGATTTATGGACTTGATCATGCGTTTGCTGGTAAAACATGCAATCTGGCATCGGTATCATGAATCCAATCGCACATGCGGTTGCGCAGCGCTGCCAACCCATGCTCCCAAGGAACCGAAATGAGCTTTTCAGTTGACGGTATTCACAGGCGTAAGTCTGGCTTCTTTGCGCACCATGGCGTATGGGCACCTGGCATCAAATTGTTTCGGCGACTAGACTTCCCGGCCAAATCTGCTTGGATTGTGGCGGTGATGATGGCCCCTTTGGTGATTCAGTTCGTACAGATGTACCGGACTGCGGCACAGGACATTGCAACGACAAGCCTCGAGCGCCAAGGGGTAGCCTATGTCAGCGGTGTGACGGGGCTGATGGCCGAGCTTGCCGCAATGCGCTCGGCAGCAATATTGAAAACTTCGGATCTGCCCCAAAAGCAGTCACATGTTGCTGCGGCTTTCGCGAAAGTTCAGGAGCTGGAAAAGACTCATGGTCCCGCGTTTGAAAATGAAACCAAAGCGGGATTTGATGCACTTGGCAAAGCCGTGCAAGACATTGTGCAAAGCCCCGTGCGGGCAACGGGTGACGACACTTATGTGGCACACGTTGATGCGTCCGACGCAGCTATGAAATTGTTGTCGGAAATTGCGGATGCCTCACAGCTTGCGCTTGATCCCGAGTTGGATACCTACCACTTGATGACTTTGGCGGTCATGGTGGGCCCGCAATATTCCGAATACCTTGCGCGCCTGCGGGATCTCGCTGCTTTGAGCCTGTCAGACAGCGCAGGCAAAGCACTTTCTCATCAACGGATGGCTGCGCTAGAGCGCAACGTCACGTTAATCGACTATGTCGATCCGGTTTATGAAAACTCCTATCAAAAGGGAGTGGAAGCATTTCCTGAAGTGGCTGCCACGATGGACATGAAAGGCGTGGATACTACTCGCGAAACCTATTTGAGCGAAGTCAAAAAACAGGTCATGGGCGAGGCACCATCGGGTGAACAAAATGCACTCTTGACCGTAGCCCATGCAGCCATTGAAAAGCAACTGGTTTTGAGCCAGCAGGTGGTGCAGCGATTGGATGCTCAACTCGCTGCACGCATGGCACGTATCAAGAACAAAACGCAGTACCAGTTTGCAATTGTTGGTTTCTTCCTGTTGACTGCACTCTACTTGCTGGTGTGTTTCTATCGGGTGACAAAGGGCGGGCTGGCCCTGATTAGTGGGCACTTACAAGAGCTGTCCGAGGGTGACTTGCGCAACCGGCCAGTTACGCCTTTGGGTAGAGATGAGCCGGCCATGCTGATTATGGATTTGCACAAGGTCTACGACTCCATGCGGGACCTGATTCACAATGTGCGGCTATCTGCACGGGAGCTCGCCAGTACCAGTGAGGAGGTTTCACGTGCTAGTTTGGATTTGTCCCATCGAACAGAAGACGCTGCATCCAACCTTGGCGAGCAAGCGAGTCTGATGCAACAGATCAATGACCAGATCAATCAGTCTGCTCAGCGAACGCAAGAAGCTGCCGTCATGGCGGGCGGCAATGCCCAGGTAGCCGAGGAGGGCGGACACATCATTTCCAACGTGGTCAATACCATGCAGGCGATTCGCACCTCATCTAACAAAATCAATGAAATCATTGGCACCATTGATGGCATCGCTTTCCAGACCAATATTTTGGCCCTGAATGCAGCGGTGGAAGCCGCGCGAGCGGGTGAAAGTGGCCGCGGTTTTGCCGTGGTTGCCTCTGAAGTGCGCAGCTTGGCGGGGCGCAGCGCGGCGGCGGCGCGAGAAATTAAAACCTTGATTTCAGACAGCGAGGAAAAGGTCGTCACGGGTACCCGTGTGGTGGAAGATGCCGGGCGCAATATCTCCGAAATTGTTGCAAACGCCAAACAGATCAACTTGTTTCTGGATGAAATTGCGCAAGCGACCCGAGAGCAAGCAACGGAAGTGGCACAAGTGGTGCATTCCATTGGCCAACTCGATACCAACACGCAGCAAAATGCGGCACTGGTTGAGGAAACAAGCGCCTCTGCCGAGGCGCTGAGCGACCAAGCCAACAAGCTTACACAAGAAATCGCACGTTTCCAAGTGCCATGAAAAGCTTCGCAGTCTTATTTGTCTGCACCGGAAACATTTGCAGGAGCCCCACCGCCGACGGTGTGCTCCGCAAGAAGCTTGTCGCCAGCCGAATGGCGGAGCACGTAACGGTGGATTCCGCAGGCACGATGGATTACCACGTGGGAGAACCACCGGACGAGCGCTCACAAGCACACGCCCGCAAACGGGGGTATGACCTCTCTGCCCTGCGCGCGCGGCAGGTGAGGGCCACAGACTTTGACGACTTCGATCTCGTCGTTGCCATGGACGATAGCCATTTGAAAGCTTTACTGCGCCAATGTCCGCCCGCGCAAAAGCATAAAGTGCAGCGGTTCACCGCGTTTTGCCAAATGCACAAAGCCCACGAAGTGCCAGACCCCTACTATGGTGGGGCCCAAGGGTTTGAACAGGTTCTGGATTTGGTGGAAGACGGGTGTGATGGGCTGCTTGCTCACATCGAAGAACAAATCCGATAGACATCACAGACTGGTCGCGGCACCAACAAGAAAAAGCCGCCAACAGGGTTGGCGGCTGCTCTTTCGCAACGCAAGAGGAACATTAGTGCGGGCTCCCCTTGCCACTGCAAAATTACTTGGTCGCTTCTGCCTTCTTAGTCTCTGCCTCGGTCTTGGCAGTTGCTACCTTTTTCACGTCTTGCGACACAGGTGCGGCAGCGGCGACCGGTTTTGGTTCCGGCTGCTTGACAACCGGTGCTGTGGGCGCCGCAGGCGCAACGGGTGCGGTTGGCGTTGCAGTCGCTGCAACAGGTGCAGTCGGCGTGACTGGTGCTGTTGATTTTTTCTCTTGCTTTTGCAGGTAGGCCGCTGGGGCCGCTTTGTCGTGATGCACTGCATGCGCCTTTTCAGCGGCAGATGCGGCTGGCATAGCTGCTGGTGCAGCCGTTGGAGTCGCAGGTGTTGTAGCGGCGGGCGCTTGTGCGAACGCGCTAACAGAGGAAATCACGATAGCTGCAGTAATAAGAGAGTGTTTGATCATTTCAGTTTTACAGTGCATGGCGACGTTGCCATACACCTACAACGGTCCACGCAAACTCCCGCCTACAGGTCATGACAGTCACATGTAACGGCTTGTAAAGGTGGCTTCACTCGCCGGGAGAGCGTGATTAGCGCAGACTGACGGTTTGCCCCTTCCACACCGCGTCTTGCCAACGGTAAAAGGTGCTAAGGTTCTTGGGTTGATCCGCTTGCCTTTCCACGTCCAGTGTTGAACTGCGCAGCACTTCGAAGCTGGTCTTGTACCGACCATCCACGCGCGCCTCACGCGCAACCAGCATCTGTGCATTGCCTGGCACCCAGCCCGCGAACTCCACATAGCCAAGGCCCGGATTGTCCAGCGCAGGAGGCAGCACTTGCACGTCCCAACCCTCTGCGCCACGCTGAAACACCCACATCTCTCGCCATGACTCCATGGGTTGCACGGCCAGCGATAGTGCTGTGCCTTGGGCGTTGACCCTGGCAGAAGCGGCCCACACCACGGCATAGGTGCAGCGGGTCAGCAGTGCGTTTTTGACATCATGCTTTGCATCGACCAGATGCACGCACGTTTGGCCGGGCTCACCATTGCTCATGCGCACGGCGAGTGTGTTGGTCGCGGGTGCTGTAGTACTTGTGCTGGCAGCCACCGCCACTGGCTGTGCAGCCCAGCGTGATGCGCCAACGCGAATAGCTGCTTCGCTGTAGAGTGGTGCGTCACTGTCAGTAAGTTCCGCTTTGTTAATGCTGGCCAATTCGTCTAAGGCACGTGCAGCAGCGGCTTGTACCGCAACGGGTTGGAACTCCGTGCGTCGTGCGCGCTGGTACGCCAGGCTAGCCCAGACTCCTGCCTTGCGCAAATGCAGTCTGTTCTTGATGACATCTGGCACGTCGCGCATCTCCACCCTGTCGAGTATGTCTGCACGCCAATTGTCTTGCGCAAAACGCTCCACCGGGTTCAGGTTGGCCGGCACGCATTCATGCTTGGTCAGCGCCAGCGCAGCCAAAGCCTTTTGGCTATCGGTTGCGGGCAGTGCCAGCACGCGGCGGTGTGCGTCGCCGTTGTAGCATAGTTGCACTTGGCCTTCGCGTTCAAAGCTCTGCATCTCCACCCCGTAGCTTGCAGCTACTTCCAAATGTGCTGCCAAGGTATCACCCCCCGGCTTGCCCTGGCGGGCCGATGCGCGCCGTGCCAGTCGCTCTGACATGGCGCCAAGGGCATCAAACACTTCCCCCTGTATGGCTTGCGCAGGTGCGGCACGCAAGTAGGCCGCAGCGTACGCAATGCCTAGAGACTCCGAGCCAGGTGTGTCCCGCAAAAAACGCACCACAGACAACAGCTCTGGCGCTGACTCGGGCTTGAGCGATTGGCTGCGCACCTGCGTTGCACGTACGTAGCCCGCACGCTCGTGGCGATGGTCGTACACCTGCAAGTAGTCGCCCTTTTGCCCACGGATTTCCAAATTGTCACCTTGCGCCAGCGCCACCTGCTGCGGCGCGGAGTCGCGTGGCGCAGAGCGCAGTGCCGATTGGTCTTGGGTAACAATGGCAATGGTCAGGAGTGAAGCAGCAATCATTACTTGGCTCCTTCGCCGTTGTTTTGGGCATTGTCTTGGGCCATTTGCGCATCAACTGGCTCTGCAGTGGGCACCGCAGCGCGTGCTGTTTGCGTGTTTGCTTGTTTGGCAGCGCCCAGCAGGGCCGAGCCAATAAAGCCGCCATCGGCCGGTGGGGGCGCGATGATGACGGTGATCTTGTCCGACAGTTTGTCGGCCATGGTCTTTTGAATCAGCAGCGGGTTCTTGGAAATCAAGGCTCCGTCGCGTGCCAATTGCTCACTGGTGATCTTGCCCATGCGGTCCTGGCGATAGGCTTCCGCATCAGCCAAATTTTTACGGGAATCTGCCTCGCCAGACGCTTCGATACGGCGCGCCTGCGCCGTGCCTTCTGCAGTCTTGATGCGTGACACTTTTTCGGCTTCTGCTTCCAGCGCACGTTGTTCAATTTGCTTTTGTTTGAAGGGCAACACATGTTTCATGGCTTCTGCCTGTGCCTTGGCGGCAATGATTTGCTCTTCGCCGGCGGCCTGGGCTGAAGTCTCACGGCGCACCTTGTCGGCTTGGGCTTCCAGCTCGGTTTGCTTCACCTGCTTTTCCTTGAGCTCCAGCGTGTAACGCATCTTCTCCGTAGCCAGCTCTTCGGCCAGCAGGTGCTCCATGCCGGCCTTGTAGTCGGGTGGCAGGTCTACTTTACCCATGGTTACGGCTTCCAGTCGAATGCCGTCATGCGCCAGACGCGGCTTGAGTTCGGCTTCTATCAGTTGCTGGATTTCTGGGCGCTTGCTGGAGAAGATTTCGCGCACCGTGTAGCGCGCCAGCGTTTTGTACAGAACACCTTGCACCACAGGCTCGACAATTTCACGGTTGATGTCTTCGGGCAGGTCGCGGGCCATGGCGGCAATTTGGGTGGCGTCCAATGCGTAGCGCACGGAAATATCGACTCCGATGGACAGACCCTCCACCGACTGAAACGGTGCGGGGCCGCTGGCACTGGCATTTGCCGTGGGGCGGTACACCTGATCACGCAGCGAGAAGCGGCGCAGTTCGTGAAGACCCGGGATGATGAGAACCGCGCCGTCGCGCACTTCGGTGGAAGCGCCAGTCAGCTGGTTCAAGCGCATACCCATCTCGCCACGGCCGATGCTCTGCATGGGCGGGTGGCTGTAGATTGCGTAGCCACCCGCTGCCAATAGACCTAGAGCAATCACGGTGGCGCGGCTTGGCAACGGTGCCACCGTGTCACGGGACAGTGCGCCCACTTGGCTGGCCGAGCGCCGTGTGACCCGGCGAAACTGGGTGGCAATGGCGCGGGCAATGGTGCGGGCCATGGCGATGGGCGTGGTGCGAATGGGGGCGTTGGGTTGGTCTGACATGTTTGCATCCTTCAAAGGTTGGTTGGGATGGATGCAATGGTGCGCGCGCACCTGGCGACCATTCAATGCCGGTGCGGGGCCAACTTGTTCACTTGGTGTGAAGAAACATTCACACGCCCCCGCCTCAGCGGGCGCGCAGACCGTGGATACTTGCAGGTACCGCCATTTTTGGCATTGCGCACCGGCCCGCGGTGCGCTGCCCTGAGGAATCTTCCATGTTCAAGGTTGCCGTTATTGAAGACGACATTCCCACCAGCCAACAGCTCGTAACCTGGCTAACTGGAGCCCGCGCTGGTATCCAGGTGGACACCTGGTTCACCCGTGATGATGCAGAGGCCGCCATAGCCCGTGAAAACTACGACGCGGTGGTGCTAGACATAGAGCTGGGCCGCGAGCGCAACGCAGGCATCGCCATCATCAATGCCATCAACAAGAGCCGCAAAGGCACGCCCGTGCTGGTGGTGTCGG
>CAYXWW010000022.1:1351-13985 GCA_964468905.1 uncultured Rhodoferax sp. | reverse complement strand
TGCGGGCCTCGATTGACGATCTCGTCGATTCCGGTGGTCTCAGCCATGCCGGCGGCCATTTACCGCAGCATCATGAAGGCGCTGGATGCGTGGGACTATTTGCAAAAGACCACGTTTGAGGAAAGCGACTTTGTCGACACCTTCTTGGAGATTTTGCGGGCCACCCGCGCGCGCGACGCTGTGCCACAAGCATCGCCTGCGGCAGATGAATTGTCGATCGATCCGCTGCGCCAGCGCAGTGCGCTGTGGCATGGCAAGCGCATCAACCTGCCGTTGACAGCCCAGCGCATTTTGGCGGCGCTTTACCAGCAGCGTGGGCATGTGGTGTCTTACGAGGCGCTGTTTGAGGTGGTCAAAAGCGGGCGCAACCGCGACAACATTCGCAAACACATCAGCAGCATTCGCGAGGCGTTTCGCGAGTTGGACGAGAGCTTTGACCGCATTGAAAACATCCCCATGCGGGGCTTTCGGTGGTCTGACGATCCGACCATGGTGCCGGGCACGGTGCGCACATGAGCGGGGCGTTTGATGCGCCACTGGCGTGGCTGGCATCGTTTCGGCTGCGAGTGCTGTTTCGCACCGCGTTTTTGCTATTGGCGTTGTTCACCCTCACCATGGCGGTGTATGTGCTGCAAGAGGAAAAGCAGCGCAGCTACGACCAATACCAGCAAAGCTTTGCCAAGACTGCCACCCAAATTGCAGCTCAGCTGCGCCACCCTAGCGGCCAATTGGCGCTATTGAATCCGTCGGACGGGGGTGGCCCCATCGTTCCACTGCACCCGGTTCTTCTGCCGTTTTCGGCCATTGATTTTGACGACCAAAGCAAAGTGCGCAATGCCGTGGAAATGGCTGGCTGCCTGGTGCAATACCCGCACGACGGCAGCCTGTGCGTGGCCATTGGCAACAACCCGTGGGCAGGTGGCTACATTTACGCCGCTGGCACCTTTGCCAGTACCGCACTGGTTCCCCACGCGATTGGCGACAAGTTTTTGGATGGTGCACATCGCTTGCGGGTGACGGTGTCTATGCGTGGTCAAACATACCGTTGGATTGCACCGTTTGAGCCCCTGGGGGATACCGCCAACAGCCCACGCGAAGGCGTGCGCGGCCGCTTCACTGGCTATGTAGACATTGGCAGCCGCGACTACACCGGTGCGCGTACCGTGCGTGATTTCAGGGGTTGGGTGTGGCAGGGCAGCAATTGCACGGAAGACACTGCTCTCCAGCCGCAGGACGCATGCGAGAAGAAATCGTTCTTTTCCCTTCGCCTGCCGGTGGAAGTGCTGCGTGACGCTTTGTTCCAAAAAGAAAAACCTGTGTGGCCACCCACTGACCTGAACCAGATGCAGGTGCGGGTAGAAGTGCTGCCGCCGGGTGACGGCGCGCCGGTGTTTGACAGCAATGCGGCCGGGGCCATAGCACCCTTTTCGCTGGGGGATTTGCGCCAGCATTTGCTACCGGGTGAAACACTGCGGATCAGCAAGCAGGGCAAAGAGGGGCACGGCAATGAAAAGATTCCGGGTGTCAGCGACATCCTGCACATCAGCGGCAGCGTGGGTAGCACTGAAGAATCGTCTCCTGTGCTGACGCGGCTGATTCGCCGTCTGCCCGTGGAGCGCTATGACGCACCCCTGGCGCGCGAGGATGATGTCGCCACGCCGCTTGGCCATTACCGTATTTTTCTGACCGGTGATGCGCGAAGCGTCAACCAAAGTCTGAGCATTGTTGCCACCCGGTTGTCGTGGTTTGTACTGGCCATGCTGGGGGCTATTGCGCTGGCTTGGTTGGTGATTGAAGTGGGCATCATTCGGCGCATCGCGCGGTTGACGCAGCGCACCAACCAACTGTCTCGCTCCGTCAAGGCTACCACCGGGTTAGAGCAGTTTGACGTGGCTGATTTGCGCGGCAGCGATGAACTGGGCCTGCTCGCCAATTGCTTGAACGACCTGTTGCGACGCGTGAAAGAAGACGCGGGCCGCGAAAAAATCCGTGCAGAGCAAGAAAAGGACATGTGGCACGCCGTAGGCCACGAGATCATGTCGCCCCTGCAATCGCTCATGGTGCTGCACAGTGGCCATGCGGACCCCAGCCAGCGCTACATTCACCGCATGCAGCAGGCCGTGCGTATCTTGTATGGCAGTGCCAGCCCGAGTGAGGCGTTTCAGTCATCAACCCTCGCGGTGCAAACCGTGGACATCAACGCCTTCTTGCAGACCATCGCAGCCAATGCCGACGCTGTTGGCTTGGGCCCTGTGCACTATGCAGGCGGTGCGGATGCTGTGCTGGTGCGCGCAGAAGAATACGCGCTGGAAGACGTAGTAACCCATGTGCTGGATAACGCGGATAGATACCGCACACCAGGAACCCCCATCAACATTGCACTGCACGCTACAGAAACAGAAGCAACTGTTACGCTGCACAACACTGGGCCTCACATTGCATCGGCGTTGCTGGACCAGGTCTTTGACTATGGCGTGTCTGACGATTCTGATGCGGCCGATAGAACAGCAACAGGCGGCAACAGAGGCCAAGGCCTGTTCGTGGCCAAAACCTATATGGCGAAAATGGGGGGCACGATTGCTGTGCGCAATGCGGGCGATGGAGTCAGCGTGGTGCTGGGCTTGCAGCGCAGTTTGGCGTAATGCCAGCACATCGAATACCAAACGACTATGAAAAATTCAATCAAACTCATCGCGGCGCTGTGCGTTCTGGGGGCAGCCGCTGGCACCGGTGTGTATTTCTTGAAAGGCAAACGAGAGCCCGCGCCAGTGGTACAAGTGGCGGATGCTTCGGTGGACGACACCAAGCTCTTGCAGGGCTTGCAAGAGGTTCTAGCGGCCTACCGAAAAATCATCGTTCTGTTTGCCGATGAGAAGACCCTCACTGCAGCGGAGCGCGATAGCGCCAACCAGGTAGGTCAAGGCTTGTTCCATGAGAACCGCCAGCGCACGCTGCAGCTTGAGGCGCAACTGGATGCCGTGGTGGCGTCTGGCAACTCCAAGCGCTTTGAGGCACTGGCTAGCGTGTTGGCCTACGTGGAAAGCAGTGCTGACATGTTTGACGCCGACCGCCTGGCATTTCGCGAAGTGTTGCGCAGCTTGCAGCTCAGCGTTGCGCGTGACACGGCATTGCCTGCCATCAAACTGCACAAGCGCTTGGGCGAAGACCTGGATGCACTGGCTGAGATCGAGCGCAACTATGAGAAAGAAATACGTCTGGTGTTTGGCCGGTTTGATACTCGTGCCATTGACCTCAAACGTGAGCGCTGGGAAGACTATGTGGCCAGTCTGAAAAAGCGCTATTCGCGTGAAAAAATCCTCAAAGACTATGGTGTGGTGGTGCCCTATCCGGTAGCCAAGCAGCCGACTGTGAAAAGCAAAGCAGAAGAGGCTGAAATCTTTGGCAGCAGCCTGCCTGCCAAAACCCTGGTACTTACCTTTGACGATGGCCCTCACGGCGTCTACACCGCTGAGATTGCAGCAATCCTCAAGCAATACAGCGCTCCGGCCATTTTCTTCCAGGTGGGTAGCAATCTGGGTGCGGTGGGGGCTGACGGAAAAACCAAGCTCACGCCCAAGGCCGATGTCAGCCGCAAGCTGCTGGAGGCTGGCCACACCCTGGCCAACCACAGCCTGACGCATGCTCAGCTGTCCAAGCGAACGGGCGAAGCACTCAAAACTGAAATTCTCGGCACCGACACCTTGCTCAAAGCCGTGGACGCACGCCGCTCATCCTTGTTTCGCTTTCCCTACGGCGCGCGCAATGACGAAGGCCTAGCCGTACTGGAAGACGCACATCTGCGCTCGGTGATGTGGAATATTGATTCACTGGACTGGGCCGACCCAGTGCCCAGTTCCATTGCAGACCGCGTCTTGCGCACCGTTGAAAAAGAAGGGCGCGGCATTGTGCTGTTCCATGACATCCATGAACGCACGCTAAAGGCATTGCCCGCAATTCTGGATCGACTGGTGGCCGAGGGCTACCAGTTTGCCGGGTGGGACGGCAGCGGCTTTACAGTAGCCAAGGGTGCTGCTGTACCGGTTGCGCCCGTTGCAGTGAGCCCGGGCTACAGTGATTCGTGGGCCATCGTGATCGGCATTGACGACTATGCCAAGTGGCCCAAATTGCAATACGCTGCACGCGATGCGCAGGCTATCCGCGAGGCTTTGATTCAGAAGTTCAGCTTTGCACCGGAACACGTGGTCTCCCTTAGCAACAAAGAGGCCACCCGTACCGGCATTTTGGCGGCGTTTCACGACAAACTGGCCCACAGCGGCATGAAGAAAAACGACCGCTTGTTTGTGTTCTTTGCCGGCCACGGCGCGACACGGCAACTGAGCTCCGGGCGCGATCTCGGCTACATCATCCCTGTGGACTCCGACCCCAACCAGATCGCGACCGAGGCCATTCCCATGACCGAATTGCAAAACATAGCCGAAAGCCTGACTGCCAAGCATGCCCTGTTTGTGATGGATGCCTGCTACAGCGGCCTGGGGCTTACGCGTGGTGGCAGTGTCCCGTCCAGCAATTTTTTGCGTGACAACGCCAAACGACTGGGCCGCCAAATGTTGACTGCCGGTGGCGCAGACCAGTTGGTGGCGGACGGTGGCCCCAACGGTCACTCGGTCTTCACCTGGACGCTGCTGCAAGCGCTGGCGGGCAAAGGGGACTTGAATGGCGATGG
Source organism: uncultured Rhodoferax sp. (assembly GCA_964468905.1). Taxonomy (GTDB): domain Bacteria; phylum Pseudomonadota; class Gammaproteobacteria; order Burkholderiales; family Burkholderiaceae_C; genus Allorhodoferax. Next base: position 9,301 of record CAYXWW010000022.1, on the reverse strand, counting down.
TGTCATCACCGCCACAGAGCTGGCTGCCTACGTGGCACCCGCCGTTGCGGCGGTATCGCGGCAAACCCCGGCGTTTGGGAGCTTGCCGGGCTCCGAAGGGGGAGACTTTGTTTTTGAATTGCCAGCGGATGGCGAGTTTTTAAGTGGCCAGACGACACAACTCTCTGGCGAGGCCATTTCGCTCAATACCAAGCTCGACGCAACGCGCCCCGGAGGCCCTGCCCTTGGTGTGGATAAGCCCGCACCCGCTGCGCCAGTGGCCACGGTAACGGTGAAAGACCTGCAGGGTGGCGAACAAAAACTCGTCACCCCGGTGGCCATACCGTCGTCTGCCCGGCAACTGGCCCAGCGTGCCAATGACCGGGGCCTGCAGCTCTACAAAGAAAAGCATTACGCAGAGGCCGAAGCCCAATTTACCGAGGCGCTGAAACTGCGACCCGACTTTGCGCTGGCGGCTAATAATTTGGGCTTCGTCTACTTCAAGCAAGAGAAGTATTCCGAGGCGGCCCGGTGGTTTGAAAACACCGTCAAGATCGATCCGTCCCGCGCAGTGGCCTACCTGAATCTGGGGGATGCCTATGCCAAGGCGGGGAATGCAGACCAAGCAAAGAAGGCTTTCTCCACCTACCTGGAATTGGCTCCTGCAGGACCCGGGGCGGGCTATGCCAAGACGCAGGTTGATAAGGGGTAGTCGATGGATGTGGCGTTGCTTGTGGGTGCTTCTGTTTTGATAGCTGCTTGCGCAATGAGCACGAGGGCTAGAGCCTGATTTAACATGGAGCCCATGAAGACTCTCCCCGTCCGCCTCACTCCAGGCCAAGACCTGCGCGCTGCGCTAGAGGCCGCTGTCTTGGCCCAGAACTGCCGCGCAGCCTTTGTACTGTCGGGCATCGGCAGCCTGTCCACGGCGGGCATCCGCTTGGCGGGGGCGGCGCAGCCCACCCGGCTGACGGAGAGCATGGAGATTCTCACCCTCTCGGGCACGGTGGCCGCCGGTGGCGACAAGACGGCCTCACACATGCACATGGCCGTTTCCACCGCCACCGGGCAGGTGCTGGGCGGGCATGTGGCACCGGGCTGTATTGTGCTCACCACGGCGGAAGTGCTGCTGGCCCTGCTGCCCGACTGCCAGTTCAGCCGCGAGCCGGACGCGCAGACCTGCTATGACGAACTGGTGGTGCGGGTGCGTAGCTGATTTTTGCTACTGGTTTGATAGCTGCATACGTAATGAATACGAGGGATACAGGCCAATTTGATGTTTATCCAAAAGTAAAAGCATTGTTTGTGATCAGAATGGGCAAATCCCGTTTCACCTATCTACGACGATGCAAAGCAGCATGTAGAGCAGCACATAAAACCCCTGCTTGCCAACTAGAATGAATTTGCCTCGTTGTGAGGCTCTGGATGTGTGGCCTAGGGCCGCGTAGCTGTGCGCTGTGCATCCTTCCCAACCCTTTGACCCAAGGAAATGCAATGAAGTCCCGCACCGTACTGTTCGCATTGGCAGCCATGAGCACGGCTATTTCTGGATTCGCCGCAGACCATCACGCTGGCGCTGTGGCTGACGATGTCATCAAGACACAAAACGCCGCATTGGCCAGTGCCACCGAGGGAAAGGGTTTTGGCCCACAGTCGCCGCGTGATATCACCACCAAAGCTGGCAAGAACTCCCGCACATTTGCACCGGCTCCCGCGTACCAGGCCATGAATCTATGCAACATCCACTTCCACGCCAACGCCGAGCACAAAGGGGGTGACTTTGTGAAGTTTGCTGGCAATGGTGATGGCCATGGCGGTGCAACGGGGTTTGTGTATAGCGGTAAATTGTCCACCGCCGAGAAAACCAAGTTAGACGCCGACGTGTGCCCCAGCGCCCATGGCGGTCTGAATGCAGGCGACACGGTCGAGGTGCACTATGTGCATTCCACTGCGCAAGTGAATCCGGGCCCAACATTGGGTGCTTGCCTCAATGAAAACCTCTCCAACCCCCAGCTGCGCGTCGAAGCACAGGTGTTTGTTCTGGTGAACAACCCCAAGGCGGCAGACTTCAACAAGTATGTGGAAGTGGGTCAGCGTAATGGTTACCAACAAGCGCTGAATATTCCGGCCACTACCGGCATACCCGTGCAATATGCGGGCTCTACTACTGGCCCCAGCTACAACGAGAAAGGCTCTCCATTGCAAGTGTCGTGGAGCGTGCGCCCCCGGGTCGTCAAGGTCAGCGCCCAAAGCGTGGGCAAATGGTGTGAGGGCAATGTATTCAAGGAAGACCACGCCCACGGCGTGCGCAATCTGGTCACCGACGTGAACCTGCTGTCGAAAATCAAATAGACAGGTTCAGTAGCAATGCAAACCCGCGCTGCTCGCGCGGGTGGTACGCGATGAATCCCGCGATTCCGAACAGAATTGCACCAAACAGGTACCATCCACTGGGCAGCACAAAGCCCGTGGATTCAAGGGCCTTCAATTCGTTCATGCCATTCTCCAACTTGCGACGCTGGCGGGGTTCGAGATATGGCGGGAATAACGCAAGGTGATGCTCCGATTTTGGTGGTACGGATTGCTGAGAATTTGATTGTGCGCCTAGTGATACACCACAGACTCTCATCGTTGCTGCTGAGCAAAGCCACGCAGTACATCATCACGCACCCGCTGGATTTCACGCTGCGCACGGTGCGCGGCTTCTTCAAGAACCAGGGCATGCTGATGGCCGGGGCAATTGCGTATTACGCGCTCTTGAGCCTTGTACCGCTGCTGATTTTGTCAGTGACCCTGCTGTCGCATTGGGTGGGTCAGGCCGCTGTGTTGGAGGCGCTGGGGCACTACTTGGAATGGTTGGTGCCCAGCCAGTCCAAAGCGGTGTTGAACGATCTTGCAGGCTTTTTGGATAACCGCGTTGCGCTGGGTGTGGTGCTCGGGGTGACGTTGTTGTTCTTTAGCTCGCTTCTGTTCGGCCTGCTGGAAAAGGCGATGGCCATCATCTTTCCGCACCGCGGCACCGACAAGAAGCGCCACGCGCTGGTGTCCGCCATATTGCCGTATTGCTTTGTCGCCATGCTTTGCCTGGCGCTGTTGGCCGTCACGCTGGTCACCACGGGCTTGCAGACCCTGGCGCTAGACAGCGTGTTCCTGTTGGGCTATGAGTTCCCACTGGTGGGTGTATCGGGTTTCTTCTTCTACGTGTTTGGCGTGTGCGTGGAGACGGTGATTGTGGCCGTCCTGTACCTCACGCTACCCGTGGGCCGCATGCCGCTGCGTTATGCGCTGATTGGCGGCTTCGCGGCATCGGTGTTGTGGGAAGTCATCCGCCATCTGCTCGTCTGGTACTTCACCCACCTGTCCAAAGCCAGCGTGGTCTACGGCTCGCTCACCACAGCGGTGGTGATGCTCTTTTGCATGGAAATCATGGCCATCCTGTTGCTGATGGGTGCACAGGTGATTTCGGAGTATGAGAGGGTGGAGCAGGAGCTGATGGCAGCGCCTTGATGCGCGACGGGATAGTTTTAGTGGGTTGAGTTATTCCACCTGGTGTATGTCCATCCACAGAGGCCAAAGCCCATTGCTCAGAGCATTCATGTTTCGCGCACAGCATAGGGCTACAACATTGGAGCGACCCCAGTCCATAAGACGCCCGGCTGCTTGGCCGCCGTGCCCCGGCGGTTCGCGATGAATCCCAGCAAGCCAAACAACATTGCGCCAAAGATGTACCAGCCGTTGGGCAGCACAAAGCCCATGGACTCAAGGGCTTTCAGTTCATCCACTTCTTGTCCCGACTTGTAACGCGGACGGAGTTGCCGATTTGGAGGTCATAGGGCAATGGGCTGCTCCGGTTCTGGTGGCGGGTGTTGGTGTGGACTTGATCGTGCTCTTTGTAGGCAAATGTTGCCGCCGACCGAAAGCTGAGCCGGTTCTAGATTCAATCGGCGCTGACACTTCGGCTTTCGACGCGTATCTTGATCGCGCAAATAGGACACCATCTACCGCTCTTAATGCTGCTAGGCACAGCGTCCCATTCATGGCCATGGGCACAACGCCACCCAAGCTTGGTCGTGCTAGATACATATTGCTCAGCTAGGCAAAAACCGCCTCGCGCCACGGCAATATCTTGCAGTTGCTTTAACGGTTCAATCAGCGCACGACCTGAGCAAACGGGGCACCAACTTCCGGAATTCTTGATATGCGAGGGTTTGGCTTCCCATTCGTGACCAAAGGAGCATCGCCAACGATGCTTCTTTTGCATTCCTAAGAAATTGACTGAGACAAGCTCCCCGCCTCTTCTCTTAGCGATTGTCTGTAGATCCAACAGGGCGTCTGGAATTACGTTTCCGCAACATACGGGACACCAAGTGTTTCTATTCTTTAAGCTATCCCATGTGCTGTCCCAATCATGCCCATTGGCGCAACGCCACCGATATGTTTCCTTCACGCCTTTGTAGGTAATCGAAAGACACCTACCATTTTTCGCTTTTGCAAATGTGGCAAGCTCGTCTATTGAATAGGAATCGGAGGCAAGCCATTCGGTTGCCTCAACCGATCGCCAGTCGCCCATCCTTGGGGTAAGACGGTTCGACTCAGGCATGCCCTTGATCGCGTTACTGATCCACTCGGGCAACTCTTCGGATTCAACTGAGTAGGGAATCTCTAGTAGCGTAATGCCGTGCGCTTCGCACAATAGTCTCTTCTGCTCGTCGCGACGTTGGCTGCTCTCTAATCGTGCCGCGTCCATCTTGAACGGAAGCAAGATCCTGTAGTGTTGCGGCCCTTGATATTCGAACGCCAGTTGTAACTCAGGATTAAGGCCATCAAGTTCCATAAGGCGACCTGTGGCAGTATTTCGTAGCCAGTCTGGGCGATGTTTCTTGAACGGCACTCCGAATAGTGTTTCAAGCGTATGGCGAACCAATCTTTCCTTTAGGCCAGCCGAGCACGTAGGGCACCAACTTCCAGCCTGCACGACGGAATAGAAGGGTGCGCGCCATGTGTGGCCGCGCTCGCACTGCCACAACATTTTTTCTGAGTTGCTCAGATATTCAGTATCAAGACATCGTCCTTTCTTGCTAGCGGCAATGTCGTGAGCCCTTGCTAGCTGCTCATGGGCCTCACGCTGAGTGCCCCCACACCGACCGCACCAAGCACCATGACCCACTACCGCTCCAAACGATGCACTCCATGTGTGACCCACTGAGCATCGCCAGCGCATGGGTACTTTATTGCCTGTATAGGACGATGTGAGTAGTTCACCTCCATGACTTTGCGCAACGTGCAGCGCTCTCGCGAGTTGAGTAGATGCGTCAACTTTATTACCTGCACACCACGGACACCACTTTCCACGATTGACGATGTTGCTGTAAGTACCCTGCCACTCGTGACCACTCGCACAGCGCCAAGTCATTTGCGACCGGGAATCTATATATTTGGCAGTGAGGCACTCGCCACCCTTTTGCGAAGCTAGATTTCTAGCTTTTGCAAGTTGTTCCTCAGGATCGACTTTTTTGCCGGAGCAACGAGCGCACCACTGACCTCGTCGAACAACGCTATAGAAAGCGGCATCCCATTCGTGGCCCTTTGCACAACGAAAGCGATATAGGTAATCGACACCCAAGTAGTTCGATGCAAGGCACTTGCCACCCCTTTCAGCAGCTTTCGCATGCAATAGCTCAATGCCGCTTTCCAGTTTGGCGTTCATATTTCCCAGAGCGGGTTTTTCGTCATTGGCAGGATGTAATAAGAATATGTTACCAAGGGCGAATAGAGGCAAGCGACAGCTTCACAAATACGCAGATGCCATTCGTGACCTTTAAACTTTATATCCCGCTATGACTCTTCCTGATCGGGTGCTGCCCGCCGTCTGGATCATATTCCACCTTCTGGAACGTCGGTTTGACTCAGTAAGCGGGTGCCCAGAGCGTCGTCATTTCAGGGCAACCAGTGACTGGACCCACCCCTTTGCAGCAATTGAATAAGAGGCGGCGTCATCCACACTCGATGATCATCCCGAATCCCACATTTACACGGAATGCGTACTCGGCTTGAATCAGAAGGATTTGCGCGCCTGACTGGAATATGCACAACTTGCACGTTGGATCAATACGTCTCACAACATATCAAGCAAAACGATGGGTAGAGTGATGGGTAGAAAGCCTCATCTGCCCGTGAGCCCTTGAGGAACAAGGCCCAGTGGCGGAAGCTGTGAGATTCGAACTCACGGAGGACTCACATCCTCGCCGGTTTTCAAGACCGGTGCCTTAAACCGCTCGGCCAAGCTTCCATGGGGGCGTATTCTACCCGGGGTTTGAGCCTTCTACGCGCTGGCGCGGTGAATCAGCTTGGGCGCAAACGACGTGGCAGATGGTAGGGCAGGGTGGTCTGGGGCATCTAGCTGGCTAAAGCAGCTGTGCACGGCGGTGCGGCCCATCAGTTCCAACGGTTGCTCGATGGTGGTGAGTGCGGGCTGCACCATGGCGGATACCAGTAAGTTGTCATAGCCAATGATGCGCAAGTCTTGGGGGATCTTCAGGCCCAGTTCGCGGCACCCCGTCATGATGCCAATGGCCACCATGTCACCCGCCGCGCAAAACACGCCATCCCACTTCTCGCGCGCAATGGTGCGGGCTATGTCGTGGCCGGTTTCAAAATTGAACGCCTGGATGCTCAGGCTCTTGCCGACAATGCCGCGTGCCGTGCAGATACGCATAAAGGTGCTGGTGCGGTCGGGGTCGCACTTGGTTCTGCCGTTGGCCAAAACCTGTGATGTGACGATGCCAGGCGCAACACAACCCTTGTTAAGCAAATGCAAGGTGGCAAGCTCTGCGCCCTTGCTGTTGTCCCCCCGAATGCTGGCGGTGTCGTCAATGTGTTCGTCAAACACCACCAGTGCCTTCTTGGCCTTGGCAAAAGCTGCGCGGGTTTGCGCATCGGGCGGCTCGGCCAGGCAGATGACGGCGTCGGCCCGGTTGGCGCTGAGCAGCTGTTGGTAGATGTGGTCGGCACGCGCTGGAATGGCACCGGTGCTGTACTGCACCAGCGAGAAGTCGGCGTGGCGCTCTGCCATTTCTTCTTCAATTCCGCGCAAAATTTCAGACGCAAAGGCGGACGAGAACGAGGGGGACACGATGGCCACTGTGTGGGTGCGCCCCTTGGCCAGGCTGCGCGCTACTTCATTGGGTGTGTAGCCCAGCGCTTGCGCGGCAGACTGCACGTGGGCGCGGGTCTTTTCGGTGATGCGCTTGTCGGCACGCAGGGCCCACGACACCGTGGTGTGCGAGACACCCGCCGCCTTGGCAACGTCATGCAGGGTTACATTGGCCATGGCGTGCGGTCACTCAGCTTAGGTAGTTGGCGGCCTGGATGAATTGGCCGCTTTTGCCATCGGTGGCCAGCACCGGAACCATGGCACCGGGCAATACGCTTTCAACCGCGCCGGGGGCGTTGGGTCCACCCAGGTCGGTGCGCAGCCAGCCGGGGTCTAGCAAGTTCATGGTGACGCCACTATCGGTGAGCTTGTTGGCTGTGTCGTACACATACTTGTCCAGCGCCGCCTTGGATGCCGCGTAGGCCATGAGCTCGGGCTCGTTCTTGATGCCCGACGTGACATTGACAATGCGCCCCCACTTTTGCGCCAGCATCTTGGGCAAGAAGTGATTGCACAGCAAAATGGGCGTGATGGTGTTGACGCGAAAGCTTAGTTCGTAGTCCACTGGGACCGTGGTGAGCCAATCGGTTTGGTAGGGCGTCATGATGGCGGCGTTGTTGTACAAAATGTCCAGCGTGCCGCAAATCGCATCGACCTGCGTCGCCAGCCCACGCACCGCGTTTGCATCAGACAGTTCGGCGGCCACCTGGTGCACCACCAGGCCGCGGCTGCGCAGGCCGACGGCCAAGGCATTGGTGTGGTCCAGTGCGCGGCTGTGCAGGATGAGCTTGCAGCCTTCGTGGCCCAGTGCGGTTGCG
>CAYXWW010000022.1:0-1341 GCA_964468905.1 uncultured Rhodoferax sp. | reverse complement strand
ATGCCCCGGCTTGCGCCCGTGACCAGGGCCCACTTTCCGTTGAGTGCTTTCATGTTTTTGCCTTTGTGTGGTGTGGGGTGCTTCACAAAGCGAGTTTGAAGATGTTGTGCACGGCCGCGGTGTCTAGCTTGACAAAGTTGCCAATGGTTTTGCTGCCCTGTGCAGTGGCCTTGTTGGCCATTTCCTCCAGGCGGTCGGCGCCAATGTCGACTTCTTTGAGTGTGACCGGCAGTCCGCAGGCGGTGTAAAAAGCCTCCAGGCGGCGTATGCCTTCCAGGGCGGTCACTTCGGGTTGGGCGAAGTTGGATTCCACCCCCCACACATGGCTCGCCCACTTGGCAAAGCGGGCCACGTCGTGGCGGTACACATGCTTCATCCACGCCGGGAACACGATGGCCAGGCCCGCGCCGTGGGGAATGTCGTAAATGGCGCTGAGCTCGTGCTCAATGTCGTGCGATGCCCAGTCGCCACTGCGGCCCATGCCAATCAGGTCGTTGTGCGCCAGCGTGCCGGACCACATGATCTCGGCGCGCGCGTCGTAGTGGTCGGGCTCGGCCAGCACGCGGGGCAGGTTGTGGATGATGGAGCGCATGATGGCCTCGCACATGCGGTCGCTGCAGTCCACCTCGGTGCTGTTGGTGAAGTAGCGCTCCATCACGTGGGACATCATGTCTGCACCGCCAATGGCCGTGTCCTTGGCCGAGAGGGTGGTGGTGAGCTGGGGGTTCAGAATGGAGAACACCGGGCGCAAGTAGGCATCGGAGGTGAGCCCGCGCTTGAGCAGGCCTACTTCACGGGTGATGACCGTGCTACCGCTGGACTCGCTGCCCGCAGCGGGTATGGTCAACACGCAGCCCACCGCCAATGCGGCCTTGACCGTGGCTTTGCCTTCAAAGAAGTCCCACACGTCGCCCGCGTAGGGCACACCGGCGGCGATGGCTTTGGCGCTGTCGATGACGCTACCGCCGCCCACACCCAGAACCAGGCCGACTTGGTGCGTTCTGCACAGTTCAATGCACTCTTGTACGGGCTGCAAGCGCGGGTTGGGCTTAATGCCGGTGTATTCCACCCAGCTGACTCCAGCTTCTGTGAGTGATGTTTTCACGCGGTCCAGCAGACCGCTGCGCTGTACGCTGCCCATGCCGGAGAGGAGTAGAACTTTGCAGCCCAAGGCGGCAGCTTCTTTGCCGACGCGGCTCTCAGTGTCTTTGCCGAAGATGATTTTGGTGCTGTTTTTGAAGACGAAGGAATCCATGGGGGGTCTCTTGTTTGGTTTGGGGTGGTGGGGGGATTGGGTCTTATTTTAACGTTAAAACGATTGGGGGTTTTGTAGGCCCCCAC
>CAYXWW010000021.1:0-31659 GCA_964468905.1 uncultured Rhodoferax sp. | reverse complement strand
CCTCCTGACTTTTTCGCCGTGGTACGGCAGGAGGGGGTAGGCGAAAAATCGTGGGTTTGGTGCCGTACTGATTAACTTTTTCACTGATTGCCTTTGAGCCTGTTTCTCAGGCGCGAAAGACATGGCCCTCAATCTATTCGTCAAAGGTCCTATTTCTGAACTTTAATTGGTCGCAGTTCTCACGCGTCGCCCGTTGAATCCCGTCGTCAAATCCCGAGGGTGACTCTGCCTCTATCTCCACGGAGATGCGGACCTTCACCCCAGGTCGCTGGGTGAACAGCATCAAGACCTCTTCAGCTACGTCCGAGAATTGCAGCTTGGCTTTGATCGGGTCTAGGTCCACCGTGCCAAAGAACTTCGTCTTCTTGGCCGTGGGCGCTCCACCGCTCCCCGAGCCCGACCCGCCCGCAGCTCCGTTACCAGCCGAGCCAACTGCTACCGCGCCGCTAGTTCCGTTTGTGGTTGCGGACGTTCCGCCCGCGGTTTCGCCTTTGGAGCCTCCCGAGGTCGTCGGTCCGCCTGTTCCTTTCTCCCGAGTTTGAGCCTCTCGCTCAGCTGCTTCCTCGGCGAGCTTCGCGGCGAAAGCAGCAGCTGCCTTGGGTTCAATCAGCAGCAACGCGTCGTCGAAGATGGGCGTGGTGCTTTGGGCGAAATTGAATCCCTGAAAGCGGCCTTCCTCGCGACCATAGGCGATCCCGAAGAAGTCACGCGAGGACACGCCCGCGGCGATGGTCGCTCTCAGGGTATCGGCTTCGCGCAGCCTTGGCAGATAGAGGTAGCAGCATGTCTTTTGCCACGTATCCAAGGCTCCGACTGCTGTCCCGTCGTCCTTCCAGAACCACATTTGCAGCATCTTGGCCAAGTGGATCGGCGCCCACTCGGTGATGAGAAGCTCATGCTCTTTGAGCACCTTCTCGATCTCCTCGGTGCGGTTCACAGCAGCAGGATTGATCTGGAAGTGGTCCCACTGAACTTCGCCAATGCCTTTGCCGGGCTTGGCCTCCTGCAAGGGAGCAAGCAGCCACTTGAAGGTCTCGCGCACCATGCGGCCCAATGCATCATTGGCCTGGTCGAGACTGGCTGACGCTTGCTTGGTCTGGTGCCCGTCGAGGTTCAGTCGTCCCTCCTTGACGTCGTCCACGATGGACTTCCACGCGAGAGACGACGTGACTTGATCCTTCAAGCGGGAAATGCTGTCGGTATCCGGAGCCAAGAAGATCAGTCGGTTTTGCTTCTGGCGGGGTTGCTCGCCTCGGTTCTTCAATATCGCTGTCGCGGCATCTATCGCTGGGCTCTGTGCCCCCTTGCTAAATGTCGCCTCTGGGGGCAGCACCACAAGCCTGAGCTGCCAATCGTCTGGCACGTCAGCAGAGGATGTGAACACATGGATTCCGCCAAAGACACCGCCTGCGAAGCGTAGCTTGTCCTTAATGAAGGGATACACGTCCTCGCGTAGGTCGAACCGGCGCTTTCGGTCCTCCATCTCGCGGCGAAGATTCGGCCGGGTGTCAAACCAATAGCGGTTGTTCTCGCTGTTAAGGTATTGCAGACGGTCCACCAATGCCCGCACGCCATCCTTGTAGTGCCCGATCACTTGGCCGGGCTGTGCGCAGCCCAAGAGCAGCCTTTCGAGTTCGAGGCCCCGGTGATGTTTCGCGGTGCCAACAGCCCCTGCATCAGGTGCCGACCCTAAGAACACGGAACGCGTGATCCTGCGACAGGCATGGATTGAACCGAATAAGGGTTTTGAGTTATCGATCTCCGTGGCGGTCGCCCGCTCGCCGTCAATGTCCCCATCGAGGACTGGGTCCCAACCCTGCGGTAAGTAGTAGATCGCTTCGTTTCGGGTATCTCCGTCAAACAGGGGCAGCGAGCCTGGCTGGATCATTAGATCGTTATTGCCTGAGGTCCAAAGCCTGTGGATCACCTTCGCCATCAGCTTCAAAACCCCGCGCGTGCGCTGAAAACTTGGCAGGCTCGACCAGTCTTCATAGAGCCGGTCAAATACTTCGGGGTGAATAGGGTAGGCGTGATTGAGGCGAATCAAATATTTGGCTTCTTGCGTCTCCGGCGGGAAGTCGCCAGCGTTGCCGGTGTAGAGGTCGGCGTATGCCTTACAAACTTCGTCGGCTGCGAGCCGGTCCTTTACATCCGAGAAAAGGCGCCGCCTTACGATCTCAAAGGCCTCTTCGATGCCTACGGGCTTCCATAAAGCTTGGACGCGGCCAAAATAGTGTTCCAAAGCTCGCAGAGCTTTGACGCCTTGCTGGCTGCCCGCCTCTTGATCCGAATATGGCAAAGACGCGAGCAGCATGGCTGTTGGTACAGCCTTCAATGCTTCGGTCAGTGACTGCAAAAAGGATAGTTGAGTATCGTAGGTGCCGCCCGAGAGCGTCTTGCCCTCTTCAAATTGCGAAACATAGCGGACCAATTCGTCCATCAACACAATGCAAGGGGCGTTGGCGGACAGCAGCTCGATCAATTCACCTTTGCCTGGCGCCGTGCCGCTGTCGTCGGCTTCCTTGACCATGGCGTAGCCATCGGCTCCACCTAACTGGTATGCCAGCTCGCCCCACAACGTCTTGACTGCTGTTTGCCCATACGCGCGCGGTTTGCTGGCTAAACCCAAGAGCTCCACACCATCAAGGACAGCAATCTTTGCTTTGGGAAGCTCGGCAATGCCTGCTTGGTCAAGGATGGGTGGAATGCCTTGCAACTTGCTTGCTTGAGCTTTGCCTTCAGCGAGGTGGTAGACCGCGAGGAGCGTGTGGGTCTTACCGCCACCAAAGGCCGTCTGCAACTGCACGACAGGATCGCCGCCCTTGCCTGTAAGTCGCTTAACGACGGAATCGAGCAAAAGTCGCATTCCTTCGGTGATAAAGGTCCGCTGAAAGAACAATGAAGCATCTTGGTACTCATCCGTGGCTGTGCCTTGGTGAACACGAGATAAATCGGCTGCGAATTCAGCTTGTTGGAAGGTGCCCTTCAAGACATCTTCATGGGGAACGGCGATTTCGCGCCAAGGCTTCAAACTCATTCTCTTCTTCCTTAGATATCCAAGTTCACTTGCGAGCCCAAGTGCCCCTTCTCGTGCGAAGCGGCTTCAATGCCCGTCCATGAGGTAATCAACTCGTTGTAGCTTCTTGCCTCATCCGCCCAGCCCTTTCTCTCACAAAGGGTGTAAAGCCGATAAGCCAGATTACGAATCGGATCTGCCCGCTGCGGCATTCCAGCCAACAAAGCTCCTGCTGCTGACTCACCGGCGTCTCGCAATGCTCGAATCATTTGATGCAAGGCCTCCCATACCGGAGTGTTGTTATCGTTTTCGGGAGTCCATCCCCTTGGATACTCATTTGGCTTTAATAGTCTGACATTGCCCGATCCAGCCTCAACGACCCCCGACTCCTTCAATCCATTCACGCTGGTTCCCTTGGCACGGGCGAGGACATCAGCTTTACCGAATTCGCCAGGAGTCCAACTTTGTTCATCGAACCAGACCAAGCAGAACTGTGTATTGGCATCAAATTCGTCACCGCCCTCAGTGAGAATTCCATTGATGATGGTCAGGGCGGTATGAACCGTCATCGGGCTGCCGTCGGCTTCCAAGACAGCCGAATACTTGGAGAAGATCGCCATGCCTGGTCCGATAACGGCCTGTGCAAGGTCAACAGGGGCGACAGGGGAAACGCCCTCCGCTCCTCCGATCATGGCTTCCACGGCCTCCTTCAGTTCCTCCTTCAACTCACGGATGAACTCGCGACGAGAAAGCGTCGGCGCATTGACATCGCGCTTGCGGCAAACCAACACAATGCTTGACGCAAGAGCATTCACCCCTTGCCCAACCATACGGAACTCTTGCTCGCTTCTCATCGGCCAAGTCCCCGATATGGCAAATCCAGCTCGGATTACGGCTTCAAGAAAAGTCTCCCACCCTGTGTTGCCTGTTCCCAGGTCAGTCGTTTGCGACTGCTTAAATGCGTAGTAGATCGTTGTTGGGAAGGCCGGATGGGCTTGCTCCGAGAGCCGATGCATGGCCTTAGTCATGCCATCAAGGAAGAACGCCTCAGCTTGTTCCTTACCGCCATGCCTATGTGCTGTCGCTACCAATTCCTCGGCTTTTGGAACGACCATGGAAGAAAACAAATCAGGTAAAACGGGCCTAAGCGAGCGGCGAAGCCACACGTAGAAGAAGTCAGACAAATCTGCGTAGTAGATGTTGTCGTAGTAAGGCGGATCGGTAGATATCACTTTGCCTTCGCTACGAACACTGGTTGCAGCATCCGCTTGCGCCACATCCCCAACGACCGCTTTCATCGGGAGCATCTCGACACAGTCAGCAACGTAGTTGGCTGCGGGGACGTATCCACCGACCGTGTCGATCATGATGTTGGCCTCGGGGTAATCCCATGTCATCGCAATCGACTGCTTTGCAAAAAGATTCATGACCTTTTGGTTGCCTGGAACCCATCGCGTGCAGGTGTTCGAAAAGTCGGCGCAACGATCTATCGCGAATGCCAAATAGATCGTCACTGCATCCGCATAAGCTGTGGCGCCGGTTCCACCTTCCGTCAAACTCTTGCCGTCATCAACCCATTGCGCGGCTATCGCATCGGATCGGATTCGTGTTCGGGCTATTGAAAGTTGCTCTGCAAACGCATTCAGACCAACCAATTGACGTTGTGTAAAAAGGTGTCCCCATTGGGTCATTCCATATGGAACACAAGTTCCGCCCGACAACTTCGCGGGTATGTCGCCTCCGGGAACCCACTGAGCTTGGGCTGACTTGGCGACTTGCTCAACCTCATCAGTTGGCGATAGATAAACGCGCCCGCCCTTTACCTCCGCGACCACGGCAATCAGCTTTGAGCCAATGCGGCCAGCCACGCCCTCCGTCTTGATGTAGTCCCCTCCGATGGGGGTTCCCGACATGAGACAAACGAAATTTGCACCTCGACCACTTGCCTTAGTCCCGTCGGCAGCGGACTTGGGCGGCTTGCCGTTCTTCACTTTGAACGTGTAGCTCCCACCAGAGATGACCGGCTCCAAATAGGCTTCCTTGCCTTCTTTGTTGGCCAGGATGTAGGTTGAAATTAAAGGAACATCAACATGTGAATATGCAGGATTTGGACTCTTAACTGTTCGAGCCCAAAGCCATGCAATCACGTTCGCTTTACCTCCGCCGTAGGCCTTCGGAAGGTCGACTTTCGGATAGAGATCAGACACCGCTTTGAAAGCCTCGTCGCGCAACCAGCTTCCATAACGCCGAATATCTTCGGCTAGACCCTTCGAACCTGACCAGTCTTGCGCGATTTTTGTCTGCTTCTGATTTGAAGGGATTGGTCCCACCGGACTGCGATCAATGAATCGTGGTGGCACCTCAATCATCGACTTGTTGATCAAGACGGCAACTGGATTCAGGTCTGATGCGAACGAAGTAAGTCCAAGCCTTTGAGCCTCAAGAGGCAGAGCCCCTCCGCCTGAAAAAGGGTCATGGAATCCAGGTAGCACTTCCGGATTGAAGAGCTCTCTCGCTTGGGGATGACTTTTGTTGAGCTCACACGTCTCGCGCCAACTCTTGAGAATCTCTGCGCGTGCCTCCTCCAACAATGCGACGTTGTTGGTGTTTTCCCACTTAACCAGGCCACGAATGAGCTTGAACAGTCTTTCCCGCTCTACTTTGGCTCGTTCTTTGTTCACGCCCCTGCCCAGATAACGCTCGTAAGCCGGATCGTTCACCATCTGTGCGAATAACACTGCGCGGGCGGCAGCGAGAGGGCGCCTCGCCCACCAGAGATGTATCCCTCTTGGATGCGCGCCGATACCCGGCATTTTTTCGTAAGCGCAGGCGACATTAATGTCGTCCAGCGGAAGCGCTACTTCGATTAACTTTTTTGGTGTCTTGATGATCATGATGCTTGCGCCCTTGCGAGCAGGGACGCGAGGTCCAGGTTGATACTGGTCACCGCCCAATCAGGCTCTTGTGTGAATGGGTTGCGGACGTAGTGGGGGCCTTCATGGTCATCGCCGTCGACGATCACGATGGCCAGAATGAACTTGTCGGCCTGGTTGAGGCCGTAGAGGATTTCGTTGCGGGTCACCGTGATGGTGGACTGCCCCTTCGCGCGGCCCTTGACCTCGATGTGGCGGGCCTGCGGAAGCTTGCCGTCGGCGACCGGGACGATCGCTGTGAGGTCCCAGCCGCACTTCTCAGCCGAGACGTCGATCACATGATGGCCCTTGGCTTCCTCCGCCTTGCGCACGGCCTCCATCGCAATCTTCTCGACTCTGGCCCTAGCTTGCGCATCAGCCGACCACGTCGGACCCTCAGCCTCACCGCTTCGCATGGCGATGAGTCCCGCTGGGATCACGAGAGCGCCGCCGACCACTACCGGCATGCTCGACACCACATGCCGCATGGCTTGCAGGCTCTTGGTACGTGTTTCCAACCGCACCGTCAGCTCGTCGATCGTGCGCTTTACGTTCTCCAAGGGGAGGCGGACATCCTTGCCGGCGGATAGGTCGGTTTTTAGCTTCTCATGGCGGTCGGACCAGTAGTCGATCTCCTTAACCAGCCGCTCGTGGATTGCTGCGAGGTTCTTGTCGATTTGAAGCTCGCGCCTCTCACGGACTTCCTCAAAATGCTCCGGAACGAGCTTCTCGGAGGAGTGGGCCAGTGCCGCCTCCTCCAAGTCCTTCTTGATCCAGTCGGCCTCGATTTCGGCGGCCACCATGGCCCGTTGATCCGGCTCGATAGGGTTAAGGTCTAGGTGGGGAGCCCAGCCCGCGTTCGTGATCGCGCCATGCTTGTCGATGGCGACGAATTGGAGCCTGCGCGACACCACCAAACCTGATTCACCACCCTCCTTGACCGAGTGGTCGATTAGGAACAAAAGTTTGGGTTCGAGCCCCTCGTCGTTGGGGTCCACAAGTACCGCCCCCTGCTTCAACTTGCTGCGATGCTGCTCGATCATTAGGTCGACCACCGACTGCATCAGGGGATGGGCCGGGTGGATCAGGCTCGCCACCGCCTCGTTGGGCTTGTCCTCGACGCGGACCCGGCTCTTCTCGAAGCATACCCTCTCGTATTTTGTGACGACCGGGTTCATGTTTCGGCGGTCGCGGCCCGCGATCTGCCGGTCGCGCTCGCGGATGGTCGCTGGTACAAAGGTGATCTCATAGCGGCCGGAGCCGCGGGGGCGCAAGTCGCCGCCAAGGCGCTCGAAAGCTTGGGCAAAGAATGAGCGGATGAAATATGGCTGGAGCTTGCGGGCCTCGGCCTTCTCCATTTCTTCTTTGAGGGCGAAGAGGCGCTGCTCGTCCATGACTTCTTCGGCTAAGGCGTTGCGGCGGATGATCTCGCGGAGCTTCTCGGTCTCCAAGGCACCGGCGACGACTTCGCGCAGATGCGCCTTGCGTGCTGGGTCTTCGCCATAACGGATCGCCTCGATCAGGAGTTCGCGCAGGCTCACGCCGTCGAAGACCTCGCCCAGGATGTCGAACACTCGTCCGCCCAAGGCCTTGCGCTCGATCTCGATCTTGTCGAAGAGCTTCTGGAAAACGTCGCCCTCGCGAGTTTCCGAGGCGACCATGTTCCAGAGGTGGCAGACCTGGGTTTGGCCGATACGGTGGATGCGGCCGAAGCGCTGCTCGAGGCGGTTGGGGTTCCAGGGCAGGTCGTAGTTCACCATCAGGTGGGCGTTCTGTAAGTTGACGCCTTCGCCGGCCGCGTCGGTGGCGAGCAAGACCCGCGTGTCTTTGTCGTTGCGGAAGAGCTCCTGCACCTTGCGACGGTCCTCGCGATGCACCCCGCCGTGGATCATGGTTACAGCCTCGAACTTACCAAGCAGGCCCCGGATCCGGTCGGCCAGGTAGTTGAGCGTGTCGCGATGCTCGGTGAAGATGATGAGCTTGCGTTGCAGCCCGTCGGGCCCCCGCATCTCCGGCGTGTTTTGCAAGAGCTCTCGGAGTTCCTCCCATTTGCGGTCCTGGCCCGAGTGGACTAAGGCCTTGGCCTGATCTTCGAGGTGGCCTAGCGTGAAGACTTCGGCTTCAAGCTCGGCGATGGTCTGGGCCGCGGTGGCCTGGTCCACGACCTCTTCTTCGAACTCCTCGTAGTCCTCCGGAGCCATGTCATCGGCCGACTCCCAAATGTCTTCGGAGGCCTTCTCGACGTAGGTCTCGGCCAAGACCTTGCCGCCGCCGCGCTGTTTGATCTTCTCTTCCTCGATGCGACGCTTCAGCTTCTCGCGCCTGCGCTTCAAAGATTGGTAGATCGCCTCCGGGCTCGAAGCGAGGCGCCGCTGGAGGGCGGTTAAGGCAAAGCCCACGGTTCCCTTACGCTTGCCATCTAGCTGGTCGGCCCGGTTCATCTCCTCTTTGACGTAGGTGGTTACGTCGTTGTAAAGCTGGGCCTCAGCCTCCGAGAGCTTGTAGTTAGCGGTGTAAGCCACGCGCTCGGGAAACAGGCGGGTGCCATCGAACTTCAAGAGGTCTTCCTTGACCATCCGCCGCATCAAATCAGTGACGTCGACCTTGTGGGCGCCGTCGCGGAACTTGCCGTAGAAGCGGTCAGAATCCAGCAGCGACATGAAGAGCTGGAAGTCCTCCTCCTTGCCGTTGTGGGGGGTGGCCGTCATCAACAGAAAGTGGCGCGTAACCGAGCCTAGGAGCTGCCCCAGCTTGAATCTCTTGGTTTCATTGATCTTGGTGCCGAACCAAGTGGCCGAAAGCTTGTGGGCCTCGTCGACCACGATCAGGTCCCATTGGGAACTACGGATTTTTTCTTGGAGCTCTTCGCTTCGCGAAAGCTGGTCGAGCCTGGCGACCAGGAGGTCGTGATCGTCGAATGGATTTCCGCTGCGGCTTTGGTCCAACAAATCACGACCAAAAAGCGTGAAGGACAGGCCAAATTTCTCGAACAACTCGTCCTGCCACTGCTCCACAAGGCTCCCAGGAGAGACGATCAAGATGCGAGCGGCATCCGCCCGCATGAGCAGCTCGCGGATCAGGAGGCCCGCCATGATGGTCTTGCCGGCGCCGGGATCGTCTGCGAGCACGTAACGCAGCGGCTGCCTCGGCAGCATCGACTCGTAGACGGCGGTGATCTGGTGCGGTAGCGGCTCCACGTTCGACGTGTGGACGGCCATCATCGGATCGAAGAGGTGCGCGAGGTTGATGCGATAGGCCTCGGCCGCGAGCTTGAAGTCGGCCCCGTCGGCGTCGAAGCTCCATGGCCTACCAATTGAGGCAACGTTCAGGTCGGATTCGTTGGAGCGGAAGAGCACTCGCTCTCCCAACCGCCCGTCGTCGGCCTTGTATACGACAGTAACCGCGTTGTCACCCAGTGGATCCGCGCTTACAACCCGAACAATTTTTCCAGGCTCAATACCGGCTAACTGAGCTCCTTTGGTTATTTGTTCAAGTTTCATTGCCCTGTCCCTTGATCTTGCTCTGATTGTTTTTTGATCCAGCCGTCAATGTCGGCTTTTGAAAAACGCCAGCTTCCGCCAACTTTGAAAGAAGGGATCTTCTTGGCCCCTGCTAAGCGGTAGATGGTTCGCTCGGTGACCTTGAGGTAGTCGGCGACTTCTCCTATGGTCATGATGGCGTTGTCAGCTGTGCTGGATGGCATGGTCTTGGCCAGGTCGGTGGTAGAAAACACCAGCATAGTGCAAAATTTTCAATCTGTGGTTGAAAGATTGAAATATTGTCCTGGGTGCTTAGCTCATTTAGTGAGCCTTTCAGCGGCTAAAGTTCAATCACTTAAGCACCCTTGGAGCAATTTGAGCTTGATACTTTTTCAACGATCGTGTAATGTTACCAATGTAATGTTACATCAGAGAGGTCATATGAGCATTGGCAACAGTGGCAGGATCGTTATTGAACTTGAGCCAGGATTAAAAAGACAAATTTATTCGGCTTTGGCAAGAGATGGGATGACACTTAAAGAGTGGTTCGTAAGAGAAGCGCAAAACTACATCACTACCACTTCGCAAGTTTCGGTGGATTTAGAGCCCTCTACGGATAAATCAGAGTCACTTCAGATTCGCTAACAAGCTTCTCAAATGTTTACATCAAATCAAAATCAACTCCTGGAATTAGCCTTGGGGGCGCAAACAAGCTACAAGATTGGCAAAGACTTAGAGCAAAGAATCACAGGTCGTTTTTACACTCACGAAAGAATTGGCCGTTACATGGCCAAAGAAATAGCAAATAATCTAACAAAGACCAAAGACCTGAAGATAGTAGATCCATTTTGCGGAGACGCAAGGCTGTTGTGCTGGTTGCTTGAAGAACTATTGGAATCAAATAAATTACCAAAAGAAAAACTTGTCGTAGAGGCGTGGGACTGCGACGGTGATGCAATAGTGAATGCAAAGGAATTGATTAAGAATGCAACCAGAGATCTGAAAATACCAAGCATTGAAATCAAATCTCAACAGACAGATTCATTTGAGTTGGCCCTGAAAAATGTTGAAAAATTTGATGTATGCATTACAAATCCCCCATGGGAAGCAATTAAGCCAGATAGTCGAGAACTTGCGAATTTGGATGAAAAATCCAGAAGCAAATATGTAAATTTACTCAAAGAAAAAGTATGCTGGCTTGAAGAAAATTATCCACATTCGAAGCCGACAAGAAAATTTTCTGGCTGGGGTACGAATTTGGCTCGATGTGGGATTGAGGTATCTGTGAAGATTGTGAAATCGAATGGGATATTTAGTATTGTTGCACCAGGCACAATCTTTGGAGATCAGATATCGGCGCCTATTAGGTCTTGGCTATTCACTCAAAACACTGTTAATACCATTCATCACTATCCTGCAAGTGCTCGACTCTTCGACGGTGTAGATCAGGCAGCAATATCATTTACTGGATTTAAAACGATTGATGAGAAACACCTCCAAGGACATCTCCAAGTAGTTCAACATTTTGAAGAAATAACTGATGAACTTCCTCCAGTACTTGACTTTCCAATCAAGACACTCATGGAAAGCGATTATTCAATTGGATTTGGAAGTGATCCAAAAATATCCAAAGCGATGACGTATCTTTCAACCTTGCCAAAATTGGGTGATTTTGAAAATGGAAAAATCACTCTTTATAAGCTTGGAAGGGAGCTCGATGAAACAGGCATAGCTCAAAGACTTTCAAAAGAAGGAGAAGTTAAATTCGTAAAGGGGAGGCAAATTACACGGTATGGATTGATAGATGATGAGCCTGTTTATCTAAAGCAAGATATTTCCGTCCCTGATTCAGTCAAACTTCCACGCTTAATATGGCGCGACGTTGCTAGACAAACATCAGCAAGGCGAGTTATTGCGACCACAATACCTCCTGGCATAGTGACAGGAAACTCGCTTAATGTACTAACTCCCAAGCAAGATGACCCAACACTGCTTTACGCAATGTTGGGGGTATTTAATTCGATAGTATTTGAAGCGCAAGTCCGTGATTCAATCAGCACGAATCATTTGTCGGTTGGTGCTATGCGACGGATCAGAGTACCAGACCTATCAGAAAATGAAGTGGTCAAAAAGATTTCAAAATTAGTGGCCAAGCAACTCCTGAGGCCATCAAATAAAACTGCAGCACAAATTGAAGTAGAAGTGGCCCGATGGTATGGGCTGCCTGACGAAGTTTATAGCACGCTACTGTATCGACTGGAAGAACATTCCGCAGAAGAAGTTTTTGAAATCAAAAAAATTCTTCAATCAAAGCCAATGCAAACTCTCGGAAATAACGTGATTCCAAATCATTATGCGGCTTCCTTGAGTGAGCTAGATTTGCGAATCTGCAAGGCTGTACCACCTGGTGGTAATTGGAAAGATATTCCCGAAGATGTTCCATCGGAAAGAATCAAGAATATAAGATTGAGCTTTGCTAAAGGAGAGGGAAGTCGGTCAACGTATTACGGCAGGTTACATCCAGACCGCCCGTCATACACAATTAATACGTACTTTACTAGACCCGGGAATGGATGTCACATTCATTACGACTTTGAAGGCGGGCAACACAGGACACTCTCACAACGAGAAGCAGCTCGCCTTCAGTCCTTTCCAGACAATTTTGTATTTAAAGGCAACAAAGGGTCGATTGCGACCCAAATTGGAAATGCAGTACCGCCCCTATTAGCCTTTCAAGTCGCTCGACATTTGAACATAGTCGGTCAAACAGTTGATCTTTTTGCGGGGGCGGGAGGCCTCGGATTGGGGTTTGGCTGGGCGGGTTGGAAGACATTAGTGGGAAGCGAGTTGGAGAGCAGTTTCTCAGAAACGTATAGCTCCAACGTTCATCCAGACATAGTTGTTGGTGACATTACAGCCACTCAAACAAAACAGAAGATTCTCGAAAAAGTAGTAGCCGCAAGGGATCCTAAAAAGCCCCTATGTGTATTGGGCGGACCTCCTTGCCAAGGCTTTTCGACAGCAGGTAATAAGCGTTCCATGGAGGATGACAGGAACTGGTTATTCAAAGACTATTGCACGCTTTTGGCCGAAATTAAACCGGATGTTTTCGTATTTGAAAATGTCACAGGTCTGCTGAATATGGAGGGAGGACGAGTCTTTGAAATGGTGAAGGCCGAGCTATCGAAGCATGCGAAAAGACTTATCGTATGGAAGCTTCACTCTGAGAATTATGGCGTCCCTCAAAGGCGCATCAGGGTGATCATAGTTGGTGACAACACTGGTAAAGTTCCCGAAGCGCCCCCAAAGATTGTTTCAAGCATGGCAGCTGATGATCTAATCAGCAACATACCAAATCCTCCATCGGTTAGTGAAGCTCTTGATGATCTCCCTGCGCTTGATCCTGGGCAAGATGGAAGCAACTTGGATTACAAGCATTTACCCCAAACCCCCTATCAACAGCTTATGAGAGGGCAAATCACAGCTGAGCTCTATATCCAAAAAATTACTCAATGATTTCATCAGGAGTGGTGCGAACGTATCTTTCAGAGTCCCATAGATCACTTAGTTCACGCCCAACCGCATTCATCCCTTTAACGAAATGAGCACGCACTCTCTCAAATTGAGTTTTATTTTCGGAAAGAATAATCGGAAGTATTGATGCCAGTGCTCGGAGATCTGACTCTGATACCCCTTGTTCGCTAACAATTGAACCAATTTTTCTATCCAATGAGGCGGTTGTCTGTTGCAATTTTTGGAGCTCGACCAACCCTTTTGAAAACTCAGACTTTGAATCTTGATTCGAGATAATAAAGGCACTTCTATTTTCCTTTTTATGATATTCATCCAATGAAGAAAATGCTATGCGAATACGCCGAGCCTTTTGCTCGGTTGCGTATTTTGTGGTTCTTGCATTTCGTGTTAATGAATCGAAATGAGTCAGGTGGTTCACTGTTTTAAGATTCTTGAATTCAGGATCGAAATCGGCAACCTCTAATGATAAAAGACTGGCAAGAAATGTGTGATGCCCACCATCAAGAATCGATTTAAGTAGAGACATATACGTATGTCGATTGTCGCGTAGTAATTTGCTAAGCCTTAAACCTGTTTCTGCGTTATTCACTGATCCTTTTCTCAGGCTCCACAATTTTTCTGCAAACCAGGAAATTACAGGCTCACCAGTCAACTCCACTTCGATTAAAAGCCTGACATCAGAGGCATACATGCGATTATTTTTGCCACTATTGCATGTTTTGCATAACAATTGAAACTGAGGGCGATGGTTAAATCCTAATGAAATTGGACCAATATGATCCGCTTGGCAGGGTTTAGGGTGTAAGCCACCTTGACTAATGTTGAAGCAATCTTCTTGATTGAAGACAGAATTAGATCTGACTTGACCCATTAAACGATCTGCCGCAACCCAATCGCCGTCAACCCAATATTCAAATACACGCCGATCTGTAACGTAAGATTTTAAATTTTCCTTGGACCTGCCTGTATCAGAAGTGGAGCGACAGCATCTATTGAAGGAATGAAATCCATCAAGCCGATCTGGTGGATTCGACATGGCACCAGGACTCAAAACTCGTGGTTCTTGCGGAATATATTGTGCTCGCAAGTATTCCTTCCACTTGTTTATGGACTTTGGAATAGCAGGAACATGTATGGAAGTTGTCGACAGCAATCTAGGAAGATCATCAAAAATTATTTCACCGAAATTCTGATGCAGTCGCTGTATCAGGTCACAAATATGCTCAGTCTCTGAGAATTCAAAGGTTGACCCAATGTATCGTAGCTTCCTGAGTCTTTGGAATAAATGCTCATTCGGATATGCATAAGCAATCTCCAATTCTTTACCACATGTTTTACACGGCTTTTTGCCAAAAGGGTGTACGGATTTGGCCGTTGCACTAATCCATGTGCTGTTCGTGTTTGGGTCAATGCCGATTGAAATGGCCTTTTGCCTCCACCATTCGCGACGGAGATGATGCGTATCCTTAAATTTCCCTGATTTTCGATTTGATGGCGCCTCCCATTGAATTTCGCCTCGCTCTCCTATGGGGTCAGGCATGCCTGCATAGTTAGGATGATTGACAATCTTTTTTGCATAGTCAAGAAAAGCCTGATCGCCATATTTTGGTTTTTTGGTTGCCATATTGGTTTGAAACAGAATTGAAAGAAGCCCCGAAGGGCTTGATAAGCTTGTTTATACATTCACTACATCCGCAGGTCAATAAAGTGCAGCAGCAAGAGTGAAATGAATGAATGTCTAAGGACTAGAGATCAGCGTGATTGGTTCACAGTTGCAGACAGAAAGTTTCATATAGGGATGAGATCTTGGCGCCTAATGCGAACTTGCTTGAGAGCAATACACCATTTCTGGCGATCGTCCGGATCAGTTCACATACATCCCGCCAGGCGAAGAGTGCCTTCCGTGCATAGCTTCAGCCATAAATCCAACCATCTCACAGATCTGCATCTCGCTCGCATTGATAGCAACCAATGACTGTGATTCATCTGTTTCGTTGGAGATGAGTAGTGCCCCGTGGCTGGATGAGCTCAGATAGCAACTCGCCACCTGCTCCAACGCGTAGGCGAAGTGCTCGCATTGATCTGGGGTTAACTTTTCAATGATTTCTGACATCCGAGCCTTCATGGCTTCCTTGTCGCACATGAATTCAGTTGGGTGTGAAGACACAACTATTCCTTTCAATGGACTAATGCAAGAGCAAAGCGCCACTTCATCAATTCTGGTGACCATTTGCTTTCATCTCGCTCTGAGATTTCGACAAACTTTTCGTCAAACCAATCTTCTGCCAGTTGGTAGGCTTGATCGATTTGGTCGTAATCTAGGTGAGTGTTGACCTTAACGAGATCAACTTTTGCCGCATCATTCCCCAAAGCCACTGAGATGAATAGCCATTTGTAGGCTTGGTATAGCTCTCCGGCACTGCACGCCGACTCTAGGTAGAGTGATCCTAGGCGATGCTGAATCTTTGTGTAACCCAACTCAGCTTCAGTCAAGTGCCACTGAATCTCTTCGGGCACTGACTGAAAATGAAGGCGGGTCATGTTGTTTTCGGAAATCATTTCAGCCGCCTGTCATCAACTTCTTGAAGCGAGAAAGCAATGAGCGCTTTTCGGTTGCGGCAGAACTGCGTCTGCAATGCTTTCAGATGGTGTTACCAACTCACAAGCGCCACCTGTTTGCTCTGCTAGGTCCTTCAATAAGCTTTCAGCTGGAGCACTGCCTACCCCAATGGCAAAGATACGGTGATTGCTGATCTTGGCTTGCTTTACGGTTTCTTCAATTTCCCATACATCACCATCAGTGATCAGCAATAGGTCGCAACCTTCTGTATAGGCTTTAGCGAAGCTAATCTTGAATGTAGATGTAAGAGCCTGATTCAGCTCAGTACCGCCCAGATCTGCAGCGGTTTCATGTACGGCTTACTACTGCTTCAAGGTCGCCAAGATCAACCCCCATTTCCATGGTGGTTGTACAGCTAAGAAGGTTGATGCGTCGCTCTGCAAATTCACGCTCAATCTCTTCACGGAGCTCCGTCGATAACGAAGCAGTGTGTTCTCGGGCTCGCAGCGTTAAGTGATTGGTCTCCGCATAGGAGGCTAAATAGTGATTCTCGCGGTGTAACCGTGCACGTTCTTCATCTTCCAGTGGTTGAGCCTCTCCTCGACAACCGAAAGCCGAGCAGCGCCTGGGTGAGTTCGAGGCCCGCTGGGATGCCGAATAGCGCTCTACTGGATGGCGCCCAGCTCCGGCAAGTACTTCGCCTTCAGTGCCTCCAGCTCCTCACGCACCGTGCCCTCACAGTCCACGTTTTTGCTTCATCGTCCTCAGGCTTTTGCACCAGGTCCCTGTACTCTGGGTCGACTAGGGTGATTTTGCTCGGCCTAGTTAGATCGACCCTGTGAACCCTGCAGACTTGGCCAAGGGACTGGCTGTCGCAGGACATGCTGCAGCTTTGGTACCTTGTTTATATGTATTATGTCTCAAAATAAGACAAATAAGATATTTGACGTATGTATGTCGGGCTCATATTCTCTCGCTCATAACAAGCGGAGACATCGCTCGGACCATGACACAGAATTTCATACTCAAGACCTCTGGACTCACGAAAGAGTTCAAAGGCTTCGTTGCCGTGAACGACGTCAACCTCGGCATTCAGCGTGGACACATTCATGCACTGATCGGTCCGAATGGAGCTGGCAAGACCACTTGTTTCAATCTACTGACCAAGTTCCTTGCGCCTACCCGTGGAAGCATTTACTTCAACGGTGTCGAGATAACTAGGGAAGAGCCAGCCCAGATTGCTCGGCGCGGCGTGATTCGCTCGTTTCAGATTTCCGCGGTATTCCCACATCTCACGGTGATGGAAAATGTGCGCATCGCGCTTCAGCGAAAACTCGGTGTGTCCTATCACTTCTGGCGCTCCCCGGAAATACTGAATTCGCTGAACGACCGTGCGATTGAACTTTTGGGTTACGTTGGCTTGGCGGGCTTTGCTGACGTAATCACCGCGGAGATGCCCTATGGGCGAAAACGAGCACTGGAGATCGCGACCACGCTTGCACTGGATCCTGAACTGATGCTCTTGGACGAGCCGACCCAGGGCATGGGCCATGAGGATGTCGATCGCGTGATGCAGTTGATCAAGAAGGTCGCTGCCAACCGGACGATTCTCATGGTCGAACACAACATGAAGGTTGTGTCCGGTATCTGTGATGCCATCACGGTGTTAGCCCGTGGAAGCGTGCTCGCACAAGGGTCGTATGCCGAGGTGTCCGCCGACCCACTTGTGATCGAGGCCTATATGGGCAGTGCTGAGGCGGGTTTCGGATCACAGGAAGGACATTGAGCATGGTCAATGAATACCTGCGGATCACCGATCTGCACTCCTTTTACGGCGAATCCCACATCCTGCATGGGCTTGACTTACGGGTGAATCAAGGCGAGTGCGTGACCCTTTTGGGGCGCAATGGCGCGGGGCGAACTACCACGCTGCGATCGATCATGGGGCTGACGGGGAGGCGCACCGGTTCGATCATGCTTAACGGCCGCGAGGTCATCGATATGGCGCCCCACCAAATAGCCAGACTGGGGGTCGGATTTTGCCCCGAGGAGCGGGCGATCTATGCCAGTTTGTCCTGCGAAGAGAACCTGTTGTTACCACCTCGGGTGGGGAGCGGGGGCATGAGCCTGGACGAGATCTATACGATGTTCCCCAATCTTTACGAGCGCCGTCACAGCCAGGGCACCCGGCTGTCCGGTGGGGAGCAGCAGATGCTGGCCATGGCGCGCATCCTGCGCACCGGTGCCCGGTTGCTGTTGCTGGATGAAATCTCGGAAGGCTTAGCACCTGTGATCGTACAAAAACTGGCCCAGGTTATCCGTGACCTCAAGGCCAAGGGCTACACGATTCTCCTTGTCGAACAGAACTTTCGCTTTGCAGCACCGCTGGCCGACCGCATGTATGTGGTCGAGCACGGACAAATCGCCGCAGAGATCCATCAGCACGAAATCAACGAGAAGCAACATGTGCTCCAGGACCTCCTGGGCGTCTGAGTTTGCGAAGGAGACATGATGACATCGCTATTTGGCATCCCGATACAAGCCCTGATGGGGCAGGTGATTTTGGGACTCGTAAACGGTTCCTTCTACGCCATCCTTAGTCTGGGACTGGCAGTGATATTCGGCATGCTCAATATCATCAATTTTGCGCATGGCGCCTTGTTCATGATGGGCGCGTTTGTAGCCTGGATGGGGATGGAGTACTTCGGCATCAGTTACTGGTGGTCCTTGCTCACGGCCCCTCTGCTGGTAGGGCTCTTCGGAATTGCGATTGAGCGCGGCCTGCTGAAGTGGCTCTACAAGCTGGATCACCTCTATGGTCTGCTGTTGACTTTCGGCCTCGCGCTGATTATTGAAGGTTTTTTTCGCTACTTCTACGGTGTATCGGGGCATCCGTTTTCAGTGCCGGATGAACTCGCAGGTGGTATCAACCTCGGTTTCATGTTCTTGCCCAAGTACCGGCTATGGGTGGTTATGGTGTCCATCACTGTGTGCTTCCTGACCTGGTTCGTGATCGAAAAGACCCGACTCGGAGCCTACCTGCGTGCTGCCACAGAGAACCCCAAGATAACCCAAGCGTTCGGCATAAACGTGCCGGTCATGGTCATGCTGACTTACGGTTTCGGGGTTGGTCTCGCAGGGTTTGCCGGTGTGCTGGCTGCGCCCACTGGGCAGCTTAGCCCACTGATGGGCTCGAACTTGATCATCACCGTCTTCGCAGTCGTGGTTATTGGTGGCATGGGTTCCATTCTGGGCGCGATCGTCACCGGCGTGAGTCTTGGTGTGATCGAAGGGCTCACCAAGGTTTTTTACCCGGAAGCGTCGGCTACCGTGGTCTTCGTGATCATGGCCATCGTTCTGATGTTTCGGCCATCAGGCCTGTTTGGCAAAGAAAAGTGAGTCAAAAATGAACAGACGTTTCTTGGGCTACGGTGCCTTGTTGGTGGTCGGCATGGCAGTGCCTTTCCTCTTCTACCCAACGATGATCATGAAGGTGCTGTGCTTTGGCCTCTTTGCCTGTGCTTTCAATTTGCTGATTGGCTACACCGGCCTTTTGTCTTTCGGCCATGCTGTGTTTTTTGGAACCTCCGCTTATGTGGTTGGCTACAGCACCAAGTCCTGGGGTCTGCCTCCTGAGATGGCAATTCTGGTCGCAGTATTCGCATCTGCAGGTTTGGGTTTCTTGTTCGGGTCGTTGGCCATACGCCGTCAGGGCATCTACTTCGCCATGATCACTCTGGCACTTTCGCAGATGATGTATTTCATGTTCCTCCAGGCGCCGTTCACTGGAGGTGAGGATGGTATGCATGGCATTCCCCGGGGCAGATTCCTGGGGCTGGTTGACCTCTCTTCAGATGTCAACATGTACTACTTCGTCTTTGGGATCTTCGTGTTTGGCTTCTGGATGATCCATCGGATCATCCACTCGCCTTTCGGAGAGATTCTCAAAGCGATCCGGGAGAATGAATCGCGTGCCATCTCGTTGGGCTACGACGTAAATCGCTACAAGCTGATGGCATTCGTGCTTTCGGCGGGACTGTCCGGCCTTGCTGGCGGGACCAAGGCCATGGTATTCCAGTTTGCGACTTTGACCGACGCTCATTGGCACGCCTCCGGTGAAGTGGTTCTGATGACTCTGCTGGGGGGGCTCGGCACTGTACTTGGGCCCTTGGTTGGCGCTTCCATTGTGGTCGTTCTGCAGAACACACTCGCAGACAAAGTTGGCTCGATGATCACTGTAATCATCGGCAGCATATTTGTACTTTGTGTCCTGTTGTTTCGCCGTGGCATCGCTGGCGAACTGGTTGCCTTATACAAAAACGTGGTAGGCAGCCGCAAGGGTAAAACCCAGCTATCAAGCAGGGGTAGGACATGATCGCCTGCCACTCCATCTGCCACGGCGGCAACGCAGGCAAAACACTAAACCGCCACCCAGCACAAAGAGGTTCGCTAGAGCCTCTTCCGATTCCCCCCAAAAGCCAAGCCCAGGTAATTTCGCCTCGGGTGCAGGCCTCCAGCGTTCTCAACCCACCCTGAAGGAGATAGACATGATGAAGAAGTCCGGATTCAAACTGCTGATGCTGACGGCCCTCATGGCCACACAAGCGGCACAGGCCCAAATTACCGAGGGGGTCGTTCGTATTGGTGTGCTAAATGATCAGAGTGGCGTCTATGCTGACTTGTCTGGCCCAGGTTCAATCTGGGCTGCAAGAAAGGCGGTAGCGGATTTTGGCCCCGAGAAATACGGCCTAAAGGTAGAAATAGTCTCGGCAGACCATCAGAACAAGCCAGATGTCGGTGCGAGCATCACGCGTCGCTGGCTGGATGTAGATAAAGTCGATGCCATCTTTGATGTTCCTACCTCGTCGGTAATTCTTGCCATTAACGAGATCGTCAAAGAAAAGAATAAGGTGCTGATCGTATCTGGGGGCGGTACGTCCGACTTGACCGGTAAGGCCTGTACGCCTAATGCGATCCACTGGGCCTACGATACCTGGGCCTTGGCTAACGGCACCGGGAAGGCTGTGGTTAAGACTGGCGGCGACAGCTGGTACTTTGTCACAGCCGACTATGCGTTCGGCCATGCGCTTGAACGTGATACAGAGAGTGTCGTAGTCAAGAACGGGGGTAAGGTACTGGGCAAAGTACGTCACCCATTCCCAGGCACTGATTTTTCTTCCTATCTGCTGCAGGCGCAGGCGTCCAAGGCGAAGGTCATTGGCCTAGCTAACGCCGGGGGAGACACCATAGGTGCTGTGAAGCAGGCCTCGGAGTTTGGCATTACCGAGGGAGGACAGAAGCTCGCTGGCCTGCTTGTCTTCATCAGTGACGTTCAGGCACTGGGCCTGAAGGCGGCCCAAGGACTGGTGTTGAGCGAATCCTGGTATTGGGACATGACCGAGGAAAACCGCAAGTTTGGCAAAGAGTTCGCAGCCGCCAACAAAGGCAAGTTCCCGACCATGGCGCAGGCCGGCGTCTATTCGTCGGTGATCCACTACCTCAAGTCGGTTGCTGCCCTGAAGGCTGACGGCGATGGCGCTGCCGTAGTGGCGCACATGAAAGCCACCCCCACCGAGGACAAACTTTTTGGCAAAGGCAGCATCCGGCAGGACGGTCGCAAGATTCACCCGCTCTATCTGTTTGAAGTAAAGAAACCGTCTGAATCGCGCTATCCAGGCGACTTCTACAAGCACGTCGCCACCATCCCGGCAAACGAAGCATTTCGGCCATTGACCGAAGGTAATTGTCCGCTTGCCAAATAAGCACCGATCTCTTCGCAGCTGACCCCGAAAGATTGCAGCAAACACGGTTTCCGCCGACCTAGCAGACAAGCGGTCGGCGAAAGCCGACATCAGCACATTGCTCTGCGGCGATCCGCCGGGGCAGCAGTTCAGGAACAATGATGGAAATCACAGGAAGCATGCTCATTGGAGCCGTCTCGACTCAGGGGAAGAGCGGTGAGTTCAGGGCCTTTTCACCGGCCTTGAACGTGGAAATCGACCCGGTGTTTGGCTCCGGTGGAGTGGGCGATGTGGACCGCGCCTGTAAGCTGGCGGCGAGGGCTTTCCCGATCTACCGTGGCACTAAACCCCATCAGCGAGCGCATTTCCTTGAAACTATCGCGCGTCACATCGAGGAAATCGGTGACTCGCTAATCGAGCGAGCAGCCCTGGAAACAGCCTTGCCCAAGGCGCGACTGGAGGGTGAATGTGGCCGTACCACGAGCCAATTGCGTCACTTTGCTCAGGTGGTTCGAATGGGGCATTGGCTAAGTGCCACACTCGACTCGCCGCTGCCCGAGCGAACTCCATTTCCTCGGCCCGATTTGCGCAAGTGCCATGTGGCGGTTGGTCCGGTGGTCGTCTTTGGAGCAAGCAATTTTCCTCTGGCGTTTTCCGTGGCGGGGGGGGACACCGCAGCGGCCCTCGCCGCTGGATGTCCTGTGGTTGTTAAGGCGCATGGTGCTCATCCCGGAACCTCTGAACTGGTGGGCCGCGCCGTGCAGGCAGCGGTGGCCGAATGTGGATTGCCAGAAGGAACTTTTTCGTTGATCCAAGGTGTTGGCAATATGGTGGGCGAGGCCCTGGTGGATCACCCGGCTATTCGCGCTGTGGGATTCACGGGGTCCCGCGCCGGCGGACTGGCGCTGTCGCGGCGGGCTGCGGCGCGCGAAGTCCCGATCCCGGTGTACGCGGAAATGAGCAGCGTCAATCCGGTAGTCCTGTTACCGCAAGCCTTAGCAGCTCGCGCGGAGAGTATCGGCCAAGCGTTTGTGGACTCGCTGACCTTGGGTGTAGGTCAGTTCTGCACAAATCCAGGTATCGTCATCGCAATCGACGGGCCAGAACTCGATCAGTTCGTGGATGTCACGGCCCAGTCTTTGCGCAACAAGGCCGCTGGCACCATGCTGACTCCTGGAATCGCCGCTGCGTATGCAGCGGGTGTGAAGCTGCTAGCCGAGCATGAGTGTGTCGAGACGATCGCCAGCGGGCAAGCGACGTCTGGAGGCTGTGACGGTAGGGCACACTTCTTTGCGACTGACGCGGCGAGCTTTCTTGCTCATCCTGAGTTGAAGGATGAAATTTTTGGGCCAAGTTCGATACTCGTTCGTTGTCGGGATATTGACGAGATCGGGGTTTTGCTGGAATGCCTGGAAGGCCAACTTACGGCTACCCTCCAGATGGACTCCGGGGATGTGCCACTAGCTCGACGGCTATTGCCATTGCTAGAAGACAAGGTCGGCCGGATTCTCGTCAACGGGTTTCCTACGGGGGTCGAGGTGAGTCACGCGATGGTGCATGGTGGCCCGTTTCCAGCTACCACCGACAGCCGCACTACCTCCGTCGGAAGCGCCGCGATCGATCGCTTTCTCCGCCCGGTGTGCTATCAGAACTTTCCTGCCGACCTGTTGCCCGCCGCGTTGTCCGATGTGAATGTGCAGGCCATTCCTCGGATGGTCAATGGTAATGTCGTATTGCCGAATTGAGCGACACGAGGCATCTCACAACACCAGTTTCGCCGTCTCCACAAACGCCTTCATGAGTGGCGTGGGGTTGCGTTGACTCCAGCCCAGAAGCACCTCGTAAGTCACTGGCTTGCCCTGGATGGGTTTGTATTTCACGTGATCAAATTGTACCTTTTGCACCGACGCGGGTACGAAGCCGATGCCAGCGCCAGAGCTGACCAGGCCCAATAGCGTATAGACCTGACCTACTTCTGAAGCCACCTTTGGCACGAAACCCGCTGATGCACACATACGCATGTGTGCGGCACGAAAGTCCGGCGCCAAAGACTCTATGTACATGATGAACTGTTCATGGGCGCAGCTCTTCAGGGACACGGACTCCGCGTCGGCTAGCGGATGGTTTGAGGGGACCGCGAGCACAAAAAGTTCTTCCAAGATGGTTTCCCAGGTGACATCGTTCATGTCGGGCACCGTACGTAGAAAAGCAATATCTATGTCACCTCGGCGCAAGGCTTCCGCCTGGCTGATCACGGGGAACCACCTCAGCTGAACTTCTACGGCAGGGAAGCGCTCACGGTACGCCCGCAGTATTGGGGGTAGCAGGGTATAGGACATGTGCTCGAAGAATCCCACCGTGAGGCGCCCGATTTCTCCACGCTGAGCTCGCTGGGCCTGCACCACCGCACTCTCGGTGGATCGGAGAATTTGTCGGGCCTGATCAAGGAAGACTTGCCCTGCTTCGGTCAGTTCGACATGGCGCCGCGTACGCATGAACAAAGTCACTCCGATCTCTTCCTCCAACTGGCGGATTTGTTGGCTGACCGGAGGCTGAGCCTTGTGCAGACGCTCAGCTGCTTTTGTGAAGCTCAGCTCCTCGGCAACAGCAACGAAATAGCGCAGGTGTCGTAGATCCATGTTGATATGAATTTTGTCTAAGAATGGCACTAATTATATATTGGACACATAAAACTTGGATGCATACGATGCCCTTCAGAGAACACGCGGTCCAGCAATAAACACACGCCGGACATTCCATCGAACCACCTCATCGGAGACAAAAAGCATGGATAAAACCACGGTTGACAACGCGATCGCGCGTATGTGCCAACGTATTGACGCCACCTTGGCGCAGCAACATGAGGGGTTTCCTCACTACGGAAATCCTGAGGATGGCACCTGGGTGCGCAGTCCGGGTGGCGACTGGACGGGCGGATTCTGGGTCGGGCAACTATGGCTAGCGGCTCTTCACACGGAGCAAGCTCGATATCTGGACGGCGCCAGACGCTGGTCCGCCCTGTTGACCCCCCGGGTGTCTTCCAATTCTGTTTTCAAAGGCTTCCTGTTTTGGTATGGCGCGCACCTGGGGGCAACCCTCTTGGCCGACAAGGAGGCGCAGGCACTAGCCTCGGCCGGTACCCGGAGCCTTGTCGATATGTACAACCCCAAGGCGCGACTTATACCGCTGGGACTGGAGGCTGAGGAGGCGTCGAGTGTCGGTGCACATGAAGCCAACATTGATGCATTACCTGGTACGGTTGCTCTGTTGCTGAGCCACGAGCCGACCTTGAAGAGTGCAGAGATAGGTCGCCAGCACTTGCGTCAGCACATCGCATTGTGTGTTCGCGATGACGGGTCTGTTTGTCAGTCGGCCACATTCCACCCTGAAAGCGGTTCGCTGATCAAGCGCTACACGCACAAGGGTATTCACGACAGCAGCACTTGGGGGCGTGCCCAAGCCTGGGCCATGCTCGGCCTGGCCCAAGCGCTTTCGCTTGGTGAAAAAACGTTCGAGACCGATGCAATTCGGGTTGCGGACTGGTGGTTGGCGCACGCGCCTGCAGACGGTGTGGCTTTTTGGGATTTCGACGATCCTTCCATTCCAAACACCAACCGGGACACGTCCGCCACGGCGATTGCTGCAGCCAGCTTGCTCAAGCTCGCTGCGTTGATCCCAAGCAGAGCCAAGGCCTATCGCCAGGCTGCAGAGACTGCAATCGAACGGCTCGCCGTGCACTACCTCACCCCGGTATCGCCGAAGGATCTGCGGCAGCCCGGCATCCTCACCGCTGGCTGCTTCAACAAGCGCAACGGCGTCGCCATGGAAAACGAATTGATCTGGGGTGACTACTTCCTCTTTGAATGTCTGCTGGCACTCGCTGGCACGCTCAAGCCGACCCAGGCCTGAGTTCATCGCAATCGAAATTTTCTTACTTACGCTAGAGGCCACCATGTCTGATTTGAAGTTTCCCCATGAAGGATCGGTATCCACTCTCATAGGCACCAGTACCAGCTACACACGCACCCTAGGCGAATACGACATCTATGCATTTGCCGGCATCAGCGGGGATAACCACCCAAACCACATGGACGAGGAGTACTGCAAACGCATGGGCTTCGGTGGTCGCATCGCTCAAGGAGCAATGATGGTCGGTTTCATAGCTGGTGCAGTCACCAAATACCTCGACATGGTTAAACGACCGGCGGTGTCTTACGGCTATGACAACGTGCGTTTCACCAAGCCCGTGCGCATCGGCGATACCTTGACGGTTAACTACCGCATCGCACGAGCCGATGACGAAAAACGCAGGCTATGGGCTGAAGCCACGCTGATCAACCAGCGTGGTGAGACGGTCTGCGTGGGAACCCACATCATCCACTTTCAGGCCTGAATCCTGCGACCTTGAGAGGAGTTCTATGAGAAAGATTTGCACTCCCGCGCAGGCGGTAGGTGACATTCGTCCTGGTCAGAGCATCGCTAGTGTCGGGGTGATCGGCTGGCTGACACCCGACGTGCTGTTTCAGGCTCTCGCCCATCGCTTTCGCGAAACCGGCACGCCGCGCGACCTGACCTTCTACTTTCCGGTCAGTGTCGGGGATGGCATGCACATCCGCGGCATGGACCATGTGGCGATTGAGGGTCTGATGAAGCGCATCGTATCCGGCAATTTCATCAATCCCGTGAATCCAGCCACAGGGCAGCGGCCAGAGGTAATGCGCCTGATCAAGGAGAACCTAATCGAGGCCTACTGTTGGCCGATCGGGGCCACCATGCATTGGCTGAGGGAAGTAGCTAGGCGTAGCCCGGGCTACCTGACAGAGATAGGCATCGGTTCTTACATTGATCCCCGGCAGCAAGGTGGCAAATACACGGCGCGTGCCCAAGATGATCTCGTCAAAGTCAAGGAACTGGACGGCAAGGAATACTTGTTCTACCCAACCTGGCCTCTGGACGTGGCGTTCATTCGAGCCAGCAGCGCAGACGAGCATGGCAACCTGAGCTTCGAGGACGAACCCTTGGTCTCGTGTGCGCTGGCCATGGCCCTGGCTGTGAAAGCATCGGGCGGCACAGTCATTGCCCAGGTACGAAAACTCGTTCCCCGTAATGCGCGTCCCGTGCATGCGGTCCGTATTCCTGGCGAATTGGTGGATCGTATCGTGGTCGAGCCCAACGCGATGATGACCACCGACGTACGCTACGACGATGCCTACCTCGGTGGACAACTGTTCAGCGGCCAAAGACCGGAACGACTCGCGCCGGGGCCCGACAAAGTTATTGCCCGCCGTGCTGCACAGTACGTCCGAAAAGGAGAGGTCAGCATCTTCGGATTCGGTGCGTCCTCGGATGTGCCAGCCGTAATGTTGGAGGATGGAGCGTTTCAGGATGGAGGCCTGCACGACTACAGCTTCACCACAGAGCATGGTCCTTTTGGCGGTGTCGTTATGAGTGGTTGGCAGTTCTCGGCCAACAAATACCCGGAAGCCCTTATCGACGGCCCTGCTCAGTTTGACTTCATTAATGGTGGAAATTGCCCAACGGCTGTGCTGGCTTTCGCACAGATCGACAGCTCCGGCAACATCAATGTCAGTCGGTTCGGCGCAGCCAATCCGGGACCTGGCGGGTTCATCGATATTGCCTACAACGCCCGTGAACTGATTTTCACGGGAACCTTCACCACTGCAGGACTGGCGGCGGAGGCCTCTGCGGGGACCTTGTCTGTCGAGCGCGAAGGCAAGGTGCGCAAGTTTGTCGAACAGGTCGATGAAATCACGTACCCGCTCCGACGCAACGTCATGGAGCGGGGCCAAAAGGCGTGGATCGTCACCGAACGCGCGGTTTTCTCAGTCGCGCCTGATGGACTTGTGCTTGAGGAAGTGGCACCAGGTATTGATGTCCAGACGCAGGTGCTAGACCTTATGGCATTTCCTCCCGTCCGTGTGAACACACCCTTGCGACTAATGGATGCCCAACTCTTCCGCCCCTGACGAACACATTGAACTGTCTCAAGACACAGACCTACACAGGAACCATATGGCCACCATCAACTATCTGACCACCGTACAACTTGACCACGGCGCTATCAAGCTTCTGAGTGCTGAGCTTAAACGCCTGGGCATCCATCGCCCGCTGATCGTGACCGACAAAGGAATTCGCGCCGCAGGCATCCTGGACAAAGTACTCGAATCGCTGGGCGATACCGTTGCGCTCGCCATCTACGAAGACACTCCTCCGAATCCGACAGAAGCGGCCGTGGTTGCCGCAACACAAATGTTCGTCAGCAGCGAATGCGACGGAATTATCGCTATCGGAGGCGGTTCCTCAATCGACCTGGGCAAGGCGACCGCGCTCCTCGCCACGCACCCCGATCCCCTCCAGACCTATGCCGCCGTTGAGGGCGGTGCATCACGTATCTCCGAGCGTGTCGCTCCCCTGGTGGCGATACCCACGACAGCGGGAACCGGCAGCGAAGTAGGCCGCGGCAGCGTCATCGTCATGAATTCGGGCCGCAAGCTGGGTTTGCTCAGCCCTTTCCTGCTGCCCAAGGTGGCCATCTGCGACCCAGATCTGACTATGGGGCTGCCCCCCATGCTCACCGCCGCCACTGGCATGGACGCCATTGCCCACTGCATCGAGACTTTTCTGGCACCCGCCATCAACCCGCCAGCGGAGGCGATCGCTCTCGATGGTCTGCGCCGGGGTATGGGCAGCATCGAAAAGGCCACCCGTGACGGCTCAGACCGCGATGCCCGCTGGAACATGATGGTGGCCGCAATGGAGGGCGCCCTGGCCTTTCAGAAGGGCCTTGGCGCGGTGCACGCCTTGTCGCATCCCCTGGGTGCGGTCCCTGGCGTTTCGCTCCACCACGGCACGTTGAACGCGGTGTTGCTGCCCGCCGTTCTGCGCTTCAACAAAAGCGTCACTGAATCCAAGCAGGCAGCATTGGTCCAGTCAATGGGTCTGGCCGTCGGTGCCGATCCCGCCGAACACATCGAACGGCTCAACTCGCGGATCGGCATGCCGCGTGGTCTCGGTGCGATGGGGGTGCCGCGCTCGGTGCTGGCCGACATTGCCGCTGCAGCCATGAAGGATCACTGCCACGCCACCAATCCGCGGTTGGCCACCGTGGGCGACTACATGCAGATCCTCGAAGAATCTTACTAAGGACAAGAGACATGTACCAAGTCAGCGAATATCACGAAACCATCCGTCAAGCGGTGCGCCGCTTTGCCGAACAGGAAATTGCACCACACTCCCACACCCTCTGGGAAGACGAGGAATTTCCCTACGAGATTTGGAAGAAGGCGGGTGAGCTTGGCTATATCGGCCTTCCCTACCCAGAAGCCTACAACGGAGGCGGTGGCGATTGGCTCGGATTTGCCATCGTGCTGGAGGAGATTGCCCGTGTCGATTGCGCAGTGGCTGTCTCCATTATGGCCAACTCGACAGCGGCCAGTCTGCTTAACAACTTCGGAACAGAAGCGCAGAAACAGCGCTATCTGCGTCCCATCCTGGACGGAAGTCAGGTGGGATGTATCGGTTTAACGGAGCCAAATGCAGGCTCTGATGCTGCCAACATCCAAACGCGGGCGGTTCTGGAGAACGGGCAGTGGGTAATCAATGGTTCGAAGACTTTCATCAGCAACTCGGGCTCACGCATCACCGGCCCGCTGGTGATCGCTGCAGTCACGGGCACGCGCCCTGATGGGCGAAAAGAGCTGTCCAATTTCATTGTTCCGAACGATGCACCGGGTTTTAGCACTGGCAAGAAGCTCCATAAAATTGGTTGGCGTGGGTCTTCAACCAGCGAGCTTTTTTTCCAGAACTGCACCATCCCGGCAGACCATTTGCTGGGTGAAGTCGGATCGGGTCTTAAGCAGACGCTGGCACAGGTCAGCACTGGGCGCATCTTGATCGGCATCTTGGGTTTGGGCATTTTGCAGGGCTCCCTCGAACGCTCCGTGAAATACATGAGCGAACGCACGGCCTTTGGCAAACAGCTCAACCAATTTCAGTCTCTGCAGTTCAAAGTGGCTGACATGGCCACCAACGCTCATGCAGCCAGACTCATGCTCTACGACGCTGCCGTCGCCAAGGATGAGGGGCGTCCCAACGATCTGCAGGCTTCGATGGCCAAGCTCTTTGCCACCGAGAAAGCAATGGATGCTGCGCACCAAGCGGTGCAAATCCATGGCGGCAACGGCATCATGACCGAGTACCCGGTGTCGCGCGCCTTTGGAGATGCAAAAGTCTTGGAGATCGTCGAGGGAACATCTGAAATCCAACGGATGATCATTTCGAGGACCGTTCTCCGCTGAACCTTATCTGATTCGAGGCCTAAGCGATATGACATCCCCAAATGGCGCATCCAGTGTGCTTGAGAAAACGTCAGTGAATTTCGTCCCGCTGACTCCCCTCTCCTTCTTGTTGCGGACTGCTGAGGTTTTTCCAGATCGCACCGCCATCATCTATGGAGAGCGTCGGGAGTCCTGGAAGACGCTACTGGACAGGAGCCGCCGAATCGCATCGGCCCTAGCTGCAGCCGGAGTCGGTGCGGGTGATACTGTGGCTGTGGTGGCTGCCAACACGCCAGAAATGTTAGAGCTACATTTCGGCGTTCCGATGTGTGGAGCTGTACTCAATACCCTCAATGTACGGCTCGATGCGGCCACCCTATCTTTCATGCTTCAGCATGGCGGTGCGAAGGTACTGATTACGGATACCGAATATGCCGATGTGGTTGGTCCGGCGCTGGACCTTCTG
The DNA here is from genome assembly GCA_964468905.1 of uncultured Rhodoferax sp. Taxonomy (GTDB): domain Bacteria; phylum Pseudomonadota; class Gammaproteobacteria; order Burkholderiales; family Burkholderiaceae_C; genus Allorhodoferax. The sequence goes on along the minus strand of CAYXWW010000021.1, from coordinate 1,654 downwards.
GAGGAGAAGCCGTTAGTAATCGATATCGTGGATCCATCATTCGTTGGTGGATCCCGTCTAGGAAGAAGTGACTTCGAAGAGTTCCTGGCCGGTGGAGACCCTGCGTGGCAGGGGTACAAAATCGAGGATGAGTGGCAGTCGATTGCCCTCAACTACACGTCAGGTACCACTGGTAATCCCAAAGGAGTGGTGTACCACCACCGCGGCGCTTACTTGGTGTCTCTTTCAAACATGATTGATTGGGGTATGCCAAGGCATGCAGTATTCCTCTGGACTTTGCCGCTGTTTCATTGCAACGGGTGGGGCTTTGCCTGGACGTTGGCTGCCAACGCGGGCACCAGCGTCTGTATGCGGAGAGTCGAAGCGTCCACCATTCTGTCGGCGATCCGAGAGCACGGAGTCACGCACTACTGCGGGGCTCCAATTGTTCATGCAATGTTAGCGTTTGCACCGGACGAGGAAAAAAGGGGAATCCAGCACGCTATTTGCGGGCTGATTGGCGGAGCACCTGCACCAGCCCCAGTTATCGAAGCATTGCAGAAAATGGGGATCGAGATCACACAAATCTATGGACTAACCGAAGTCTTCGGCCCATCCGCAGTGTGTGTCGAACAAGCTGAGTGGAAATCGTTGGATCTGCAAGACTTGGTCAAACGCAAGAGCCGACAAGGTGTTCGATACACCGCTCAGGAAGGTATGGTTGTTCTGGATCCGATGACGATGCTTCCTGTGCCCAAGGACGGAGAAACGGTCGGGGAAATCATGTTTCGTGGAAACATGACCATGAAAGGCTATCTGAAGAACCCCGAGGCAACCCGTGAGGCCTTCGAGGGTGGTTGGTTCCACTCGGGTGATTTGGCCGTGGTGTGCCCTGACGGTTATGTGCAGATACGTGATCGCTCTAAAGACGTAATCATTTCTGGTGGTGAAAACATCAACTCACTTGAGTTAGAAGAAGTTTTATACACCCATCCTGGTGTGCGACTCGCTGCAGTCGTTGCACAGCCTGATCCCCGTTGGGGGGAGTCGCCCTGCGCATTTGTTGAACTTGTTGACGGAGTCTCTACAAGCGAGACAGAACTGATAGAGCATTGCCGCGCAAAGCTCGCTCGTTTCAAAGTTCCAAAAAAAATTGTGATTGGACAATTGCCAAAGACTTCTACCGGGAAGATACAGAAGTTTCAATTGCGACAGCAACTGATTAGCTCCGTTCTGTCGGATTAGATCCAGTACTCAAATATTCAGGAATTCCGACTATGAAAATCCTTGTACCAGTCAAACGGGTGGTGGACTACAACGTCAAGGTGCGCGTCAAGAGCGACAACAGCGGTGTGGACATCGCCAACGTCAAGATGAGCATGAACCCCTTTGACGAGATCGCCGTTGAAGAAGCCGTGCGCCTGAAAGAAAAGGGCGTGGCCACCGAAGTGATCGCTGTCTCCTGCGGCGTGACCCAGTGCCAGGAAACCCTGCGCACCGCCATGGCCATCGGCGCTGACCGCGGCATCCTGGTGGAGACCGCTGAAGAGCTGCAGCCCTTGGCAGTGGCCAAGCTCCTCAAAGCGTTGGTGGACAAAGAGCAACCAGGCTTGGTGATCTTGGGTAAGCAGGCGATTGACGACGATTGCAACCAAACTGGCCAAATGTTGGCCGC
>CAYXWW010000020.1:21405-33554 GCA_964468905.1 uncultured Rhodoferax sp. | reverse complement strand
GAACTCCATAGGCGCTGCACCGGTGCCACCCTCGGCGCCATCCACCACAATAAAGTCGGGCGTGATGCCGGTAGAGATCATCGCCTTGACAATGGCAAACCACTCCCAAGGGTGGCCAATGCACAGCTTGAAACCGGTGGGCTTGCCACCTGAAAGCTCACGCAGGCGGGCAATGAAATGCATCATTTCTACCGGCGTGGAAAACGCGCTGTGGGATGCCGGTGAAATGCAATCTACGCCCTGCGGTACGCCGCGTGCCTGAGCAGCATGCCGCCGTGGCCGGGCTTGGCGCCTTGGCTGAGCTTGAGTTCAATCAGTTTGACCTGCGGGTCGGTGGCGTTGGCAGTAAATTTTTCCGCGCTGAACGTGCCGTCGTCGTTGCGGCAGCCAAAGTAGCCTGAGGCCACTTCCCAGATCAGGTCTCCACCGTGCACGCGGTGGTGCTGTGAGATGGAGCCCTCGCCCGTGTCATGCGCAAAGCCACCGCGTTTGGCACCTTTGTTCAGCGCCAAAATGGCGTTGGCACTGAGCGCGCCAAAGCTCATGGCCGAAATGTTGAACACACTCATGGAATACGGTTGTGCGCAGTCGGGTCCCACGGTTATACGAAAGTCGTGCGACGGCAGGGTGGTGGGGGCCAGCGAGTGGTTGATCCACTCATAGCCTTCGGCGTGCACATCCAACTGTGTGCCAAAGGGGCGCTTGTCCGGGTCGCCCTTGGCGCGCTGGTACACCAGCGAGCGCTGCGCGCGCGAAAACGGCGTGGCCTCGTTGTCGCTCTCAATGAAATACTGGCGAATCTCCGGCCGCACAAACTCCAGCATGAAGCGAATGTGCCCAATGATGGGGTAGTTGCGCAGGATGGAGCGCTTGCTTTGGCGCAAGTCATACACGCCAACCGCCACCAGCGCGCCGAAAAGAACCAAGGGCGCTACACCCACCCCAAATGCCACAAGACTGAAGCCGCTGAGCAGCAGCGCAAAAACTGACAGACCCATAACGGTGTAGCGCACGGGAAAGAGTGCGTTGATGGAGTTGAGCATCGTCAAATGTTCCTGAAGTGGTCCTGAAGACAAAAAAAGTCGGTGTGGCCCCAACGATAGCAGCCAACGGCACCACCACAAAACGGTGTTAACCCGTGCCAATGGGTAGCCCATCGAAACAACCCCATCACTTACCCAAAACTGCCGCCGTAGTGCGAATACGCCTAGTGCCCTGTAGCTAGTTCTAGCTACAGACGTGATTGCTCTAGCCGAGAAAAATCATGCAGTCGACAGCCAAGACGACGGGGGTTCGGATTTTGGATACCTGAAATCAGAAATCAGGTTCTTCAGCTGGGAACCCATCCACTTATAGACACAACATCGATCAATTTTTTGCACAGGAACACGACATGAAACTTACCGCCAAACAACTGCTTGCGCTACTGCTCTGCGCAACGCTTTCTCACACGGCCTTGGCCAGCAAGAACTCGGAAGAAAAAGCCAAGGAAAAGAAAGAACAAAAAGAAAACGAAGAAAAGAAAAATGAAGAGCAAAAGAAGAAGCACGATGATGCTGAGAAAAAGAAGCAAGAAGACCACCAAGCTGAAGTAGCTGCTGAAGCAGCCGCCAAAGCCGCACACGAGGCAAAGCTGCGTGAGCAAGAAGCCGCCAATCGGGCCGAGCGACTGGCGCGAGAAGCAGCAGAAGCCGCGCAAAAGAAAGCGCATGAGGAAAAGCTGGCTAAGCTAGCCGCAGAGCAAAGGGCAGCAAAAGAGAAAGCCGCTGCAGAGCAGGCAGCCCGTCAAGCTGCAAAAACAGCACAAGAAAAGCACGAAATCAAACTCAAACAAGAGGCCGTAGACCGCGCAAAAGAGGCGTTGGCCACTGCAGCCCGCAAGGAAGCACAGTGGGTTGCGATCAATGGCCCACGCCCACCACGCCCACAGCCTCCCGTGCCAGACACGCCGGAAGAAGAGGCACAGTCTGTTGTCGACCTGCAAGCGATCATGAACAGCATGACTCCGTACGAGTTGGCTGAGTTGGCTGAGTGTATGGGATTGAATGTAAATACACTCCCCGGAGGCACAAGCGCAGTCATCACCCCTGCTCAGGCAGCTGCGCGAGCTGTCGAAATGTTTAATCGCCTAAAAATGGGCTTCTCATCAGTGAAAACATTTCTCGACGTTGTAGGTAAGGCGGATGTCGGCAAGCTGGGCGCTTTGGCTAGCAGCCCGATCTTCAAATCGGTAATGGCTCAAGAGAATACTTTTAAGGCGATGAAAAATCTTGGCCTGGTTGTTACCGGTACCCAGACAGCCATTTACTATGCGCAGGCTTGGATGTACGCCGGCGACTACGTAGCCAACCCAACCGACGAAAACTTGTGGAAGTCTATGGTTGCTTCAGGTAAAGGCGATGCGAATATGCTGGCCATGACTCTATCTTTGCAAAAAGGTAGCCCTCAGGCCGCTGGTTTTGGATTGGCCAATATGGTTCTTGCGTTGGCTGGCCAGGAAACTGCAACTAGTGTGATTGCGAAATCCAATGCCATTGCCGCCGCGGTTGCAAATCCTAAAACCAACGCTGTAGCTATGGGGGCCATTAAAGCAGTTCTCAAAGATACTGCGCAGGCCATACAAACCAACGATCAGCAATTTGCATTTATTCAAGCTCGACTCTTGAATCCGGCGACTTCAGCAGAAACCGGGAAAATCATTTTGGATGCGCTTGGTCAACAGACACAAGCCGGTTTTGAAAAGTGGAAGCAAAACCTCCTCAATCCTCAGCCATAAGCCTAAGCTTCTAGGATAGTGATTTTGGCCGTGCGGCCCCCAGTTGAGTATTTAACTGGGGGCTGTTTCTTTTATAGGGTTGGATAGGGGCAAATGCAGATGTAAAGCGGTGCCGGCTGCAAGACTTTTCCAGGATACCGTGGCACCAATCGTTTCAGCGCGCCGCAATTGATTCTGCAAACCCTTGCCACCCTTGATTAGTGCGGCATCAACATCAAACGACAAGCCGTCGTTCATGACAGTAATCAAAACACCGTCACCCTGCACTTCAGTTGTAACCGTGATGTGGGTAGCTTGCGCATGTTTGATGATGTTCGTAATCGCCTCTTGCAAAATGCGCAAAATATGCAACGAACTGCTCGGCGTCAGCCATGGAAGGTTGGGCACATCGCCCACATGCCAGTGCAGTTGCAGGCCCGCACTTTCAAGCCGTGGGGCTAGCCGAAAACGCAAGGTTGCCAGTAGCAACAGCAAGTCGGCTTCCACTTCTTCCATGGAGTCAATGGCGAGTTTCAAATCGTCAATGCAACCCCTTAGCACATCCACTATGTCGTTCTCATTGAGCTTGCCGCGTTCCACGGAATGCAAGGCAGCAATCAGCGATGAGCCCAGGCCATCGTGCATGTCTTGCGTCATCCGCTGGCGCTCTTGCCCCAGCAACTTGCTCTGTTCTGATTCGCGCAACTGCTGATGGATAGAGGTGAGTTCTGCCTTCTGCTCTTGCAGACGCGCTTCCAGACTGGCGTTGACGTTTTGAACATCAGATATCGCCTTGCTGCGAATGAGGTGGAAGCGATCCGCAAGCGCAAAGGCCAATAGCATCATCTCGACGGCCGAGCCAATTTCCATGGCATAGGTCGTGAAAAAGTTGCTCGGAATGACGGCCAGCGTTTTCAAATTGGTGATCACCCCACCAAGGATGAGCAAAGAAAATGCTGCCATGGCGTAGTAGCCCGAGCGATGCCCCTTCTTCATGAAATAGACAATCGCACCAAACGCCAAGAGCATTTCTAGAATGGCAAAAGGAATGAGCGCCCCAAACACAAAGGGCGTTGAGACGAGAAGTACAAAGGGGACTGCCAGATTGCTGCACGCGATGAACTTCAGCCATTTGTTGACTCTTGGCAAGAAATACATTGTGTTGAGAAAATGCCGCGAGAACAGCAAATAGCTCGACAGTGCGCTGATTGCAGTGACTTGAAAGGCCGTTCGCGACCACAAAATTGCATTCGGCCACAGGTATTGTTTTGCCAAACCGTGCTGCTCCGCTACAAATAGAGCCAAGCAGATGACGCTGATGAAGTAATACAAATACAGTTTCTCTCGCAACATCACGAAGAGAAATATATTCAGCACTACCATCCCCAGCACCATGCCGAAATACCACCCCTGCACGAGATAGTCTTCGCGCTCGTGGGCGTAGAAAGATTCCGGTTCCCACATTGCAACTGGCACAAAGGCACTCGTTGCTTGGATACGCAGGTAGAGCACTTGGTCTACATGTGGCAACACCGTTACGGGAAATACAAAATGCCGGCTCAGGTAGGGGCGTGAAGCGAATGGCGTCGCGTTGCCCGTCACTATTGATTGATAGTTTCCAGTGGCGTCTTGCTGGTACAACGCAACATGGTCAAGCTCGGGGTTGCTGATTTCCAGGAAGCGCAATGCACGGCTTTCGCTTGCGTTGCGCAAGTGCAGTCGGAACCAATATGCTGCGCCGGTGAAGCCAAAGTTGAAAGCGTCTGCCGTAGAGTGATGCGTCACAAAATCCTTGGCAACATTGCTGCCTTGCACGTCGGCAAGTGTCATTGCCAAGCGGGTGTCTTCGAGAGTTGCAAAATAGGGTATCAGCGATACCGATTCCCCGCGCACAAGATTGACATCGAGAACCTTGTACAGCGCCACGCCTTGCTTCTCAGGTGGCGTTTTTTCTGCGGATATGGCAGGTGCCGCTGGCAACACGAAAGCGCACAGCAGTATGAGCATAAGGCGGCGAAATATATCGGGCCGCATCACGGTTGCAAGCTTGGTTAAAAACCCATGCCACATATCAGTCGACCAACAATCCTTGAATGCGAGCTTCATAGATTGCTTCGGCCTTGGATTTCACTTCCAGCTTTGAATAGATGCGCCTTACAAAACTCAAGACGGTATGGCGTGATATCTGCATTAAACCGGCAATCTCTTCGTAGTTAAACCCCTTGGTGATGTAGAGCAACACTTGGTGCTCACGCGCCGACAGCGCGGAACCTGCCGAGGGTGCAACTGGCACAGGGCCATCAACTTGCTCTTCGGATGATGGGCTTTGGCGAAATCGCTTTAACAAGTGACGCGCGATCAAGGGGCTAATCGGACTACCGCCACTGTTCAGGCAGCGAATTTCGTCAACCATGATTCGTGCGTTGCTGTCTTTAAGCAAGTATCCGCTTGCACCCGCTTCTATGGATTGAATAACATGCAGCTCATCACCAAAGGTTGTGCTCACCATAATTCCGCATTGGGGCCACGCTGTTTGTGCCGCGCGAATTACATCAATACCAGAACCATCGGGAAGACCCAAATCAACCACCAAAATGTCGGCTGGCGCAGAATTCAAAATACTGAGTGCGCGGGCCTTGGTGTTGGCGCTTGTCACCAAGTGCATGTCCCGTGCTGTGGCAAGCGCTTCTTCAAATGTCTGCTGAAAATGAAGATCATCTTCAACTAAAACAACGTTGATGGTTGGCAAATGGGGTTTTGTAGGCATAAATACATCCCTGCACGCATGTCTGCAGGTTTGCAGCGGAATGAAGCCTTCTCTTTTATCATGCCTGTGTGACAGTACGCAGTCGCCTGCTGGAAGTCGCTACAAGGCAAAATAGCGATGCCCTATTTCCGGTGGTTTTCTGCATCCATCAAGACCATAACCGCAACACGATTCCCACATCCACCATGAATGCCACATTTTCCGCAGCAGAATCTTCCGTTGCCACTACTCCCGATGAAGCGTCTGATGCCGTCAGCGCAGACCAATTCGACACGATTGACGCCATCCTGGACGACCTGCGCACCCGTTACGACGAAACGCCGCAGTGGGAGTTTTGCGAAGGCTTCATGGCTGCGTTGATCTGCTGCCGCCGCTTCATTCCACAAGCCGAATACCTCGATGTGTTGTTGGCCGTCCCTGCGGACGATGCCATCGCAGTTGTAGCGGCTGATGACACCACCGTTGGTGGCAGCGATGGGTCGTTTGCGGATGCTGCGCAGCGCGCGCAGTTTTTACAAATTTGGAACCAGAGATGGGCCGAGATACAGACTGCGCTCGATACCCCTATTGAGTCGCTGGAAGATGCTGCCGCCTACCACCCCGAAGTGATGGATGTGCGGGGTGCCATGGCCGCCTTGTCGCCAGAAGAACGCGCCGAACTGCCAGACGAAGCGCTACCCGCATTTGGCCAGGTCTGGGCGCTGGGTTTTATGTTTGCGGTGGAGGCCTGGCCAGAGGAATGGGCCGAGCCCAGTGACAAGAAGGCCGCCAAATGGCATGACGTGGCGTTGCAAGCCATTGTGGCGCTTACCGAAGACGACACAGGCGAGCCCGAGCTCTCTCCGTTCAGCGAAGACGGCCCCCCTTCCATGAGCACGGACCGGCTCAATGCGTTCGCCGATGCAGTGTGGTCGGTCTATGACTTGCGTGAAATTTGGCGCGGCATTGGTCCCCGTGTGGAAACTTTGCGACGCGCCGAAGTGCCAGGTCGCAACGACCCCTGCCATTGTGGTAGCGGCAAGAAGTACAAAAAATGCCACGGTGCCTAGCGCGCACTCCTTCGTGCGCGCCCATAAGGGTGTTCCCTAGGGCCTTATTTTCGCGATTGAAATGGTTGTCTGTATCGCATAGCCGCGTTACGATGTGTTGAGGCTCTTGGTAGAAGCCTGGGTGTCCCTCTCTGGGGATATTTGATCGCGGAAACAGCTGGAGAGACGTTATGAATATGGATTCCTGGACCGTGCGCATGCGCCTGAGCGTGGGCTTTGGTGTAGTGTGCGCATTGTTGCTGGTGATCGTCATTATTGGCCTGGGTTCCATGGGGCGTATCGATGACGCGATGAATAGAATAGTTCACGACTCCGTACCCAAGCGGGATGCAACCAGCACCATTGTGGATCAGTCTGACGTCATTGGTGTCGAGTTGCGCGACATGATGCTGACCACAAGCATGGACGAGCGAAAGAGGCAGTTGCAAAACATAGCCCAGGCACGGCAGGTCATTTCCAAAAATATTGAGTTGCTGGACCGTTTGGTGACTTTGCCCAAAGGCAAAGAAATGCTCCAGCGTTTTAAGGACCAGCGCGTCAAGTATGTTGCGGCCATTGAAGAACTGAGCGCCCTGATCATGGCAGACAAAGACGATCAGGCGCGAACCTATCTGGTCAGCAAGCTTCGTCCGGCGTTGGCGGAGTACCAAGCTGCTATTTCTGCATTGGGGCAGCAACAAGTCGAGTTGATGGAGGAGAGCGTCACGCAAGGGGCTGGGATCTATTCCGAAGCCCGCGTCTTGATGATTGGCCTCGGTGTTCTTGCGCTTGCGTTGTCAGGCGCGATTGCGCTGGTCATTACGCGCAAGCTCGTGCACGAACTTGGTGGCGAACCGCATGCTGCTGCTGAATTGGCTCGTGCTGCTGCACAAGGCGATTTCACCTACAAAGTGGCGATTCAGCATGGTGATACAAGCAGCCTGCTTGCCAACCTGTCAGCCATGCAACTCAATCTTGCCAAGGTGGTAGGCACGGTGCGCCACGGGTCAGAAGGTGTCGCCATGGCTAGTGCCGAAATTGCTGCCGGTAATAACGATTTGTCCGCGCGCACCGAGCAGCAGGCCAGCGCACTGGAGCAAACCGCAGCCTCCATGGAAGAACTGGGCTCCACCGTCAAACAAAATGCCGACAGCGCACGCCAGGCCAACCAGTTGGCACAAAGTGCCTCCACCATAGCCGTTGAAGGCGGCAACGTTGTAGGTCAAGTGGTGGAGACCATGAAGGGCATCAACGAATCCAGCCGCAAGATATCAGACATCATTAGCGTGATTGACGGCATTGCATTCCAGACTAACATCTTGGCGCTCAATGCGGCTGTGGAAGCCGCGCGTGCGGGTGAGCAGGGCAGGGGCTTTGCGGTGGTGGCCAGTGAAGTGCGGTCCTTGGCCGGACGCTCCGCCGAAGCAGCCAAAGAAATTAAATCCCTCATCAACGCCAGCGTCGAACGCGTTGAGCATGGCACTACGCTGGTGGATCAAGCCGGCGTGACCATGGCCGAAGTGGTGACCAGTATCAAGCGCGTGACCGACATCATGGGCGAGATCAGTGCTGCCAGCAGCGAACAAAGTCTGGGCGTAGCCCAGGTGGGCGAAGCGGTCACCCAAATGGACCAGACCACCCAACAAAACGCTGCGTTGGTGGAAGAAATGGCCGCAGCCGCTAGCAGTTTGAAGAGCCAGGCCCAGGAGCTGGTGCAGGCTGTCGCATTTTTCAAGGTAATTGGCGGTGCGCAGCACGCCGGTCTGCCACGCACGCCGGTGCGCTCCAGTGCACCCAGCATCAAACCGTTCAAGGGGCCTGAGCGCCGTGTGCTCACGTCGTCTGCCAGTGCACGTAGACCTGCTGCGCCTGCCAGTGCACCACCAAGTGCGGCTGCTGCACCAGCCAGTCAGCCCCAAGCCAAAGCTGATGCGGGCGGCGCGGATGATGGATGGGAAACCTTTTAAATGACACGCGGCAGCGCGTCGCTCAGGTAGTCGTACACCGCACGAATGCGCCGGTTGGTCCGAATTTCACGGTGCACCGCTAGCCACATGGGCAAGGGCGGTACCCTAATGGCATCGGGCAATACCCGCACCACATCGGTGTCCGTGCGCGCCATATAGTCGGCCACAAAGCCGATTCCCAACCCGGCGCGCACCGCCTGCCACTGCACGATGAAATCATCGGTGCGCAATGCAAAGGCCTCGGGGCCCACTTCAAATCCCATGGCTCGAAACCCCTGCAGAATCGTGTCGTCTGCATCGCTGCCAATCAGGTCGTGTTGCAGCAAATCTGGTAGCTGGCGAATGACGCTGCGCCGCGCCAGATAGGCTTTGTGGGCATAGGGCCCCACCACGACAGTGCCGATTTTTTTGGCCACCAGAGTGGCCTGTTCGGGCCGCACCATGCGAATGGCAATGTCGGCCTCGCGCCGCAGCAGGTTCGACACCTGATTGCTCGACACCAGCTCCACCTGAATATCCGGTAGTTCGGACCGCATACCAGCGAGCACCCCCGGCAGCAATTGCACCGCCACCGGCACACTGGCGGTGATGCGCACCGTGCCGCTGGTCTGCATCTGTGCGCCGCTGAGCGTGCGCGTCAACTGCAATGCACCGGATTCCATCGCACGGGCCGATTCGGCCAATTGCAATGCGGTGGGTGTGGGCACTAGCCCGCGCCCGGTGCGCTCGAACAGCACCACACCGAGCTGACTCTCCAGTTCTGCAATGTGGCGGCCCAATGTGGGCTGGCTGGTTTTGAGCACTCGTGCAGCACCTAGCAAGCTGCCATGGTCGAGTGCGGCAAGGAAGGATCGGACCAGACTCCAATCAAACCGGGTTGATAGCGTGGTATTCATAAGTGCATATCTGGTGTGTTGATTTATGCAATTGTGCATTGTGTCAATCGTTTCCACAATTCAAACCATCAGCACACTTTGGGAAACATGATGCACAACACTGTTTTGATTCTGGGCGCGAGGGGCCGCTTTGGTCTGGCCACTGCACGCGCCTTTGCGAACGCTGGCTGGCATGTCTTGGGCCACATCCGCCCGGGTGCGCAAGTGCCCGACAACGCGGGCTCAATTGAATGGCTGGATATTGATCTCCAGGACACCGATACGCTGGTACAGGCCGCGCAAGGAGCCACGGTGGTGGTGCATGCGCTCAACCCCGCCTACACCAACGCGGCCTGGAAAGCCCAAGCCCTGCCCATGACCGAGGCAGCGCTGGCCATTGCGCGCGCGCTGGGTGCTACGCTCATGGTGCCCGGCAACGTTTACAACTTTGGTGTCAACATGCCACCCGTGCTGCGCGAGCACACGCCCCAGCAGGCACGCACCGTCAAGGGCCAAGTGCGGGTTCAGATGGAGGCGCTGCTAGAGAGCTCTGGTGTGCCGTGCGTTGTCATTCGCGCCGGGGACTTTTTTGGCGCCGGCACCGGCACCTGGTTTGACAAAACCGTGGTCAAGGACATCCGCAAGGGCGTATTCACCTACCCCGGCGCGCCCGATGTATCCACCGCATGGGCGTATCTGCCAGACCTGGGGCGTGCGTTTGTGGAAGTTGCCTTGCGCCGTGCTTCGTTGCAGCGGTTTGAAGTGTTTCACTTCGCAGGCCATAGCGTTACTGGCCAACGCTGGATGGATGTGCTCACCCCCGTGGCGCGGGCCCAAGGCTGGATGCAACCTAGTGCTGCATTGAAACTGGCCCGTCTGCCGTGGGCCGTCATCCGCATGGGCGCTTTGTTCATACCCACCTGGGCGGCGTTGCGTGAAATGCAGTACCTGTGGACAACACCACACGCCCTGGCCAACGAAAAGCTCACCGCCCTGATCGGACCCGAGCCGCATACGCCCTTGGCGCACGCCGCACAACAGGCGGTGGCGGACTTGGGCTTTATCGTCCCCAAAGCAACCACCAGCGCCGATAGTGCTGGAGCGCAAGCATTAGCAGTGCAGTAATAGACAAGACCAAAAGGCAACCAACATGACAACACACAATCAATCTCTACCCCATGCGGCCATGCCGCGCCGCAATTTTCTACGCGTGGTGGGGGGCGGAGCGGTTACTTCGATCGCCGCCGCAACACTGGCGTCGACCGGCTTGTCGGCCTGTAGCCAAGGCATACCCAGCGAAGCCACAGAGGCCTGGCGTGGCCCCGGGCCTGGTGTGACGGCCCAAACCGATGTGCGCCATTGGTTGCTGAGCTACGCCATCCTGGCGCCACACTCCCACAATCTCCAATCATGGATTGCAGATTTGGCCACGCCCAACGTCATCACCCTGTACTGCGATTTGCAGCGCGTATTGCCGCAAACCGATCCACTGTCGCGCCAGATCATGGTGAGCCATGGCACGTTTCTGGAACTACTTGACATGGCAGCGCGCGAACGTGGATTGCGCGCAGACATCACCTTATTTCCGCAAGGCGCATTTGGCCCGACGGAGCTGGACAAGCGCCCAGTGGCAACGGTGCGCTTAACGCCAGACGCTACGGTGCAAAAAGACCCACTGTTTGCGCAGATCCTGCTGCGCCACACCAACCGCAGCAGCTATGACATCACTCGCAGCGTGCCGCAGGCAGCGTGGGTCGCCATGGAGGCCGCTGCAAACCCTGCAGGCGCACCGCGCATTCGGGTGGACTATGCGGGGCTGGACCACGCCGCCGCACTGGCAGAGCACCGCCGCATTGCGCTGGAGGCCTGGCGCATTGAGCTGACGGTGCCGCGCACCATCATGGAGTCTTTCAATGTTTTGCGCGTAGGTGCATCAGAAATCGCCACCCACCGCGACGGCCTGTCGCTCACCGCGCCTATGATTGTGGCTATGGACCGCGTAGGGCTGTTTGACCGAAGCCACGCGCCCGCGCCGGATTCTTTTGCCACCACCAGCCAGATCAAAGACTTTGCGGCCACGCTTGCCAGCACGCCGGGCTTTGTGTGGATGGAGTCGCCCACCAATGACCGTGCCACGCAAGTCAATGCTGGGCGTGCCTACGTGCGGCTGCAGCTGGCCGCCACTGCGCAAGGCTTGGCGTTGCATCCAATGTCCCAAGCGCTACAAGAGTACCCGGAGCAACAGCAACTTTATGACGCCATCCACGCCCTGACCGGCGCGAAGGCGCGGGGTGCGACGTTGCAAATGTGGGCGCGAGTGGGCTTTGCACCGGCAGTGGGGCCAGCGCCTCGGCGTCCTTTGAACGCGTTTATTCGGGCGTGACAGGTGGTTTTTGCAACGGTGGGTTTTGCAGTAGTGCAACCAGCCGCTGCAACGCATACGCCACCGTGGCCGCGCGCACCTGTGCACGGTCGCCTGCAAAGCATTGCACCTCGGTAGCCACACCGGAAGGTGTAGCCCAGCCCAGCCAGACGGTGCCCACCGGTTTGGCGGCAGTGCCACCACTGGGGCCCGCCACGCCGGTGACGGCAATGGCCACCTGCGCTGCAGAGCGCTGCAAGGCACCTTGTGCCATGGCGTGCACCACGGGCTCGCTGACTGCGCCGTGTTGGGCAATCAGCGCTGCGTCTACACCCAGCATCTCGGTTTTGGCGGCATTGGAGTAAGTGACAAAGCCGCTCTACAACCAGTCGCGG
>CAYXWW010000020.1:13779-21395 GCA_964468905.1 uncultured Rhodoferax sp. | reverse complement strand
CACCGGTGCAGCTCTCGGCCGTGGCCAGCTTCCAGCCCGCGTTAAGCAGCAGCGTGGCCAATTGGCCGCGTGCAATCTGCGTGGCGGTTTCTGGTGCTTGTTGGGGTGGGTCCATGGGCCTGATTGTGCCGCTTGTTTTGCTTGTTTTCTGCCAAGGGTTTCGTGGCTATGATGGATGGGTCGACAGCCCGGTTTAGGGCTGCCGAGCAGGCCACTCCAGCAACCTTGGCTTTCCACCAAACTACCCAACGGGACCACGCTCATGATTACTCGCGCACTTCTGTGCACAGCCCTGCTGGCGTTCTGCCATGTGGCTCAGGCCCAAAGCGTAGCGCTCAACGGGCTGCTGGGCGACAAGGCGCTGTTGATTGTGGATGGCGGTTTTCCGAAAGCTGTGTCGGTGGGGCAAAGCCACCGGGGCGTCAAGGTGGTGGCCATCAAGGGTGACGTTGCCATCGTCGAGATTGAAGGCCAAAAAGCCAGCTTGCGTGTCGGTGAAGCGCCAGCCAGCGTGGGCAGCACTGCGGGGCAAGAGTTGAGTGGGACCAAGGTGGTGCTGGCAGCGGGGCCCGGCGGGCATTTTGTGAGCGAGGGGCAAATCAACGGGCGTTCTGTTCAGTTTCTGGTGGATACCGGGGCTACCTATGTATCCATGAGCGTGAGCGAAGCAACGCGCATCGGACTCAAGTACCAGGACGGCACCCCCGTGCAAATGCGGACTGCCAATGGCGCGACCCAAGGCTGGGCGGTGCGGCTAGACCGCGTGCGGGTGGGTGATGCGCTGGTGACCGGCATTGACGCGGTCGTCATACCGCAGGGCATGCCCTACATCTTGTTGGGCAACAGCTTTTTGGGCCGGTTTCAAATGTCGCGCAACAATGACCAGATGATTCTGGAGCGCCGATATTGACGTTGGCGGGCCGGTTGTTGGCAAAATGTGCCGCTAGCCCTCGTAGAACAAGCGTGAGTAGCTATCAATAGCGTAGCGCTTAACACGAGCAAGCTGTCAGACTGCAAACCGCCAGGCCGCCACCACCAGCAGCGCGCAGCCCGCTGCTACCAGGTCGTCAAACATGATGCCAAAGCCTGCTTTGCGCCAGGCGGCGCGGTCGGTGGCGGGGTCTAGCGCGTGGTACAGCGCATCGGCCCAGCCGACCGGGCCGGGCTTTACCGCATCAAAGAAGCGGAACAATCCAAACGCCAGCACCTGCCCCACCAGACCGGCGGGCATGATCAGCCACAGCACCAGCCAGAAGGCCACCACTTCGTCCCACACAATGCTGCCAGGGTCCAGCACGGCCATGTTGCGCGCCGTCACGCTGCACGCCCACCAGCCCACGGGCAATGACACGCCAATCAGCAGCGCCCAACGGGTGTCGTTCATCCATGGCGACAGGGCGATGAACGCCAGCCACGCCCACAGCGTGCCCGCGGTGCCCGGCGCAATGCGCGAAAGGCCCGAGCCAAAGCCCAGCGCAATCCAGTGCGCCGGGTGCGAGAGCAAAAAGCGCACGCTGGGCCGCGCCACCGGAACCGGTTGGCCCGGGTCTTGTGGGAATACGGTGAGCGGCGCGCCGTAGGTATCTGCATTCACTGGGTGCATGGTTCTGGCTAAGGGCGGGGTAGTTGCGCCAGGTAGGCGTCCAGTTGTGCAAAGCTGCCATTGCAGCCTTGGGCCATGCTGGCGTGGCCTGCGCGAAAGGCGGCAATCTCGTCCGCACTTGATTCGTAGGGCGACCACGCGATGGTGATGAGCGTCTTCTCGCCCTGGTCACCCGCGGCGGTAAAACTGGTGTGCGACAGCGTTTGCAGTGGCCACGCGGCCGACATGGGGTGGCGCGTGAGCCCGCCATTGGCGTCTGAGAAGGCGACGATCATCGACAGAGTGTGTGGCGCATCAATGGTGACAAACGTCCACTTGCCCCACATCTCCAGCCCCGTGGGCGTGCGCAGGCAGTAGTGAAATTCACCACCGGGGCGCAGGTCAAACCGGCTAAACGGCATGCTGAAACCATTGGGCCCAAACCACGCCATCAGCGGCTCCTGCTCGGTATAGGCCTTCCACACCACGTCCAGCGGCGCGTCTACGGTGCGGCTAATGTGAAAGGTGGGGTCGGCATCAGGGGTGTGGATCATGGTGTGGGTTCCGGCGGTGGGTGGGCTTGTGGGGGATTATCGCCCCGGCACTTTTGCGTGTGGGGCCGGCGTTGACGCTGGGCTATAGTGCCGCGCAGAATGTGATTCTGAAATAGCAGCGCTGATTGCGATTCAGTGCCATTTGGTGTGCTGGAATTTCTGGGAGTGGTATGAACACCGCAGTTAAAGTAAATGTGTCACAAGATCTTGTGCCATGCGGATTCCCGCGTGATGTCTTGGCCGATGCAACGGCGGCAGGGTGCATCATGGGAGACGCCGGTTTGTCTCCGTATATTGGCGTGCGTCAGAATTGAGGCTTCAGTGATGAGTAATGCGTGGAATGAAATCATTACCTACTTGAAACAAGCGCGACTATTCGACGCCTGTGGGCTCAACGAGGGTGCGACATCTCAGGAGTTGGCACAACTTGAGCAGCACATTGGTCAATCGCTCCCGCAGGAGCTTCATGCATTCTTGTCGGAGCACAACGGACAGAAAAGTTCCAGGCTCGGCATCTACGTTGGGTGCGAATTGCTGTCGACCGAAAGTATTTGTCAGCAGTGGAATACGTGGCGGTCCATTGATGAGCCAGCAATGAATGAAGATTGCGCTGAGTTCATGTCGTCCAACCCGTCTGGTGCAATAAAGCCGATGTACACCAATCGATGCTGGGTTCCCCTCACGCACGATCACGGCGGCAATCACATCGGTTTGGACTTCGACCCAGGTCCAAACGGAGTCCGTGGACAAGTCATTGCTTACGGGCGCGATGAAGACGAGAAACAGCTGCTAGCAAATTCATTCAAAGAGTTTCTTCCAGTTCTCGTCGCAAACGTGCGAGATGGAGACTGGTCATTCGCTGATGAACTCCGTGGCAGGGCTTGAGTGGCCCTTCAATCTGGCTATTGCGCCCTACGCGATGGCGTGTTTACCGTCCCGCTAACCACCTACGCGATTGAAGCACTAAATGAAATTCGGAAAACTACTCACAGCCGCGCTCTTCGCACTATGCATTCAAGGCTATGCGCAAGAACAACCACTGTCGACTTTTAGGCCACGGTTCACAGCATTCGAGGGGCAACTAAAGAACAGCGACCCACCTGCTTGGCAAATGATTTCAACGATTCGCATTGGTAGCGAAGCCGATATCAACCCGCGTGGCAATCAGCCCCTTTCGGCGCTTGTGGACTTCGTCAACAAGCGCGGCGAAGCCGCGTCGAGTGTTGTGCTGATGGTTACCACCGAGGAAAAGCATGTTGAACTCATCAACAAAGTGATTGGCTTCGTTCTTGAGGAGGCATCGTCTCGTTCTAACGCAGTTTTTGTCGCGAAACTGAAAATAACTGTCTCCATCACGGACCCAGTAACAAAAGCAGAGAGAAGCTTTGAGTTCAAAAAGAAGTCGTAATGCCAAGGTCTTACATTTCGGTCAAATTCGTTACTGCTCTCTGCATCCAATGGACGCTGCGCAACAGAGCGTCGCATAGTGCTTTTTACTTGCAGCTTTTCACCGCAACGCAACGTTCCTAGCCATCTCTTTAAGTTGAATATGCAATACATCGCAGGAATATTGATTCATTTAGTTGCCGCATCCACTTTGGCGAACGAACCACCGTCAGCCCAAGTGTCTGATCTGGAGAAGAGACTCAGCGCCGTTGAGTTCAGAACCACAAAATTCATTTCTGGCAAGGAGAAAATGCAAAATGGATTCGCCAGCTTGCCACCACACCTGCGGAAAATAACTTGCGGTGCATATCCAGTTGAATCAGACAAAGACCTGATTAAGAGTTTGAAGGAAGAGATTGCCGCTCTGGAAAGAGACAAAACCATTTCACAGCTCAATGCTGAACAAATGGAAAAGCTATCAGTGCAAAAGGGCATCGTTGATAAGCTGACACCGGGTGTAGATTGTTCAGCCTTCAAATAGGTGCTTCAATGCAGTTCCTGCCAACTTGAGACCTCAAATTTCTATGTCGCTCTTCGCCTTTTGTATCGCAGCAGTCGTCCTTGCGATAACCCCGGGCCCGGGTATTGCGTACGTCGTTGCGCGCACCGTTGCCGCCGGCCGAAAGGAAGGCTTGGCCTCCTGTCTTGGCACTGGTATCGGGGGAATGCTGCATGTCTTTGCCTCTGCGCTGGGGTTGTCGCACATCGTGGCCCAGTCCGCCGTGGCGTTTAGTCTGGTCAAGTACGTCGGTGCGGCCTACCTCATCTACTTGGGCGTAAGGCTCTTGATGCGCAAAGACGAAGCGCCAACGATCCAGCCCGTTGCACCGCAAGGCGCACGCAGGGCACTTGCCGAGGGCGTGGTTGTCGAAGCGCTTAACGTTAAGACAGCGTTGTTCTTTCTTGCGTTTCTTCCGCAGTTCGTCAACCCCAGCGAATCGTTGGCACCTCAGCTGGTGCTGCTTGGCAGCATTTGCGTTGCACTCAATACACTTGTCGATGTGATTGCCGTCTTTGCCGCGCACCGCCTGCTCATGTCCAGTGCGGCCCGTGCCACGCGTGCTCGCCTGCTAACCCGTGCTTCTGGCATCACCATGGTGGGGCTGGGGGCGTACCTCGCGCTCGCCCGTCGTGAGGTGTGATGCCCACGCACCCGTTTGGCGCTGGGCACAAACAGGATGTCGCGGGCTTGTCCGAGTGGGCGGCAGTTTTCATGTGCGATAGTCTTGTTTCCACCGTCACAAGCGCTTTAAAAACCCATGTACTGCCCCGCTCATTTCCAAGAAGACAGGCTGCCAACACTGATCGGTTTGATCGAACAGTTTCCCCTGGCCTCCATCGTGCGCAACGGCCCATCGGGCCTGGTTGCAGACCACGTTCCGCTGATGTATATGGCCGAAGCTGGCGCGGCGGGCAAATTGGTTGGCCATGTTGCCAAGAACAATCCGTTGTGGGAAGTCGCTGCCGACCACGAGTTGCTCGTCGTTTTTCAAGGTCCGTCGACCTACATTTCGCCCAACTGGTACGCTACAAAGGCTGAGGCTGGCAAGGTGGTGCCCACTTGGAACTACGCCGTCGTTCACGCGTCTTGCACGCTGCAAGCCATTCATGCCCAGCACAAGGTGCTGGAGATCGTGACGAAGCTCACCAACCAGCACGAAGGATCCCAAAGCCATCCGTGGCGCGTGACCGATGCCCCGACCGAGTACACCGAGCGCATGGCGGCCTACATTGTCGGCATCGAGCTCACCATCCATAGCATGCACGGAAAGTGGAAGGTCAGCCAGAACCAACCAGTGCCGAATCAGCAATCGGTGGCGCAAGGCCTGCTGGCCGAAGGCGCAGACGTACAAAAGCAAATGGCAGTGCTGGTGAGTAGTCAAGGAGCGACATAGCAAATGGAAGAAGAAATCAAAGGACCGGCTTCATACTTTCCCTCCATCGAGAAAAGATATGGGCAGCCAATCGACCATTGGCTGCAACTCGTTGGCAAACGCAAGGACATGAAGCACATGGAGATCGTTGCATTTCTCAAGTCAGAACATGGCTTGGGACATGGTCACGCCAACGCGATCGTTGCGCATGTGTTCGCGTCGAAGGCGAAGTAATGCGAAGCGTGTGATTTGGTGTGAAAGGCTGGACAGGCTGGGCATAATCTGGTGAAGTCCATGGGGTGAGGTTTATAAACCCCTATCGCAACCGCCCCTTCCGGCGTTAGTCAATCAAGGTTTATCTGCCGCAGGAGGTGTGTATGGTTTCTTTGAGCATTGTTTCGCGGCTGATAAGCGCAAATCGTTAGGTTTCAGATGACCGTCACCCCGAAGCAAATCCAAGCACTCGTTGATGCCGAACTATCGGCACTCATTGATCAACGCGTCGTGTCGCACATCCGAAGTCTTCTGGTCGCGCCTACGGCGATCATGCGAGAGTGGGACTATGGAGCTCCGGGTCAGAGCTACCCGTGTTGGTCCGTTTTGGATCACCCAAAGTCGAGCACAGGCATCGCGTACTGTGAGTTTGGCTTCGGACCCAGAAGCCCGTGGGGACTGGTCTTTCTATCCGGTACGTCGCGCATGTCCATCGGAATGGACTCTGGGTGGTACGAGTCGTTTATGGAGGTCTTCTTTGAGTCGAGGGCCGCCACCGAGCTTTCCGTCTGGCGTGTATTCAAGCAGGAAGGTGAAGCGTATCCAGGAAATCCACTCACTGAAGAGTCCGACTGGGACTCGACGTGGAGTGAAGTTTACAAACTGAGAGTGGCGGACCCTTCCTCTAGATACCATTGTTCCCACAGCGTTCCGTTTCAGCGCAATTAAACAGTTTGGCAACGACTTTTAACCGTCGTTCCCAAATCGCTCCACATTCCGCGCCCGGGCCTTGGCCGCTTCTTCTTCCCGGTTGCGCGGCTCGGCATTTGTCTTTAGCGACTCCATTAAACGCCGTGCGGTAGCCGCAACTTCTGCCACTGCCGCATCAAACGCCGCTTCATTCACTTTGGACGGCACGGTAAAGCCGCTGAGCTTGCGCACAAACTGCAACGACGCATCGCGGATTTCCAGCTCTGTGGCGGGTGGTTCAAAGTTGAACAGGGTTTTGATGTTGCGGCACATGCGGGGTGGTGTTGGGTGGGCGGGTGCGGTTGCACACCGCGTGGCTAATGGCTAAATTTTCCAGATGGCTGTTGCCGCCTTCGCTGAGGGGTTTGATGTGCTCCAGCGTGGCGTCAGCCTGGGCGACTGGCTGGCCGCATACCCAGCAGGGAACGATGCCGTGCAATTGGCGGGCAACGGTTTTGTAGATTTTGTCGCGGGTGTGGCCCAGTCGGCTCATGGTTTGAAGTGGTCGAACGATGTGAAGGTGTTGTGCACTGGCGCGCCGTGTGCATCCACCAGCCGCAGGCCGGGGTTTGCGTCGACTGTGCCAATGCGTGTGACGGGGGTGGCGTTGCACCGGCTGGCTGCCAGCACGGCGTCGCGCTGTGCGGGGGCTGCGGTGAAGACGAGTTCGTAGTCGTCACCACCTGCCAAGGCACACTGCAAAGCCAGTTGCGGCGAGACTATAGTGCCAAATAGGCCGCTAGCCCTCGTGGAATGTGCGCAAGCAGCTATCAAAGTAGTAGCAATCGACGTGTCGACGGTGGCCCCCACGTTGGACCGCTGGAGGATGTGACCCAGGTCACCGAGCAGGCCGTCGCTGATGTCTGCCGCTGCATGGGCTACCCGGCGCAGCGCTTGGCCCAGTGCCACGCGGGGAGTGGGTTGCTCCAGGCGCAGGCGTGCGGCGTGCAGCACGTCGTCGGGCAACTGCAGTTTGCCCTGCAGCGCCTCCAGCGCCAGGCGGGCATCGCCCAGCGTGCCGCTCACGTAGATGTCGTCGCCCGGCTGTGCGCCGCCACGCAAGAGGGCTTGTGTCGCGGGTTGGCCCGGTTGGCGGGCTGTGCCCGCAGGCACCTCGCCAAACACGGTGATGCAAATGTTGAGCGGGCCCTGTGTGGTGTCACCGCCAATGAGCTCGCAGCCGTGGGCATCGGCCAG
>CAYXWW010000020.1:456-13741 GCA_964468905.1 uncultured Rhodoferax sp. | reverse complement strand
ATGACAGGGCCAGCGTAAATGCCAGTGGCCGTGCGCCACAGGCGGCCAGGTCGCTCAGGTTGACGGCCAGGGCTTTGTGGCCCAGGCGGCGTGGGTCGGTGTTGGCGAAAAAGTGCCGCCCTTCCACCAGCATGTCGGTGGATACCGCCAGCTGCATGCCCGGTGCCACTTGCAGCAGGGCACAGTCGTCGCCCACGCCCAGCACAGCACGCGGGGTGGGGCGGGTGAAGTAGCGTTGGATCAGGTCAAACTCACCCATCAAGGTGTCTCCCGTGGAGGCCAAAAAAAGCTCAGTGGTGCGCTGCGCAGGCGCTCCAGTACAGCGCGGCGAATGCGCACGCGCCCGATGCCGGTCACGCTGTGGGCGCGCAGCGCGACGGTAAAGGCCAGGTAAAAACTGACGCCCAGATTGAGCGCGCCGATCAAGGGCAAACTGGCCAGTGCCCACCACAGCGCCGGGCTGCGCAGTACTTCGAACCCCAAGCTCGCGCACGCAGCACCTAGCTGACCGGTGGATAGCGTCACGTGGCGGGCTTCCAGGCCCAGCCCCAAAAAGCCGAAGATGGCTGGCAACAGGCCCAGCATAAAGCCCAGCGAAATGTTGGACGCAAAGCCTGAAATGTTGTGGCGCATAAAGTGCGCCCAGCGGTCGGCACGCGCCGCACCCAAGCGCTGGGTGATGCGGGGGTTGTAGCGAATGGCAGAGTCCAGCCGGTGCAGCACAAACCAGTTTTCGACCCAGCCGGCAATGATGCTGGAGGCAAATAGCAACACGCCGGTGAAGGCGGCAAACAACAGCGAGGGGCCGAGCAAGGTGAGCGAGTGCAGCACGTGGTCTGCCTCCTTGGCATCGATCATGGGGTGACCACTCACCAAGTACACCAGCCATGACAGCACCACCACAACCGGAAACACCACCGCCACATTGCCCAACACCGCCGCTACTTGCGAGCGCACCAAGTGGGTTACCTCGTCCACAAAGTCTTTGAGGGCACTGGCGTTGGAAAAATCTTTGAGCTTGGCTGCCATGGCCGGTGCAGTCATGGCCGGTTGTTTGGTGGCCAGGGTGCAGTGCAAGAGCTGGATGACGACAAAGCTGGCAGCGTAGACCACACCAGACCAAAAGCCGTACCAAAAGGCCGAGAGGCCCAGTGCCATCACCGCAAACTTCAAAAAAGTGGTGACAGCCGTCAGAGCGCCGCCACCTGCAGCCTGGCCCAGCATGGTGCGGTATTCGCTGTGTGTGCGGGTGATGTAATGCTCGCCTGTTTCCGAGCTGCGTTCAGCCACCTTGGCCGCCAGCAGTGATGTACTGTGGGAGAACAGCGCACGCAGGCTGCGCTGGTATTGGCCCACGCTGGCCAGGTGTGAAAACAGTTGCGCGGTGTGCATGTGCGTGGGCTCGCCCATCAGGCAATCGAGCAAGGCACGCACGCGCAATACCCGTTCGCGCAGCTGGCGCAGCCGAAACACCAGATCCACCGAAATGCCATGCGCGTCCAGATGGGTGTAGACCGATGCTGCCGCATGGCGACACGCGTCTAGCTGGGCGCGAAAGTGCTGTGTGGCCTGCACCACGTTGCCATCCGTGCCACTGCCGTCTAGCTGGGCCAACCAGGCGTCGCGCACGGCGTCAAAGTCAGAGGCCAGGGTATGAAAGGGGCTGGCCTCTAGCGCCGGGGTGCTCATGCGCAAGCGGATTTCGGGCGAAAAACCGGCTGCGCGGATCTGGCTGGTGCAAAAGGTAATGGCTTCCAGCAAGGTGTTTTGCCAATAGGTAAGCCCCGGTATGGGTTGCACATGCGGGCCGGTGGCAGGGGCGCTGAGCAAATGGCCCAGGCGTTGCAGCGTGGGCTGGGGAAGCGCCGCGAGCCACTGGGCATCGTGCACGCTGGGCATCACCAGTGAAAAGAGCTCTGATGCGTCTGACGTTTCGGGCGATGTAGGCAGCAGCTTGTAGTGCAGCCGGTCAATCAGCTCGGTGACAAAGGCATTGCGTGATGCAAAGCCGTAGTCAGAGAGCAGGGTGGTCCCATCTACCGACTCAATCAATGTGCGCCACCAGACCTGCAGGCGCACGGTCAGCTCGGGGCTGGCTTCTACGGCATTGAGCAAAACCATCACACGGGTGGGCGCATCGACTCCGTCAGTGCCATTGCCGCGAATCCAGTCGAACAGTGCAATCAGCCACAAGTGGCGGTGCACCGCGTCTGCGTCCGGGTCCAAGGAGTCCAGCAGTGCGGCCAGCACAGGCGGGCAGTGCGCTGCTGGAGGGTTGTGGCCCGGCGTGGGGTGGTCCATTAGTGCAGCGTGCGGGTGCCACCAATGCCGGTATCGCCGCTCAGCGCGTCCAGCACAAACATGGGTACATCTGCATCAAACTTTTCGCCATCTTCGGCCACGCAGAAAAAGCTGCCATGCATGGTTCCGGTGGGCGTGCGCAGCCGCGTGCCACTGGTGTATTCAAAGGCCTGGCCGGGCTTGAGCAGTGGTTGCTGGCCTACTACGCCCAGGCCCTTCACTTTTTCGGTGTGGCCATTGGCATCGTTGACATTCCAGGTGCGGGAAATGACCTGGGCCGGTATGTCGCCGGTGTTGGTGATGGTGATGGTGTAGGCAAATACATACTGGTCCTCGTCCGGTGCGGACTGGTCTGGCAGGAATTGCGGCACAACTTCGACTGAAATTTGGTACTTGGGCATAGGCGCAATGCTATCCGGTCTTGTCTTGCAAGCTTGTTGTGCGGATTTGGTCACGTGACCATAGTGGGATTAAACTGTCACGATGGCATTTCGAATCGCACCTTCTATCCTGTCTGCAGACTTTGCCCGCCTGGGCGAAGAGGTTGCAAGTGTCATCGCCGCCGGGGCCGACTGGATTCACTTTGATGTGATGGACAACCACTATGTCCCCAATCTGACATTCGGCCCCATGATTTGCCAGGCGCTCAAGCCACACGCCCACACTGCAAGCGGCGTGGCAGTGCCCATTGACGTGCACTTGATGGTGTCGCCGGTCGATGCGCTGGCAGCGCAGTTTGCACAAGCTGGGGCCGATACCATCAGTTTTCACCCCGATGCATCGCACCATGCGCACCGCACTATCCAGGCCATTCGATCGCATGGCACAAAGGCTGGCTTGGCGTTTAACCCCGCAGAGCCACTGGATGTGCTGGATTGGGTGATTGATGACATTGATTTGGTCCTGATCATGAGTGTGAACCCTGGCTTCGGGGGGCAAAGTTTCATTGATTCGTCGTTACGCAAGATTGAAGACGTGCGCCGCCGCATCACGGCCAGCGGTAAAGATATTCGGTTGGAGGTGGATGGCGGCATCAAGGTCGACAACATTCGCCGGGTGGCCGACGCGGGCGCTGATACGTTTGTGGCAGGCAGTGCCATTTTTGGCAAGCCTGACTACAAGGCTGTCATAGATGCCATGCGCCAGGCCTTGGCCGCCTAGGCGAACAAAATGGATTGTGTGTAGCGAGAACGCTCCAAATGCCATTGCCCAACACGACGCTGCCCTCTGAACCCATTGCCGAGCAGGCGCAACGCTTGCGGCGACTGGCCTTGGTGGCAGACCGCAGTTCCAATGCTGTGCTGCTGGCAGATGCGGATCGCCTTGTAGTGTGGGTCAACCAGGCTTTTACGGATACCACAGGGTTTACCGCGCAAGACGCTGTGGGCCAGAAGGTGGGCGAGTTGCTGGCGCGCAGCAGCGCTGATCCGGCGGCCCTTGAGCAGTTTCGGGAGGCAGTCACGCAGGGTCACGGTCTCAAGCGCGAAATCTCGATCCGAACAACCACGGGCGGGATTCGGTGGGCGCTGGTCGATTTGCAACCCCAGCATGACGATGTTGACAACTTGACGGGCTGGGTGTTGGTTGCCACTGATTTGACCGATGTGCGTGCACAGCAGCAGTGGCTGGCATTGGCGGTGGATGGCGCGGGTCTGGGCACGTGGCAGTGGGATGTGCCCAGTGACGCGATGCAGTGCAACGATCGTATGCTGGAGATATTCGGTTCCGATAAGGGCCAGTTTGGAATGACGGGCCAGTTGTGGGGCGCGGCCATCCATCCGGATGATTTTCAGGCTTGGCAAGGTGCCTTGGTTGCGCATATGCGCGGTATTGCACAGACGCTGCGCATGTCCATCCGCGTCAAGCATGGGTCGGGGCGCTGGGTTTGGATCATGTTTGTTGGTGCGGTCGTGGACCGCGCGGCCAATGGCCATGCTGTGCGCATGGCGGGCATTGCGCTGGATGTGCAGGCGCAGAAAGCACTGGAGCATGAGTTACGGGCGGCGGCACGCACCGATGGCCTCACCCAATTGCCCAATCGCAGCGTGATTTTGCAAGCCGTTGAGCAGGCAATTGCGCGGGGGCGCGCTGAGCCGGGCTACCAGTTTGCGGTGTTGTTCATGGACTTTGACCGTTTCAAGCAAGTCAATGACACGCTAGGCCATAGCGTGGGTGATGCGCTCCTGCGCGAGATCGCCAGCCGTCTGCAGACCAGTTTGCGCCCGGGCGATAGCCTGTTGAAAAGTAGCGATTTCTCCCATGTGGCGGCACGCATTGGTGGCGATGAATTTGTGGTGTTGCTGGACAATATTCGGGGCGATCTTGACGCCGAGATTGTTGCCGGGCGTTTGCTGGACGTGCTCTCAAAGCCCTACGCCATTGGAAGCCAAAAGGTAGTGTCGTCAGCCAGCATTGGCATTGTTACAAGCAGCAATGCCGCCGACGATGCGGACAGTGTCTTGCGCGATGCGGACATCGCGATGTATGAGGCCAAACGCACCGGTCGTGCACGCTATGTGATGTTTGAACCATCCATGCGCCAACAGGTGCGTGCCTCGGTTGCGCTGGAAAATGATTTGCGCCTGGCACTCGATAACCAAGAGCTGTTCGTGGTGTACCAGCCGCTGGTGAATCTGGCAAACGGCGCCTTTACCGGTGTAGAAGCATTGCTGCGCTGGCGCCACCCGCAACGTGGCTTGGTGTCCCCGGTGGAGTTCATTCCTGTTGCAGAGGCTTGTGGGTTGATCGGCGCGTTGGGCCAGTTTGTTTTGCAGACAGCCTGCAGCACCTTTGCCGCCATGCCTTTTGTTGCGGGTGATTCCGCGCCTTTTACGCTGGCAGTTAACTTGTCGCGCGCCCAATTGCGCCAGGCCGGGTTGGTCAATGAGGTGCGCGACGCAATGCGCGCCAATGGGCTGCATCCGGGGCAACTGGTGTTGGAAGTGACCGAGAGCCTGGCGGCTCAGGACGCGGTGGTGCTCAGCACCCTGCATGGCATTCGGGTTTTGGGCGTGGCTTTGTCGCTGGATGACTTCGGCACGGGCTACTCGTCTTTGTCGTGTCTGCACGAGTTGCCGGTCAATTTTGTGAAAGTGGACCGTTCATTTGTGAGCCAGGCACAAACCAGTGCCTACCACCGGGTGCTGATTGAGGCCACCATCCGCATGGCCCAAACCCTGGGTTTGGGTACCGTTGCTGAAGGGATTGAAACCGAAGGACAGGCCAAACTCATGGCTGAACTTGGATGCGACAAGGGACAAGGCTATCTCTACAGCAAGCCACTGGAAGCACCCGCCTTGGTGGAGTGGGTGCTGGCCAGGGCTTAGAAGGTCTCCCAATCGTCGTCACCGCTTGCCGTGGTTGTTTTGGCGCTGGCTGTTGCGACTGGTTTGGGTAACGCATTGGCGTCTGGCGTGGCAGTTGCGCTGGCCAGCTTGCGCACAGGAGCAGGGGTGGTCTTGCGCAACGGCGGGGCAGGTTTATAGCTTGAGGGCGCGCGCGCCGCAGGGCGTGAACCCATGCTACCCAACATGCCACCGCCTTCCACCTTGAACGATGCCACCACTTGCACCAAGTCCTGCGCCTGGCCTTTGAGGCTGCTGGCTGCGGCGGCCATTTCTTCTACCAAAGCGGCGTTTTGTTGCGTCGTCTGGTCCATTTGCGCAACGGCCGCGCCGACTTGCGCGACACCTTGGCTTTGTTCGACGCTGGCTGCACTGATTTCACCCATGATGTCGGTCACCCGGCGGATGCTGTCGACCACTTCCGTCATGGTGGTACCAGCCTGATCCACCAAGGCCGTGCCGTGTTCGACGCGCTCCACGCTGGCGTTGATAAGGGACTTGATTTCTTTTGCGGCCTCGGCACTGCGCCCTGCCAATGACCGCACTTCGCTGGCCACAACGGCAAAGCCCCGGCCTTGTTCGCCCGCGCGGGCGGCTTCAACGGCGGCATTGAGCGCCAAAATGTTGGTCTGGAACGCGATGCCGTCAATCACGCTAATGATGTCTGAAATCTTGCGGCTGGAATCATTGATGCCCTTCATCGTGTCAACGACTTGGTCTACTACCTGCCCGCCTTGCATGGCGACAGACGACGCACTTTGGGCGAGCTGGTTCGCCTGTTTGGCACTGTCGGAGTTTTGCCTGACGGTGGAGCTGAGCTCTGCCATGGACGCCGCAGTCTGCTGCAAGGCGCTGGCCTGTTGCTCGGTGCGGGCCGAGAGGTCGTTGTTGCCTTGTGCAATCTCTGCGCTGGCGGTGGCCACGGCCTCGGAGCCCTGGCGGACATTGGTCACCAGCCGTGCCAGATTGGTCTGCATGGTATGAAGGGATCGCATCAAAGCCGCGCACTCGTCATCGCCGTTTACGTGAATGGGGACTGATAAATTGCCTTCTGCCACTTGCTGCGCCACGCGCACGGCGGTGTCAATGTGGTCGGTAATTTGGCGGCTAAGCCAGATGCCGCCTGATATTCCAATGGCGGCGGCCAAGATCATTGCGATGTATGCTGCAGTGGAACTGCTCGATGCAGACTTGCTGGCGGCGGCACTCGCTTCAAGTTCGGCTTTGTACAGTTTTTCCTGGAGCTCCACCATCAGAGTGCCCGCCTCCCGGTCTTTACCCCGGGTTGCTTTGTCACCCATAGTGGAGTCGAAATCCGCGGCCTTAAATGCTTCGAATGCTTTTTTGTAGGCGTCGCCTACAGTGGGAATGGCCTGCTCCAGTTTTTGCAGCGTTGCTTTTGCGTCACTGTCCATTGGCATGCCAGAAAGTTCTTTGAGGCCATCCTGTACCGATTGCATTTCTTTGAGGTGGGCGGACCAGTATTTGTCCAGGTCTTTGGGGTCCTTGCCGCGCAAAAGCACGTTTTTCCATTCCTGGATGGCTGTCGCAAATTTGTCATCAACTTGTGAAATCTTGGCATACGCTCCTACGGCGTTTTGCACCTTGGTTTCATAGTCTGTTATGGAGCCGTTGAGTCGCAGCATGCCAAATAGCGCTCCAAGAAAGAGGAGGCCCAATGCCAGCGCAAAAGCCAGTGGGAGTTTGAGACGTAGTTTCATCAAAATGACCTTCCAAAGCGCAACGTTACGTGTGTGTGACGCGTCCCACTCTAGCGGCATTTTCTGGGTTTGTCGATACATGTAAAAGCCCGTTTTTGGTGCGTTTTCCGCCAGTCCATCGTGGCATTTCTATATCTTTTGCGTTGCATGGACCCCGTTTGCGCTTGTCGCAGACTGGCTGAGGGTTGGCGGTTTGATACACTGGGCGCATGTTTGTCCACCACATCTTTATTGCGGGTTGTAGCGACCGGGGAGCCTGGCCCTGGCGTACATGGACCGTCATGCCCGGATTCGTGGCTGCGCAATCCGCCTGATTTTTTAGGCGATTTCTGCGCGGCACCCACGGGTTCTGCGCGATCAAGCGGCACGGACCCCCAATCCGACATCTTGCGCGCCCCCAGTCTTTGCTGGCAAGTCCAGCGATATCGGTTTGAATGAATCACCTGCGCCTGCCACGGCGCGGTGTAGGTGGCGCCAAGCGACCACCGTGCAATGAGAGGTAACAACCCATGATGTCTGAACCTGATTTCCAAGCCCTGGCCGCACAGGGATTCAATCGTATTCCGTTGATGGCGCAGGCTTTTGCCGACCTGGAAACCCCGCTGTCGTTGTATTTGAAGCTAGTCCCGCAAGCCGCTCCCCAAGCAGGCCAAACCTCCGACAGCAGCAAATACAGTTTTTTGCTGGAATCTGTTGTGGGTGGCGAGCGCTTTGGGCGCTACAGCTTTATCGGGTTGCCGGCCCGCACCTTGGTCCGTGCAAGCGGTTTTGGTTCCGATGCCGTCACCGAAGTGGTAACCGATGGCGTGGTGGTAGAAACCGCACGCGAAAATCCGCTGGATTTCATAGCCAGTTACCAAAAGCGTTTCAAAGTGGCGCTGCGACCAGGGTTGCCCCGTTTTTGCGGCGGCCTGGCAGGCTACTTTGGCTACGACGCGGTGCGGTACATCGAGAAAAAGCTGGAAGCCAGTTGCCCGCCCGATGAGTTGGGCTGCCCAGACATTTTGCTGTTGAAATGCGAAGAACTGGCGGTTATCGACAATCTGTCGGGGAAGCTGCACCTGATTGTCTATGCAGACCCCAGTCAGCCCCATGCGTATGCCCGCGCCAACGAGCGATTGCGTGCACTGAAGGACCGATTGGCCCAGGCGGTTCACATTGCACCGGTGCACCCAACACCCAGTCAACCCGTACAGCGCGACTTCGCCAAGGCCGACTACATCGCAGCCGTTGAGCGTGCCAAAGAGCTCATCGCTGGTGGCGACTTTATGCAGGTGCAGGTAGGGCAGCGTTTGAAGAAACGCTATACCGCATCGCCACTGTCGCTCTACCGGGCACTGCGGTCGCTGAACCCCAGTCCCTATATGTACTACTACGATTTTGGGGATTTCCACGTGGTGGGCGCGAGCCCTGAGATTCTCGTGCGGCAGGAAACCATGCCCGCACGCTCTGCCGCAGTGGGAGGGTCGTTGCCATCCGATGGTGGGCTCCTGCCTCAGGGTGGCACAGCGGCAGCCGGTATCGCTCCGGCGGCATCCACCAAAATCACGATTCGGCCTTTGGCGGGTACGCGCCCACGTGGTGCCTCTCCCGAGCTGGACAAGGCTGCCGAAACTGAGCTGGTGGGCGATCCCAAAGAGCGCGCGGAGCATGTCATGCTGATTGACCTGGCACGTAACGACATCGGCCGCATTGCCAAAATTGGCAGTGTCAAGGTGTCAGATGCATTTTGCGTGGAGCGCTACAGCCACGTCATGCATATCGTGAGCAATGTTGACGGCACGTTGTTGGACGGCATGAGCAGCATGGATGTGCTGAAAGCGACGTTCCCGGCGGGCACGCTGACAGGCGCGCCCAAGGTGCATGCCATGGAGCTGATCGATCAGCTGGAGCCCATCAAGCGCGGCATTTATGGCGGGGCATGTGGCTACTTGAGCTATGCCGGTGACATGGACGTGGCCATTGCCATCCGTACGGGCATCATCAAGAACGAGACACTGTACGTGCAAGCGGCCGCCGGGGTGGTAGCGGACAGTGTGCCGGAGCTGGAGTGGAAAGAGACAGAGGCTAAGGCGCGTGCGCTGTTGCGTGCAGCCGAGCTGGTCGAGGAGGGGCTGCAATGAACCCGATTTCCAACACCGTGCAACAGTGCACCACGATGGCCGAGGTACGCCAGTGCGTCGACGCCATTGATGATTTGCTGGTGCCACTGCTCGTGCAGCGCACTGCGTATATGACGCAGGCCGCGCGCATCAAGCCACACCTGAACCAGGTGCGTGATGAGGCGCGAATTCAAGCCATTGTGGACCGCGTCAGACAGCAAGCTTTGGATCAAGGCGGGGAGCCCAGCGTGATTGAGGCGATCTACCGCAACATGATTGAGGCCTGCATCGCCTATGAACACCGCGAGTTTGCGCGCCTGCGCGAGGGAGAATTGACATGAAACTCTTGATGATCGACAACTACGACAGCTTCACCTACAACATCGTCCAGTATTTCGGCGAGCTGGGAGCGCAGGTGGAAGTGTTCCGCAATGATGAAATTACCATTGAAGCCATTGCAGCGCGCAAGCCAGATCGGCTTGTGGTGTCACCGGGGCCGTGTTCGCCGGCTGAGGCTGGCATTTCGGTGCCTGCTATTCAGCACTTCATGGGCAAGCTGCCCATTCTGGGTGTCTGTCTGGGGCATCAAAGCATTGGGGCAGCGCTGGGCGGAACCATCGTGCGTGCACAGCAGCTGATGCACGGCAAAACTAGCGTGATCACAACCACGCAAGAAGGCGTATTTGCCGATTTGCCCCGCCAGTTCACGGTCAACCGATACCACTCGCTGGCTATTGAGCGTGCCACATGCCCCAAGGAGCTTGACGTCACGGCTTGGACGGACGACGGGGAAATTATGGGTGTGCGGCACAGTAGCTTGCCCGATGCATTGCGCATGGAGGGTGTGCAGTTTCACCCGGAGTCGATCCTGACCGAGCACGGTCATGCCATGCTGAAAAATTTCCTTCGTTGATGGGGCTGGTGTAAGCTATTAAATTTATAGCTGCTATCACATATTCCACGAGGGCTAATAGGCCAATTCATTGAAATTTAAGCAAGGAATTCACCATGTCTGTACCCAAGGGACTGATCACGCCGCAAGAAGCCTTGCAGCGTACGATTGAGCACCGCGAGATTTTCCACGACGAAATGCTGTATCTGATGCGTCAGATCATGGCGGGGGAAATCTCGCCGGTGATGATGGCCGCCATCATCACCGGTTTGCGTGTCAAGAAGGAAACCATTGGCGAAATATCTGCTGCTGCTGAAGTGATGCGCGAGTTCTCTACCAAGGTCGAAATCGCCGACAAGACACATCTGGTGGACATTGTGGGTACGGGCGGGGATGGCTCGCACACCTTCAATATCTCGACATGCTCGATGTTTGTGGCCGCCGCTGCAGGGGCCAAGGTTAGTAAACATGGGGGGCGCAGCGTCAGCAGCAAAAGCGGTAGTGCCGATGTGCTCGAGTCTTTGGGGCTCAACATCAACTTGTCGCCAGCCGCCATCGCCCAGTGTGTGGCAGAGACGGGCATTGGCTTCATGTTTGCGCCCAACCACCATCCCGCCATGAAGAATGTGGCACCCGTGCGCCGTGAAATGGGCATCAAGACCATCTTCAATCTGCTGGGTCCACTCACCAATCCGGCCAGTGCGCCCAATATCCTGATGGGTGTGTTCCATGCGGACCTGGTGGGTATCCAGGTGCGGGTCATGCAGCGCTTGGGAGCTGAACATGCCGTGGTTGTGTATGGCCGTGATGGCATGGATGAGGTGAGCCTTGGCGCGGCAACTTTGGTGGGTGAACTCAAGGATGGGAAGATTACTGAGTACGAAATCCACCCTGAAGATTTTGGTATGGTGATGGCAAGCAACCGCGCGCTGAAAGTGGCTACACCAGAAGATTCCCGTGCCATGCTGATGGGCGTGCTGAATAACCAAGCAGGCGCACCCAAAGATATCGTGGTCCTGAATGCTGGCGTGGCGCTGTACGCGGCCAACGTGGTGCCGAGTATGCAAGAAGGCATACAGTTGGCGCGTGCTGCTATTGAATCCGGCGCGGCCCGGGCCAAGCTCGATGCGCTGATCAAGCTGTCAGGCGAACTGGCAAGCCAATAACTTTGTGGGTCAGGCCACTCGCGCAGCGCTGTGCTCTGACCCCAACTGACTAGGTAGGAAAACCATGAGCGACATTCTGGACAAAATTGTGGCGGTCAAGCGCCAAGAGGTGGCTGCTGCGCAGAAACGCAAGTCCCTTGCCGTGGTGCGCGCTGATGCCGAGTCCCGCGTGCTTACGCGCGACTTTGTGGGCGCATTGAAAGAAAAGATCGCCGCTGGCAAGCCTGCGGTCATTGCGGAGATCAAGAAGGCTAGCCCGAGCAAGGGCGTGCTGCGGGCGGATTTCATTCCGGCAGATATCGCGCAGTCCTATGCAGACCATGGCGCAGCCTGCCTCTCGGTGTTGACCGATGTGCAGTTCTTTCAGGGTGAGGTGGACTACCTTAAGCAAGCACGCGCCAGTTGCCAGCTACCCGTGCTGCGCAAAGACTTTATGGTTGATCCCTACCAAATTTATGAGTCACGGGCGATGGGTGCAGACTGCATCTTGTTGATCGCAGCGTGCCTGGACGATGCCCAGATGAAGGACCTGGAGGCGATTGCCAGAAGTTTGGACATGGCGGTGCTGGTGGAAGTGCACGATGGCTTGGAGCTAGAACGTGCGCTCAAGCTCAAGACGCCACTCATTGGCATCAATAACCGAAATCTGAAGACATTCGAGGTCACGTTGGATACCACTTTGGCGCTTCGGGCGCAGGTGCCGGCTGATCGCCTGCTGGTGACCGAAAGCGGTATCCTGGGCCGAGAAGATGTCCTGAGGATGGGCGCTGCCGGGGTTAACGCATTTTTGGTGGGAGAGGCCTTCATGCGCGCACCCGACCCGGGTGAGGCCCTTGCCTCGTTGTTTGGTTCGGCCCCTTAGCCAGCAGGTCTGTCGGCGCTACATGCGTGAAACGGGCGGATTGCAGCAGGACTTATTTGGCGCCCAGGCCAAGCAATGGCAGGGCGCTGACCGGATGGCTGCGTGGGAGCCCGATTTGTGGGAAGTCGCACCCGATTGGCAGCCTTTGGTGCAAACTTTCCTGCAAAGCCCTGCAGGACTGGGGCTCGGTCAATTTTTGACCCATCGACTAACGCAAGGTGCTTGCATCTACCCGCCGCAACCGTTGCGTGCGCTGACGCTGACTCCTTTGGCAGAAGTGCGGGTTGTCATTGTGGGCCAAGACCCGTACCACGGACCTGGGCAGGCTGAAGGGCTTGCTTTTTCAGTTGCCCCTGGCGTGACCGTGCCGCCCTCTCTGCGCAACATTTTCAAGGAGCTTGCCCGGGAAAGTGATGCGGCAGGGATTGTCCATGCGCCACCTGTCAATGGTTCGTTGGTGCGGTGGGCAAAGCAGGGTGTTTTGTTGCTCAATACGTGTTTAACCGTAGAGCAGGGCAATCCTGCGAGCCATGAGAAACGGGGGTGGGAGGTTCTGACTGAATCCGTTTTGGGTGCCGTGGCCAGTCAGCAACAGCCTGTTGTATTTATGCTTTGGGGTGGGCATGCGCAAAAGGTGGCAGCACGATCTCTTTTGAGCCAAGGACGACATGTTGTCCTGACCGCAAATCATCCGTCACCCCTTTCGGCGTTGCGCCTTCCGTTTCCGTTTATCGGGTGCAATCACTTCAAACGAGCCAACGACGCCTTGGTTGGAATGGGGCAGAACCCCATAATTTGGTGACAGGAAGTTCAACGGTACTCGCCGCGCCATGAAAACCGTGGCATAATCCGGGGTTCACCGAAGGAGAGGTGGCCGAGTGGTTAATGGCAGCAGAC